>CAJQNW010000521.1 GCA_905479765.1 uncultured Tepidamorphus sp. | reverse complement strand
GACCTGATGATCGACTGGGGATGGTTCTACTTCCTGACCAAGCCGATGTTCTGGCTGATCGATTACCTCTACAAAATGTTCGGCAATTTCGGTGTCTCGATCCTCGTCACCACCGTTATCGTCAAGCTGATCTTCTTCCCGCTGGCCAACAAGTCCTATGTGTCTATGGCCAACATGAAGAAGGTGCAGCCAAAGCTCGAAGAGCTCAAGGCAAAGCACGGCGACGACAAGATGGCGCTGCAGCAGGGCATGATGGAGCTCTACAAGAAAGAGAAAATCAACCCGGTGGCCGGCTGCTGGCCGGTGCTGCTGCAGATCCCGGTGTTCTTCGCGCTTTACAAGGTGCTCTACATCACCATCGAGATGCGGCACGCGCCGTTCTTCGGCTGGATCCAGGACCTGTCCGCACCGGATCCCACCACGGTCTTCAACCTGTTTGGCCTGATCCCATGGGACCCGCCGAGCTTCCTGATGCTCGGCGCCTGGCCGCTGATCATGGGCATCACCATGTGGATCCAGATGCGGCTCAACCCGCCGCCGCCCGATCCCACCCAGGCGATGATCTTCAACTGGATGCCGGTGGTCTTCACATTCATGCTGGCCTCGTTCCCGGCGGGCCTGGTCATCTACTGGTCGTGGAACAACACCTTGTCGGTGCTGCAGCAGTACACGATCATGCGGCGCCAGGGCGTGAAGCCCGATATCTTCGGCAACGTGCTGGCGAGCTTCAGCTCCAAAAGACGCGCCGAACTGGCCGAGAAGGAAGCCGCGAAGACCAAGGCCGAGGCAGAGAAGCGCAAGGCGGCCAAGGCGGTCGCGGAGGCGGATTCGGATGACGACGAGCCGAAACCGAAGCCGGCGCGCAAGCGCAAGAGCAAGGCGAAGCCGAGCAAGCCGGCCGGTTCCGAGGCTGGCGAGTAGCCCCGGCGATCCCCCATTGGGGCACTGGAGCCGCCCATGAGCGCATCCGAAGAAGACCCTGACGACAAGAATGCCGCCCTGCGCGAAGCGGGGCGGCTTCTGTTCGCGCGGCCGTGGGTGTTCCGGCTTGGTGTCGTGCAACTGGAGACGCTGCCGCCTGCCGACCGCATCGAGGTCGCCTTCGCGGGACGCTCCAATGTCGGCAAGTCGAGCCTCCTGAACGCGCTGACCGGCCAGAACGGGCTGGCGCGCACATCCAACACGCCGGGACGCACGCAGGAAATCAACGTCTTCGAGGGCGAGCACGCCGACCTGCGGCTGATCGACATGCCCGGCTACGGCTATGCGGCGGCGCCAAAGGGCAAGGTCGACGCGTGGACGCGGCTGATCAAGCGATACCTGCAAGGCCGGCCCAATCTGCGCCGGGTGTTCCTGCTGATCGACTCGCGGCACGGCATCAAGGCAGTCGACGAGCGCATCATGGCGTTGCTCGACGTATCCGCCGTCTCCTATCAGGTGATCCTGACCAAGATCGACAAGATCGGCACAGAAGCGCTGGAAGACGTCACCGCAAAAGTTGGCGCCATCCTGGCCAAGCGCCCGGCCGCCTATCCCGAGATCATCGCGACATCGAGCGAAAAGGGCACGGGGATCGCGGAGCTGAGAGCCGAGATCGCCGGGCTGCTGGTGTCGCCACCGCATTGAGCCCGGCGCCGCGGTCGGATATGACGCTTCTCACGTTTTGATCCCGACGAACGCCCAGGACCCGATGACCGACGACACACTCGCCGCCGCCCAGGAACAGGCCCGCATCCTGTCCGAAGCCCTGCCCTACATGCTGCGCTACGATGAGGAGACCGTCGTCGTGAAGTATGGCGGCCATGCCATGGGCGACCCCGAGCTGGCGCGCGCCTTCGCCAAGGACATCACGCTGCTCAAGACCTCGGGCATCCACCCGATCGTCGTGCATGGCGGCGGGCCGCAGATCGGCGCGATGCTGGACAAGCTCGGCATCAAGTCGGAGTTCCGCGACGGACTGCGCGTCACCGACAAGGCGATGGTCGAGGTCGTCGAGATGGTGCTGGCAGGCCGTATCAACAAGGAAATCGTCCAGTCGATCAACCGCGAGGGCGGCAAGGCCGTCGGCCTGTGCGGCAAGGACGGCAACATGATGACCGTGCGCAAGTTGACGCGCACCGTCGTCGATCCGGATTCCAACATCGAGAAGGTCGTCGATCTGGGCTTCGTCGGCGAGCCGGACAAGGTCAATCCGGCCGTCCTGCAGATGGTCTCCAAGGAAGACCTGATCCCGGTGGTCGCCCCGGTCTCACCGGGTCCCGATGGGGAGACCTACAACGTCAACGCCGACAGTTTCGCCGGTGCCGTTGCCGGCGCGCTCAGCGCCAAGCGGCTGCTATTCCTCACCGACGTCGACGGGGTGCTCGGCGCCGACAAGACGCTGATCAAGCAGTTGACCGTGGCCGAAGCGCGCGCGCTGATCGCCGACGGCACCATATCCGGCGGGATGATCCCCAAGGTTGAGACCTGCATCGAGGCTGTCGAAAAAGGCGTCGAAGGCGTGGTCATTCTCAACGGCAAGGTGCCACACGCCGTGCTGCTCGAACTGTTCACCGAGCATGGCGCCGGCACGCTGATTTTGCGATAGTGGTCGCCAATCTGAATTCGGAGAGGTTGATGACACTTCTTAGCGACCAGGAAATTTCCGGATTGATTGCGGCGCAACCACCGCTTGTGAGCGATATCGATCCAGTGGACTTCGTCTTAAAAGACGCACCGATCCAAGCGAGTTCGGTGGACCTTTCGGTCGGTGGTATTTTCTTGCCGGGCACGCCGGACTGTGAGCATGGCGGCTCCAACAAGCCCGCGGAATCTTTTTCTCTCGCACAAGGCGAAATGGCAGTCGTGCAAACCAAAGAGGCATTGGCATTACCAAACGATATTGCCGGATTCGGCTTCCCGCCGTCTAGGTTATCAATTGGTGGATTGCTCTTGACTAACCCAGGACATGTAGATCCTGGATACAATGGAAAACTACATCTGACGGTAATTAATATGGGCCGTCATCCTATTTCGTTGGCGGCTGGGGATGCGATTATTACGCTACTTTTCATTCGCTTAGCGTCTGCC
>CAJQNW010000520.1 GCA_905479765.1 uncultured Tepidamorphus sp. | reverse complement strand
CCGGTTACGCCAATCAGCAGGAACGCGCACACGGGCTGGACGCAATCGTCGAGGATGTGGTGCTGAAACCCTTCACGCTCGCCGAAATCCGCGCGCGCGTGGCAACGGTCGTCGCCGCCGCCGGAACCGCGGCTTCGGACGCCGACCGGATCGCCGGCCACTAGAGCTGGCTGGAACCGTGGCCGCGGAGCCATTTCTTGCCGATCAGATGTTTCCATCTGACCGGAAAAGGCCCTGCCGGCGCTCAGAAGCGCTCGAGGAGGCGTTCCAGATAGTTCTTTTCCAGCTGCGGGCGGCTTGGGTCCGATAGCCGGCGGCGCAGCTCTTCCAGGATCTCGCGGGCGCGCTGAGCGTCGATCTCTTCGGGAACCTTGACGGTGACGCCGTAGTCGGGGCCCTCGGTGCGCAAGGGCCGGCCGAAGGGATCGGTGCGCTGGCGTCCGCGCTGGCCGGGCTGGCCGCCCTGCGCCATGCCCTGGGCCATTGCCTCGGCCATCGCCTGGGCGCCGCGGCGCAGGCTGTCGAGGGCGCGGCCCTGCTCGGACAGCGCATCGCCGGTATCGCCGAGCCCGAGCGACTGTTCCGCCTCGCCCATCGCCTCGCCGGCCTGTCCCAGTTCATTGCCGGGCTGGCCGCCGAGTTCCTTCAGCTTCTCCATGAGCTGGCGCAGCTGTTCGCGCAGCTCGCCCTGGCCCTGGCCGAGCTGACCGAGCTGGTCGCCCTGCTCACCTTGCTGTCCCTGTTGACCCTCCTGGCCTTGCTGGCCCTGGTCCATCTGGAATGTCTGGTCCATCAGCTCCTGCTGGCGGCGGATCAGGTCGCCAAGCTCGTCGAGCATCTCGCCCATCGGGCCGGCCTGCATCTGGCCAGGCTGCATGCGGCCGTTCTGCAGGTTTTCCAGAAGGTTGCGCAGATCGCTCAGCATCTGGCGGGCGGAATCGCGGGCGCCGCTGCGCGCCATGTTCTCGATGGCGTCGAGCAGGCGCTGCAGGTCATTGCGGTCGACGGTCTGGGCGTTCGGATCGGTCGGCATCTGCTGCGCCTGATCCTGGTTTTCCAGCGCGCGTTGCGCCAGCTCGCGCAGGAAGTCGTCGAGTGCCTGGCGCAGTTCGGCCATCAGCTTCTCGATCTCCTCGTCCGGGGCGCCGTCCTCGAGCGCCTGCATGAGCCGCTCCTGGGCTGCCCGCAGGTCCTCGGCGGCAAGCGACAGGTCGCCGTCCTCGATCTGCAGGGCGACGTCCCAGAGCTGATCGATGATGCCGCGCAGGGTCTCCTCGCTGCCGTCGCCGGACTGGAGCCGCCAGAAGGCGGTGCGCATGCCCAGGAACACACCGTAGTCATCGATGTATTTTTCAGGTTCCAGCGCCAGGACGTCGAGGGAGCGGGCGACCGCCGGGACGGCATCGCGATCGAGTGCCAGATTGCGCCGCTGCTCGACGATGGCGCGGGCCAGCGGCTCGAAGAACCGGCGCTGCGGCAGGGTGATCTCGACCGGATCACTCAGGCCTTCCTGGCCGGCGTCGTCGCGGGCGATCAGGCTAAGGCGCACCTTGGACCCGGCCCAGGGGTGCGAGGAGAGTTCCTTGATGGTCTGCGCGCTGCCGGTGCGGGCGCGCAACTGCGGCAAGGTCAGCGGAAAGTCCGGCGGCGGGATCAGCGGATCGGCGTCGGCGAGCGCTGGATCGAGCGGCCTGAAGCGGGCGTCGGCGCTGACGACGCCGTAATCGTCACTGAGCGAATAGGTAAGCCGCAGCGCCTGCGTGGCGGTAAAATCGGGCTCCTGGGCGAAGGCGATCGACGGCGGGCCGTCAGCGAGCACCTCGAAGGTCCAGCTGAAGACGGCATGGTTGTCGAGACTGATGTCGACCGTGCCGCTCTTCTCCAGAGAAACCTGATACTCCGCCGGTGCGGCGGCAGCCGCAGTGCCGGGCTCGGTCGACGTCACGGCGACGGGTTCGGTCTCGCCGAATCTCGCCGTGATCGCGACGCCGGCGTCCAGGGGCGCGCGGATGATCAGCTGCGAGCCCTGCGGCACGGCGATCGGAGCGGGTGCTTCGCTTGTGCGGTCGGTTCCGCGCTCGCCGGTCAACAACACCGGCGGGCGCCCGGTATAGCGCGGCGGCGACACCCAGGCGTCGATGCGGGCGATTTGTGCCTCGTCGGCGCCGATCGGAGTCGCGGCGGACAGGAGTCGGCTCTGCCAGTCCGGCCCGGCCCAGGCGAGCGCCACGACGAACAGAAGCACCACGATGGCGCGCAACGCGTAAGGATCGCGGGCGGCGACCCGCGGCGTCGGCAGTCCGGCCGACAGCCGGCCGATGCCGGCTGCGGCGCGCTGGCGGTGAACAGCCCACAGCCGCTCGGTGGCGGTATCGGCGTGTGTGCCGGCAAGATTGTCTTCCAGCGCGGTCAGCGGGCGGTGGGCGAGGCCCGTTGCGGTCTCGACCCGATGCCGCGCCTCGCCAAGGCCTGGCCAGCGGATGCGCGCCAGCGGCCACAGCGCGGCGACGAAGGCAATCGCGAACAGGATGAGCCCGGCGATCCGCAGGACCGGCGGGGTGCCGATCCACAGACCGAACCACGACACGATGCAGAAGATGGCGACAACGACCACGGCGGGCAGCAAGGCGGGCCACAGCCGCTCGAAGGCGAGCGCCGCACCGGCGCGACGAATGGCGCCCTGAATCAGCCGCCTGGCGGACTCGGTTCTCTGGCCGGCGTCTTTCTGGAGCGCGCCGGCGCGCTGTTCTCGGGTACCGGTCAACGAATCATCCTTCCCGGTCGTATCGCCCTGAACCTAGCTTGAATCTAGATCATATCGATCCGGAATCCAGTGCACAAAGTGCGCCCGGTCATGAGAGCTTAGGCTGGATGTTCCGGGCAATGCCAAGCGAAGGATAGACTGAAAGAGGAAAGCGGCGCCAATCAGGCGTTCGTGAATTAGGCCGCAAGCCAGGGCGGCAGATCGTCGAGACCGATCAGTTCCTCATAGGTGCCGCGCGGGCGAACGGCGTGAAAATCCGCGCCGTTGACCAGTATTTCCGGCACCAGGAGGCGCGAATTGTAGGTCGATGACTGGACGGCGCCATAGGCGCCGGCCGACATGATGGCGAGCAGCGCGCCGGGTTCGGACGGCGGCAGCGCCCGGTCATGGGCGATGAAATCGCCCGTTTCGCACACCGGACCAACGACATCGACGGTGGCCCACTCGCTGCCCGAAACCGGCTCGTCGACCGCCATGATCTCGTGATGGGCCTCGTAGAGCGTCGGGCGGATGAGGTCGTTCATGGCCGCGTCGACGATCAGGAAGGTCTTGTCGGTGCTGTGCTTCACGTACAGAACGCTGGTCACCAGCATGCCGGCGTTGCCGGCGATCAGCCGGCCGGGCTCGACGATGACCCCGCAGCCGAGCTTGGAGACATGCCGATGGACGATCTCGCCGTATTCGGCCGGCAGCGGCGGCGGCATGTTGGAGGCGACATAGGGGATGCCGAGACCGCCGCCCAGATCGACGTGATCGATCCGGTGGCCGTCGGCGCGCAGGGCGGCGATCAGCTCGCCGAGCCGGGCAAATGCCGCATCGAAGGGCTCCAGCTCGGTGATCTGGCTGCCGATATGCATGTCGATGCCGGTCACCTGGATGCCGGGCAGTTTGGCGGCGCGGGCGTAGACCTCGCCGGCGCGGGTCCAGGGAATGCCGAACTTGTTCTCCGCCTTGCCGGTGGCGATCTTCCTGTGCGTCTTCGCGTCGACGTCCGGATTGATGCGCATCGACACACGCGCCGTCTGGCCGCGCGACGCGGCGATTTCGGAAATCAGCTCGAGTTCGGGCTCCGATTCGACGTTGAAGCAGTGGATGTCCTCGTCGAGGCCGTAGACGATTTCACGGGCGGTCTTGCCGACGCCGGAGAAGACGATGCGCTCGGGCGGCACGCCGGCTAAGCGGGCGCGGCGCAGTTCGCCCTCGGAGACCACGTCCATGCCGGCGCCGAGCCGGGCCAGCGTCTTCAGCACCGCCTGGTTGGAATTGGCCTTCATGGCGTAGCAGACCATCGCGGGAAGGCCCGCGAGCGCGTCGGTGAAGACACGGTAGTGGCGTTCCAGCGTCGCGGTCGAATAGCAATAGAACGGCGTGCCGACCGCGCGGGCGATCTCGGGCACGGGCACCTCCTCCGCGTGGAGGACGCCCTTCCGGTATTCGAAATGATGCATGACGTTTCTTTTCGGCGATTACATCAACAGGCCATCGAGAATGAACGGCTTGTCGGGTTTCTCACCGTCGGGAGGCGGCGCCTTCTTGACCTTCGGGTCGCGTATCTCGGCGGGATCGGCATCGGCCGGCGGCTCGAGCTGTGCGGGCCTGACGCCGCAACCGGCAAGCAGAAGCACCGACGACAGGGCCGCGGCAAGAATGGCTGCTCTGGTAAAGGTCATCTGCACGTCTGAAGTGCTCCCAACCGGTTTGCGAACGAAAGGACGACGACGGGTAGCAGAATTCCACTTGAAACGGAACAACCCGCGGCAAGGACCGGCCGAAGCAGGCCGGAGCACGGGTTTGTTCACTCCTGGACCTCTGCCTCGATCGCCTCCATGTCGTCGTCGGACATGCCGAAATGATGGCCGATCTCGTGAACCAGCACATGGGTGACCAGATGGCCGAGCGTCTCGTCGGACTCGGCCCAGAAATCCAGAAGCGGCCGGCGATAGAGCCAGATCATGTTGGGCATCTCGCCGGTCTGCTGCAGGCCGCGATGGGCAAGGCCGGTACCCTGGAACAGCCCAAGCAGGTCGAAGGGAGATTCAAGCCCCATGTCGTCGAGGACATCGTCCTGCGGGAACTCGACGACCTGGATGATGATGTCGCCGCAGAGATGGCGCAGTTCGCCGGGCAGATGCGCGAAAGCGTCGGTGGCCATGCGCTGGATGTCGTCCAGGCTCGGCGCCTGCCGGTCCTGCCAGGGGGAAAAGGGGCTTGCCTGTGCCATCGCCTTGTCCGATCCGGCCTTAGAGGTACGTCACGGCGAGGTAGATGAGGAGGCCGAAGAACGCGATCAGCGACAGGCCGCGGCCGATGCGGCGGCCCCAGATTTCCGCCCAGTCGTCGGGTTCGGCGTCGGCGCCGGAGAAATGCGACTTGGCCTTTTCCGCCTGGCGCACGAAGGCGGAGGTGCCGAACACCTCCGAGCCCGCGGCAGCGTCCTCGAGATCCTTCAGCGCCTGCTGGCGGCGCTCGTGATCACGCTGGTGCGGATTCTGGTTTCGAGGGTCTGCGGTCATGGGGCGAGCCTAGCACGAGTGCCGCTTACGTGACGTCCGGATTGTGCAGGCCAATTGCCTTGGCGTACTCGGGATCCTGGTCCGTGGTCAGCCGGGGCAGGCCATCGTCGAGCTTCAGCCAGGACAGCATGGACTCGACGCCCCAGTGCAGCACCGGCGGCACGGCTTCGGGATCGTCGAGACTGCCGGTGACGATGCCGGTCCGTTCGTCCTCGTAGTTGTAGTCCATGACCAGCGGCGTCGCGCATTCGGCGCAAAAGCCGCGCCGGCCGATATCGGAGGACCGGCGGAACGTGATCTCGCCTTTCAGCAGACGGTAGTGCGCGCGCGGCACGGTGACGAAGCCCATGAAGGCGCCGCCGGACTGGCGCCGGCACATGGCGCAATGGCACAGCGAGGCTTCCTCGCCGCGATAGTCGATCTCGTAGCGGACCGCCCCGCACAGGCAGCCGCCGGAAAGAATATGGCCGGGCTCGTTCATTCCAGCACCTCGAAGGCGACGTCGACGGGCGTGCATGCCTCTCCATTGATCGGGATGATGTCCTGCGGGCAGGCGGACATGACGACGATGCAGTCCATTTCGGCGCGCATCAGCACATGATCGCCGGGTTTCGACACCGGCGGCTTCCAGTCGATCTCCCAGGCGCTTGAGACGGGAATGTTCATCCACAGGTTCAGCGGCTGCGGCACCTCCGGCGCGATCCGGCCGATCGCCATCATGGCAAGACGCAGATTGTCCGAACAGCTGTCGTGATAGCCGGATACGCCCAGCTTTTCGAAGCGAAACAGGTCGCAGGCCGCAATCAGCGTGTCGTGGATGCCGGGCGAGGTGTCCTTAAGGAACGTCAGGATCGGCTGGCGCCGGTTGGTGACCAGCGGGTCGCCGGGGCGCGGCAGAACCCGGTTGATCGAGGCGCGCGCGTGCTCCCAGGAGAGGAATTCGCCCGGGTTTTCCTCGCTGAAGGCCCAGGTGTCGCAGACCTGGCTGCCGTGGGTGTTGGTGATGCGGATCGATTGGCCCCTGGCAACGCGTACCGCGCGGCCCTGTCGGCCGGGAACAACATAGCGCGTGCCCGTCTCGGGCGTGCCGTCCGGCGAGATCGGGGCATGCAGCGTCGCGTTGATGCCGCAGGGCTCGCTGTTGGCGTGGGGGTAGTGGACGGTCGTTGCCTCGGTCATGGACGGTCGATCCAGCGCTGTTTGATGCCGGGTCGAGGCTAGACCGAAGCTCCGGGAGCGGGCAAGCGCCGCGACGCGGCCGCGGTTACCAGCCGATGCCTGGAATCCAGCCGGTAATCCGCTCCACGACGCCGGGCTTCTCGGGCTTCGGCTGTACCGGCGCGATGACCATCGGTACGCCGGGCGTGCGTCCGACCTCGCCCGGCGGGACGACATCGGCGACCTGTTCGAACTCGTTCGAGCGTGCCGGCGCCGCAGCCGAGGGGAGCTTCGGCGCGGCAGGGGTTGCGACCGGCGCCACGGATGGCATGACGGGCGCGGCAACAACCGGCCCTGGGACAGGCGCGTGCGCAGGCGTCGACGCCGGCGGGGCGGCCGCGGGCAGCCTGACCGTCTCCACCTGCGAAGCGGTTGCCGCCACGGTTTCACTCTTCCGGGCCGTCTCCAGCGCCTCGATGCGGCGGGTGAGGCCTGCGATCTTGTTCTCGAACTCGGCGCGCTGGTCGCGCGTCGTGACGCAGGTCCAGTCGTCGGCTTCCATGTGGCAGAGATCGAACTTGCCCGTGGTCGTGTCGAGCCGGACGATCTTGTCGTTTATTTCCATGAGCTGGTAGCGCCCGTCGGCGGTGAGCGCGCTCAGCGGCTCGGCGTGTACGGCGGCCGGCAGCGGTGCAGCGAGGGCGAAAACGACGGGAAGAACAAAGGCACGCATCGGTGGTGCTCCGGATTAAATTCATTGGCTGCAGTCAATGCGGACCAATCGGAGCGAAAATGTGGAGGCCGTGCGGCAGTTTCGTTGCGGAATGTATCCGCAGGGCGGTTCGGTACCGACCGTTACAAATTTGTCAGCGGCTGGAGGCCGTGATCGGAACCGCCGGGCCAGGCCCGGCGATCCCGAATGTTGCTCAGACCGCCTTCGGCCACTCGCGCACGTCGACGAAATGCCCGGCGATGGCGGCTGCCGCCGCCATTTCGGGCGAGACCAGGTGCGTGCGGCCCTTGAAGCCCTGACGGCCCTCGAAATTGCGGTTCGAGGTCGAGGCGCAGCGCTCCTCGGGCTTCAGCTTGTCGGCGTTCATGGCCAGGCACATGGAGCAGCCCGGCTCGCGCCATTCGAAGCCGGCGGCGGTGAAGATCTTGTCGAGACCCTCGGACTCGGCCTGTTCCTTCACCAGACCCGATCCCGGCACGATCATGCCCACGACGTCGGCGTGGATCGTGTGGCCGGCGACGATGGAGGCCGCGGCACGCAGGTCCTCGATGCGCGAATTGGTGCACGAGCCGATGAACACGCGCTGCGGGCGGATATCGGTGATTTTGGTCCCCGCCGTCAGGCCCATGTACTCGAGCGCCCGGCGCTTGGCCTCGCGGCGATGCTCGTCCGCGATAGCGTCCGGGTCCGGCACCGCGCCGGTCACGGAGATGACGTCCTCGGGGCTGGTGCCCCAGCTGACGATCGGCGGCAATGCATTGCCGTCGAGGCGCACGACATGGTCGAAATAGGCGCCGTCGTCGGTGGGCAACGTCTCCCAATAGGCGCGCGCCATGTCCCAGGCATTGCCCTTGGGCGCCATCGGCCGGCCCTCGATATAGGCATAGGTCTTCTCGTCCGGCGCGATGAGGCCGGCGCGCGCGCCGCCCTCGATCGACATGTTGCAGACCGTCATGCGGCCTTCCACCGACATGCCGCGGAACACGTCGCCCGCGTATTCGATGACATGGCCGGTGCCGCCGGCGGTGCCGATCTCGCCGATGATGGCGAGGACGACGTCCTTCGGGGTGACGCCGGCGGGCAGCTTGCCGTCGACCTGCACCTTCATGTTCTTCGCCTTGCGCTGCATCAGCGTCTGGGTGGCCAGTACATGCTCGACTTCGGAGGTGCCGATGCCATGGGCGAGCGCGCCGAAGGCGCCGTGCGTCGAGGTGTGGGAATCGCCGCAGACGATGGTGGTGCCGGGCAAGGTGAAGCCCTGCTCGGGGCCGATGACGTGGACGATGCCCTGGCGGATGTCGAGCTCGTCGTAGTACTCGACGCCGAATTCCTTGGCGTTCCTGGCCAGCGTCGCGACCTGCAGGGCGGATTCGGGATCGTCGATGCCGTGGCTGCGGTCGGTGGTCGGCACATTGTGATCGACGACGGCGAGCGTCTTCTGCGGCGCGCGTACCTTGCGGCCGTTGATGCGCAGGCCCTCGAAGGCCTGCGGGCTCGTCACCTCGTGGACCAGATGCCGGTCGATATAGAGCAGGCAGGTGCCGTCGTCCTGGGTGTCGACCAGATGGTCGTCCCAGATCTTGTCGTACAGCGTTCTTGGATTGGACATGGTTTTGATCGTTCCATCGGAATTCGGGGGATGCCCGGAAGGCCGGGCGTGCATTCAGGCCGCCGGGGAGGCCCGGCGCGTCGACGTCTTCAGAGGATGCCGTCGGCTGCGTGGAACAGCGGATGGAAACGCCACGGCAGCAGCGCATGGTCGTGCAACGGCGCCGCGCCCGGGCAACCGGGCAACAGGCCACGTGACATCAGGCTGGGCGACATCTGGCCGGTGATGGCGCGTCGCAGTGAATGCGGTATTTCCGTTCGCATG
>CAJQNW010000519.1 GCA_905479765.1 uncultured Tepidamorphus sp. | reverse complement strand
TTCCTCGCCCATGAAGGTTCGCGACGAGCCGGTGACCTTGTGGACGATCGAGATGTTGCCGGCCAGAAGATTGGGCAATTGGGCCAGAAACAGTGTCGGGCGCAGGTCGTTCGACAGCCGCTCGTTGAGCAACTGGCCGGGATTGTTGGTCGTCAGCAGGTCGGACAGGATGGCGCTGTCGACATCGGTGTCGCGCTCACCGCCTCCGGCCGACACGATCATGTCGGTCCGGCTGAGGATCTCGGTTTCGCCCTTGATGCCGGCATCGTCGAGCGCAAGGCCTGCCGCATAGGTGCCAATGCGCTGCCAGGGCTCCATCTGGCGCTGGTCACCGCGCTTGGGGATCTGCTTGTCGAAATCGACCTCGACCAACGGATGGATCGGGTAGGGTGCGCATTTCTCACGATCGACGACCGGCTTCGGGCGACCCGCCGTGTTCAGTGCGTCACGATGGCTGTCGAGCCCATCTCCCAGCGAGGAGACCAGACCGATGCCGGTAATGAGAACGTCGCGCTGCGGGGCCGCGCTCATGGGATGAGGTCTTTCGGATAGCCGAGACGGATGGCGTTTTCGACCATCATTGTCCTGAACTCGGGTTCTGGGAACGGCATCACGCGGAAGGTGAGGCCGGCATCGGCAATGGCCTTGCCCTGCCGCTTTATGCTGGCCTTGGTCATGGCGTAGCCGGAGCCGTCATGCTCGATTCGCGCTTCCAGGTCGAGAATGTCACCGGGCACGACGAAGGTTCGGAACTTGGCCTCGCGCACGCCGGCCAGGAACGGCATGCGTTCGAACTTGCTCATCGACAGCAGCAGATAGCCGGATGTCTGAGCCATCGCCTCGGTCAGCAACACTCCGGGCATGAGCGGATGGCCGGGAAAATGCCCCTCGAATATCGTGCTTTCCAATGGAACTGTCGCACGTGTGCGGATCAGCCCTTCTTCCTTGCCGATTTCGACGATCTCGTCGATTAGTTGAAAATACTCGATACGCATCGTTTCGGGCGGGGCTGTAGCGCAGGCCTGCGGCGCGGGATGAATCAGGCCGTTTTTGCGGCGATCAGTTCGTCGATGCGTTCACACAGGTTCTTCAGGACGAAGTACTGCTCGGCCGAGGCCTTGCCTTCGTTGACTTCCTGGGTCCACTGTTCAAATGGCATCTTGATACCGAAGGCCTTGTCGATCGCAAACGCGATATCGAGGAAATCCAAGCTGTCGATGCCCAGATCGTCGATGACATGGCTGTCCGGCTTGATATCGTCGCGTGGAATGTCGCACGTTTCCGAAATGATGTCGGCGACCGTGTCGAAGGTGGACGACATTACGCTGTTCTCCAGAATAGTGGCGGAGGACCCGCCGGAAGATTGACCGGCGACATCGTCCGAGATTGCGGGGCGGGGCCGATGGCACCGGATTGCTTGCCCGATCTAAACGAGGTGCGCGCCAAGTGCAACGGTATCGCGCCACATGCTTATGCATGCCGTCGGCTCCGGCTATATGCCACATGCCGTCGTCTTCGGCCAGTGGTTCGCGAGCGGTTTGACTGGCGGGTGGGCGCGTAGCCGCAGCTGGAGAGCGCCGAAACGGTCGTACTGCCGCCGCCGCGGCGTGGCGCCGCAGGACCGCTTTTCGTCAAGCCACGCGACCGGTTCCGTACACGCCAATCCCTCCGGGTCCATGTCTTCGGCACAAACGACCACGCAGGCGGCGGATGGATGTTCATATGGCTTAGTAGAATAGAAACGCTCCATCCGGACGTGTCGTTCGAGAACAAGGCCGAGACCAAACAGTACTATTGGTCGACATGCTCCGGCGCTTAACTAACTACGATGCAGCAGAATTAGCATGTGAAAATCTTCCAAAAACAGCGCTCAACGACTTTCGTCAGCCAAGGCGCGCAGACTTTCGTCAGCCAAGGCGCGCATCAGAAACGCTTCTGAATTGAAAAATAGGCGGAAATGTCCTCGATATACACGAAGATGAAGGACCATATCGTACGGATCGCCAACGCTGCGGCCTGATCGCGCGCCGTGGCGGTTGACCCGCCGAGGACCGACAGGCGACATCGTCCGTGATTAAGGGACGGGGCCGATGGCGCCGATTTGCTTGCCCGATCCAACCACGGCGCGCGTCAAGTGCAGCGGTATCGCGTCACATGCTTGCACACGCCGTCGGCTCCGGTTATATGGCCCTTGCCGTCGCCCTCTCCCAGTGGTTTGGAGGGCGCATGGGCGCGTAGCTCAGCGGGAGAGCACTACGTTGACATCGTAGGGGTCGCTGGTTCAATCCCAGCCGCGCCCACCATTTCCTTTCCTGTTCGTCGCCTCGTTGACAGAAACAGGGCACACGGATATGGTCCGCACCGAATTTTCAGGTCGGCCTTGTGCCGACCTTTTTACGTCAATCTTCAGGAAATCCCGGCCCCAGCAATGGGCGCCGCAAGACGGCGAACAGAGCCATGAAAGTCAGAAATTCGATCAAGTCGTTGGCCAAGCGCCACCGCAACAACCGCATCGTGCGCCGCAAGGGCCGGATTTACGTCATCAACAAGACGAACCGGCGGTTCAAGGCACGTCAGGGCTGAGGCCCTGTCCGGCCGGCTATTTCGACCGGCTTGTCGCTTATCGGCGGACCTGCCGTTGACCCGGTGATCGTGCTGCCCCATCTTTTCGGTCATGGAACCGTTCCGTGGCCTGATTCTCGCTGTTTGGATTACCGCCGTATTGGCCGGTGTGCCTCCAACGGCGTACGCGGCTGAAAATCCCGCCACCGAGAGCCCGGGTGCCGAAGGCCCCGCCGATTCGGATGGGCAGGGACAATCAATCGAAAAAGCCGCTCCCTCGGTTGAGGATCTGCTCGACCGGCTATCAAAATCCACCAGTAAAAAAGAAGCTGCCGCGCTTGAGCGCCAGATCGTACGGGCGTGGAACACGTCGGGCAGCGATACCGTCGATCACATGATCATGCGGGCCGGCAGTGCCATCGAGGCCCGGGATTTCGGGGTGGCGCTGCAGTATCTCGACACGGTTGTCGCCATGCTGCCGAGCTATGCCGAAGGCTGGAACATGCGGGCGACTGTCTATTACCTGCTCGACGAATACGACCTGTCGCTGTCCGACATCCGCCAGACCCTGGCACGACAGCCCCGCCATTTTGGCGCATTGAGCGGACTCGGCTTGATCTTCCGGGAACTGGACGAACCCGACAAGGCGCTGGAAGCCTACCGGCAGGTGCTGGAGGTCCATCCCTTCTTCGGCAAGGCCCGCCAGTCGGTCGAGAAGCTCGAAAAGGAAGTCGAGGGCAGGGAAATCTGAAGACCGGGGAAATCTGAAGCGCCGGCCTTCTGCCCCGATGCTCCCCCGATCGTATCTGTCATTTGCCGGGCTTGTCCGGTCCCACGTAAGCGATGCGCAGCATGTTGGTCGCGCCTGGTGTTCCAAACGGCACGCCGGCGGTCACGATGATGCGCTGCCCGGGGCGGGCAAAGCCTTCCTGGTGGGCAATGCGGCAGGCCCGATCGACCATGTCATTCTCGTCCTTTGCGTCTTCGGTCTGAACGCAATGGACTCCCCAGACCAGCGCCAGGCGGCGGCTGGTGTCGGAATTGGGGCTCAAAGCGATAATTGGCCGGTCGGGGCGTTCGCGTGCTGCTCGCAGTCCCGTCGCGCCGGACGACGTGTAACAGACGATTGCCGGCAGATGCAGCGTTTCGGCCACGGTCCGCGCGGCAGCCGAAATTGCATCCGGGCCGGTCGGTTCGGGATCGGTGCGCTGGGCATGGATGACCGTGGTGTAAATCGGGTCGGTCTCGACCTGTTCCGCGATCCGGTTCATGGTCGCGACCGCTTCAACCGGGAAGTCGCCGACAGCCGATTCCGCCGACAGCATGATGGCGTCCGCACCCTCGAACACGGCGGTTGCGACGTCGGAGACCTCGGCACGGGTCGGTACCGGCGCGGAAATCATCGATTCGAGCATCTGGGTTGCGACGACGACGGGACGGCCGGCATGGCGGCAGGCCCGCGTGATGCGCTTCTGCACGCCGGGAACGGCCTCAAGCGGCATTTCGACGCCAAGGTCGCCGCGCGCCACCATCAGCCCGTCGGACATTTCCAGGATCTCATCGAGGCGCTCGACGGCAGCGGGCTTTTCGATCTTGGCCATGATCGACGCGCGGCCGCGCGTCATCTTGCGGGCTTCGGCGAGATCGTCGGGACGTTGCACGAAGGACAGCGCGACCCAGTCGACGCCGATATTGAGCGCCGCGTCGAGATCGGCACGGTCTTTGTCGGTCATGGCGCCGACCGGCAGCAGGGTGTCGGGGAAGCTGATGCCCTTGCGGTCGGACAGCGTGCCGCCGACCTCGACGACGCACTCCAGGCGCTTGGCCGTCGCCTTGGTGATTCGCAGGCGGATACGGCCGTCGTCGAGCAGCAGGCGGTGATCGGCTTCGGCCGCCTCGAAAACGGGCGGATGCGGCAGGCAGACGCGCGAGGCATCACCGGGCGCCTTGGAGGTATCGAGCACGAAGCTGGCACCGTCCTCGAGCTCGACGGAACCGCCGGCGAATTCGCCGACCCTGAGTTTCGGCCCCTGAAGGTCGACTAGGATGCCGATCGGCCGCTCGAACCGCTTTTCAACTGCACGGATGCGCCCGTGCAGCGTCCGCAGCAGATCGTGCGGCGTGTGGCTCATGTTGATCCGGAAGACATCGGCGCCGGCCTCGAACAACTCGGCGATGCGATCTTCCGAAGACGTCGCCGGACCGAGTGTCGCCAGTATCTTGACGGAACGTCGCCGTCGCATCGTTGGTCAGCCCCTTGCTTGCCCGACCCCGGTTCAAGAGGTCTATCCGAATCAGTCTGTCGTCCGGATATCCCGGCACGAATTCATTTGTATGACGAATCGCCGCGGAAAGGAATCGGCTGAAGGGCAGAGCCACAATCGCAACGGATATCAGGAGAGACGGGGATCGGCGCCGTGGCGCTATTCCCCGCGATACCGTCGGCGGCATGCCTAGTCGCCGCCGGTCCCTTCCCCGCCCAGTGAGGGATCCTGGAGCTGCACTGTCCAGGTGGTCTGCTCGTGCGTATCGATCTCGAAGAAGCCGGTGCGCTGGTAGCCGCGATCGTCGCAGCCCTCGATGCCGCGAATCGTGAACATCTGGTCCTGCGTGCACATGAAGGCCTCGCCGGCCCACTCGCCGCCGTGGTCGTAGTCGATCGCGTAGACATAATAATAGCGCGAGGCAAGCTCGCCGCGCAGCACGGTCTCGCAGCTGTTGGGGCCGACGTTCCACCAGCCCTCGGTTGCCCAGCCGTTATCGTCCTTGTAGCCGACGGCGATACCGATGCGGCCCGGTGTCGTGTTGCAGATGCGGAAATCCGCGGCCGCCGTGCCCGCGGACATGGCAAATACCAGGCTGCCAAGCCCGGTGGCCAAAAGCAGGGCCCGGCGTCTGAACGGATGCGGTCTGGAAGAAGGTGCTATTCTCATGGCGCCTTTGTCGGCAAGCGCTTTGCTCATCGTTGTGTTTGCTGTCAGTCGGCGCTCAAGTCAACAACCACAGCCCGAAAATCGTTGACATTCGTATAGGTGGGGCCGGGAACCAGAAGGTCACCGAGCCGCTCGAAGAATCCAGTCGAATCATTGTCTTCCAGAAATGCGTCGGCGTCGAGGCCGAGTTCTACGGCGCGTTTGAGCGTGTCCGGCCCGACGATCGCGCCGGCTGGATCGTCGGCTGCCCCGCCGCCGCCGTCGGTTCCGTCGGTGTCGGCGCCGAGGCCCCAGATGCCCGGCCGGCCGTGCAGCGCGATCGCCAAGGCCAGGGCGAACTCCTGATTCGGCCCGCCGCGTCCGCGTCCGCGCAGCGTCACGGTCGCTTCGCCTCCCGACAGGAGGACAACGCGGCGGCCTTGATCGGCTGCCGCGCGGGCGCGTCCGGCATGGTCACCGGCCAGGTCGCGGGCGTCATCTTCCAGGTCGGTACCAAGTATCTCGGTATCGAAGCCCAGCTCCCGGGCCCTGGTCTCGGCGGCCGCCAACGCCATCGCCGGGGTGGCGATGAGACGATATTCGGCGTTTTCGAGACGGATATCGCCGGGCTTGGGCGTCTCGTTTTCCGGATCGGTCAGGGCCGCAACGATTTCAGGGCCTGGATCGATCCCGTATTTGTCCAGAACGCCACGGGCATCGGCAAGGCTGGTCGGGTCGGCAACGGTCGGGCCCGACGCAATCGCGGCGGGATCGTCGCCCGCGACGTCGGAGATCGCCAGCGTCAGCATGCGGGCGGGATGGGCGGCGGCGGCCAGGCGTCCGCCTTTGATCTGCGACAGGTGGCGGCGCACCGTATTGATCTCGCCGATCCGCGCGCCCGACGCCAGCAGGGCGCGGGTCAGGGCCTGTTTGGCGTCGAGCGTCACCCCCGTGGCAGGTGCGATCCACAGGGCCGAGCCGCCGCCAGACAGCAGGACCAGCACCAGATCGTCCGGACCGGCGGATGCGGCCATCGCCAGCGCCGCCTCGGTGGCCGCGACGCCGGATGCGTCGGGCACCGGATGGCCCGCCTCGACCATCCGGATATGCCGCGTCGGACGCCCGTATCCGTGGCGCGCGATCGCCAGACCTTCGACGTGCCCGCGCGGCAAGGACAGCGTGTCGAGATAGTGGTGCTCGGCTGCCGCGGCCATGCTGCCGGCGGCCTTGCCGGCGGCGAGCACGACGAGCTTTCCCTTCGGCGGTTCAGGCAGGTGAGGGGGCAGGCAGGCCGCGGGCCGGGCAGCCTCGACGGCAGCGCCGAACAGGGCCTGTAGGATTGCGCGGGGGTGGTCGGTCATGCGTGGCTCATATGCTGGTTTCAGGGCCAGCGGCCCGTTTGCTGCGGCGCGGGCGGGCAATCCAGATTCCGGCGAAGATGGCCCCGGAACCCAGAAGCTGCAACCAGGTCATGCTCTCGGCGAGCACGATCCAGCCGAGAATGGCCGCCGCGACGCCTTCCAGAAAGATTACCAACGAGGAAAATCCGGCAGGAAGGTGGCCGAGAGCCACTGCCAGCAGTCCCTGACCGCCGGCATGGCTGACCAGCGCCAGCGCCACCAGCATCATCAATCCATTGGCGGAAGCCGGAAACATGCGCGGCTCGAGCGCGAGCGCGATGACGAGAAGCACGGCGGCCGTGACGAGCGAGGACAGGAAGATCAGCCGGCCGGCAGGGTGGCGCTTGCGCGCCGGGCGGACCGCCAGGATATAGGAGCCGAAGAACATCGCCGTGATCAGGCCGTAGGTGTCGCCGAGCAGGTTGGCCGGGGCGAAACTGTAGCTGGATCCGAGCAACAGCGCCGCGCCCGCCAGACCGGCCGCGAGACCGAGAACGATCTCGCGGCTGACCACCTCGCGCAGCACCAGCCACGACAGGCTGACGACGAAGACCGGAGCCAGGGCTGCCAGGAACGTGGCGTTGGCAACGGTCGTATTCATGATGGCGAGGTGCCAGAAAAAAAGGTCGCCGGAAAACAACAGTCCGGCGAGCACGACAGTTCTGTCGAACTTGAGCCACCCTGACGCGGGATCGGGCGTGCTGCGGTTCTCAAAGATCATCCAGGCGTAGAGCGCCGGCAGCGCCAGGGCGACGCGCCAGAAGGCGCTGGCGAAGGGGCCGACCTCGGCGAGCCTGACGAAGATCGGCGAGGCGCCCATGGCGACAGCACCCAGCGCCAGGGCGCCGAAGGCCAATGTGGCGGTGCGGGCCTCCATCGCGGCGCTATCGGTTTCCAGTACGCGCGTCATCAATCGCCTGTGGGCCTGATTGCGGTATCCACCTGTGCATCCGGCCTGTCAGCGGATTGCCGCCGGCGCCCGGATCGCCTAAGAGTCAGGCCATTCCTAGGGCAGCCCGCCCTACCCGTCACGCAGAATCGCCCGCAGTATCGCCTCATGACGCGAGTAGCCGAATATTGCGCCCCCGGCGCGGCAGCACCGGATGATGCTGGAGACTTTGTTCCGCTGGAAACGATTCGCGGAGCGGTGGAGACTGGCTGGCTGATCCTGTGCGACCACGCCTCAAATCGGCTGCCGGCGAAATACGGCGACCTCGGCTTGCCGGCGGACGAGTTCGAGCGGCATATCGCCTACGATATCGGCGCGGAGGCGGTGACACGGCAACTGGCCAGGGATCTCGGCGCGCCGGCGGTTATGTCGCGGTTCTCGCGGCTTTTAATCGATCCCAACCGCGGCGCCGACGATCCGACACTGGTCATGCGGCTGTCGGACGGGGCGGTGGTGCCGGGCAACGCGCGCGTCGACGAGGCCGAAAAGGCGCGCAGAATCGCTGCCTACTACGAGCCTTATCACCAGGCGGTCGAGGCGGCGATCGACGCAGCGCTTGCGGCCGGCCATCCGCCGGCGATCGTATCGATCCACAGCTTCACGCCGCTCTGGCGGGGCACACGCAGGCCCTGGGAGATCGGCATCCTGTGGGATAGCGACCCGCGTCTCGCCATGCCGGTGATCGAGGCATTTCGCGCCGATCCGCTGTTGACGGTGGGGGACAACGAGCCGTACTCGGGCCGTCTGAAGGGCGACACCATGTACCGGCACGCCACCACGCGCGGCCTGTCTCATGCGCTGGTCGAGCTTCGCCAGGACCTGATCGCCGAAGAGCCGGGGCAGGCGGAGTGGGCCGGACGGCTTGCCGATGTGCTTAAAGGCCTTGCCGGCAGCGATGGCCTGAACGAAATACGCCACTACGGACCGGACGCGACCATCGTCGATGGCGGCGACCGGGACTCGTGAGGCCGGGAAGGGAGCACGACATGAGCGAACTCGACGAAACGACGCGCACCGAGCTGGAGGCCGCCGCTTTCCGGCGGCTTATCGAGCATCTTCGCGAGCGCACCGACGTGCAGAACATCGACATGATGAATCTCGCCGGCTTTTGCCGGAATTGCCTGTCGAACTGGTATCGGGAGGCCGCCGAGGCGCGCGATCTCGATGTCAGCAAGGAACAAAGCCGCGAGATCGTCTACGGCATGCCGTATGCGGACTGGAAGGCCAAATACCAGAGCGAGGCGACGGCCGATCAGCAGGCCGCGTTCGCGGTGTCGCACGCGGCGACCCACAAAGACCACTAACCAGATCACCACACCACGGAGCATGACATGAGCGAGAGCGGCGGCACCGCCCACAATCAGTTGCAATCCATCGTTCAGCGTATCGAACGGCTGGAAGAAGAAAAGAAGGCGCTCGCCGACGACATCCGCGACGTCTATGCCGAAGCGAAGGCCGTCGGTTTCGACGTCAAGGCGCTGAGGACTGTCGTCAAGCTGCGCAAGCAGGATGCCGCCGAACGTCAGGAGCATGAGGCGATCCTGGCGACCTACATGGTGGCGCTCGGCATGGTCGTCGACGAATAGTCGCCCTCAACCGGGGCCCCGTGGATGAACATCCCGGGGCACCGCCTTGCGGTGCGGTCCGTTTCCAAAGTCCCGAAAATTCAGCCCTGAAACGTCAGCGCAGTTCCCGCGCAGGCTCGACGGGCGCGCGGCGCAGGCTGCCGGTCGTCAGTCCGTCGTCGAGGCTCGCCACCTGGTAGGTGCGCGTGGCCACCGGCGTAACCGCAGGCCCGGTGAATCGGCGCATCGGATAAATCAGCTGCGGGCCGTCGGTGAATTCGTTGACCACGACGGGACCGGATATACCCGTGAGGGCGCCGACATCGGTCTGATCGGGATGACGCAGCGCCACGAAGGTCTGGCCGCGCAAGCAGTTTTCGGAATCCATGTACGGGCGTAGTGCTTCGTGCCGGTAGTCGATCGCCACCAGCACGGGGCCGTCACGCAGTGCGATCTGCTGGCCGGTGAAGGTGGCGGCGAAGGGCGCCATCTCGTTGACAGACTCTGTCGACGCGAGCGCGGTCGCCGTCATCGACTGTGATTGCTGCTCGGATTGCGGCCCCGTTGGCGCAGACGCGCCATTCTCGTTCTCGGCAATCAGCATGCCGATGGCGTCGGTGCCGGACATCAGGGGCCGGGCGCGCGGCAATGTGGCGGCGGTTCGGGTCGGCAAGCTTGCCGGCGCCATGACGCTTGCCGTGATCAGCGGCTTCTCTTCCAGTATCGGCGCTTCGAGAGTCGGCGTTTCGACCGGGGCGAGCGCTGCAACAAGCGTCGGCTTGGGCATCGGGACCGGGGCGTCGGTCAGGGCGGCCGTCATGGCTTCGGGGGCGGCAACCAGGGTCGCACCGGCCGGTTTCAGTCTGGGAATAGGTGTGGGCGCGGCGGGGCTGAGCGAAGCGACGACGGTGGGCTGCTCTTCGGCGGGCTTCTCGTCGACGGCTGGCGCCGGAGCTTCCGTTTTCGCGGCGCCGCCGGAGTTCGTGGCGTCTTCCTCGTCGCCGTCCTCGCCGGAATTGAACAAGGCTGCGATCAGGTTGCGGCCTGAACCGCTGCTGGAGCCACCGCTTGAGGATCCACTCGAACCGGAACTTCTCGATACCGATGCGGTCATGACGGGCGCGGAGGGATCGAGGCGGGAATTGCTGGAAACGAACTGCTGACGGGTCGACCCGGACGAGGCGAAGCGCGTCGTGGTGCCGCGCTTGATTTCCGCCTCAGCCAGCTGATAGCCGGGCATCGGCTTTCCATCCGAGGGGATATGCAGCGTCTTGCCGTCCGGGAATACCTTGGCCAGCTGCGAGCGGGTCATGCGCGGCCAATGGCGCACGCTGCCGGTGTCCATGTGGACGAAGGGCGAGCCGGAGGTCGGATAGTAGCCGACGCCGCCGCGCTGGAACTTCAGCGCCGTCTCACGCAGCTTGCTCAGCGGAACGTCCGGCAGATAGAAGTCGAGCGCCTTGCCAACCATGTGCTGGCTGGTCTTGGCGACACCGCGCGAGCGCGAGCGCAGCATGGCGTTGGTGACCGGCGAGCGGTAGCCGGAGAGAACATAGACCGGCGCCTTGGACCCGACGGCGTTGCGCACTTCCCAGACCAGGTCGAGGAGGGCGGGGTCCATCGTGGTGGACTCGTTGCGCCGCCAGTCGCGCAGGATGTAGTTGATCTGCTTGAGGCCTTCGGAGTCGTAACGGCCGTTACGCTTGAAGGTGATGGTGACGGTTTCGCCGGTGTGCAGTTGCTTGAAGGATAGCGAGCGGGTTTCCGACCACGCCGCGCGGGTCGTCCCGTCGATTGCGAGAAGCGCAATGCAGCAAATTGCGAGCGCGCTTAATCCGCGCACAGCCTTGCGCACTCGTCCCGCCCCCATATTACGCTTTCCCACCAAAAGAATTCCGTCCGAAAGGTCCCGTCTCGTATCCAGTCTTAACACCCCCCGGTGACCGGCCGGGCGATTCTTCAACTGTAAAGGTTAAACTTCGATTAGGAACAACGTGCCCCCCAATCATGGCGTATTTTGGCCATGACCCGAGGATGGGGGCCAAAGTAGCTGAAATCAACTCCCCTCAGGTCGGTTTCGAGCTTAGCTTCCCAGACCCATAACCGACTTCATCCGCTCGTCGTATCGATAGATATCGGGACGTTTCTGCGTTTCGCCGGC
>CAJQNW010000518.1 GCA_905479765.1 uncultured Tepidamorphus sp. | reverse complement strand
CGAGGCATGCGACGGGGGTGCCGGAAAGATCGATCCCGCCTACGTGGTCGAACGCGACCTGACCGGCGACGGCAAGGCCGATCTCGTCATCAGTCATGAGGGGATCACCTGCGCCACCGGCAGGCGAAGCGGCTTTTGCGGCGCGCAGGCCTGTTCGTTCTATGTCTATATCCGCCGCGGCGCGCTGCTAAAGCTCGCCGAAGAATATCTCGGCGCCCAGGTCAGCGTCGGTCCCGGCGATGAACCGCCCATCTTCTGGATTGCCCACGGCGGCACACCGCAAGTGATGCGCTGGAACGGCAAGAAATTCCAATAGCGCCCGTGCCCGCTATCGCCCCTCGCCCGCCGCGAAAAGCGCCTTCAATCCTTCACGATAGGTCGGGTATTCGAGTTCCACGCCCAGTTCTTGCCTTATGCGATCGTTCCGGGCGCGGCGGTTGGCCGAGTAGAAGCTCCGCGCCATCGGCGAGATATCCGCTTCATCGAACGCGATCTCGGGCGGCGGTTCGATGCCGAGCAATTCGGCGGCATAGGCGATCACATCCTGCGGCGGCCCCGGCTCGTCGTCTGACAGATTGTAGATACCGCCGGCGCGGGGACGCTTGATCGAGGCCTCCAGCACACCGGCGATATCGGCGACATGGATGCGGTTGAAGACCTGGCCTGGCTTCACCAGACGCCGCGCCTCGCCCGCCTTCACCTTGACCAGCGCGTTGCGGCCAGGCCCGTAGATGCCGGCGATGCGGAAAATCATCACCGGGATGCCGGTCTCTTCACCGAAGGCCAGCCAGTCCTGTTCGGCGACCACGCGGCGGGCGTTGCGCGGACAGACAGGGTCGGTCGGCGCCGTCTCATCGATCCAGGCGCCGTCGTGATTGCCGTAGACGCCGAGCGTCGACAGATAGCCGAGCCAGCGGATGTCGCCGGCGCGAGCGGCGAGGTCGGCGCGGTAATGCCGGAGGACCGGATCGCCGGTTTCGCCGGGCGGAATCGAGATCGCGATATGGCCGGCGCTATCCAAGGCCCTAGCCACATCGGGCCCTGGCGTGGTGCCGTCGAAGACCACCGCCTCGACGCCCTCGTCGCGCAGGGCCGACGCCTTCTCGGGAGACCGGACGGAGCCTGCGACCTGCCATCCGTCGGCCGTCAGGCGGCGGGCGAGCGTCATGGCGGAAAAACCGAGGCCGAAAATGAAGATTTTGCTCATGGGAGACATGTCGAACGGGATTTGAGCGGCGGCGTCAAGCGGATGTCTGCAGGACGGCCTGCCATTCATCGCGCACGTCGGCGTCATCTTCCTCCGCCAGCCGCTTGTAGGCCAACGATGCGAGCTCGGACTCCGGGACCAGCCGCGACAGCGCCCAGACGGCTGCGCCGCGCACCAGGGGCGCCTCGTCGTCTAGCCGGGCTTTGGCGCTATCGGTCAGTCCCGGTTCGCCCGAGTTGCCGATGGCTATCATGACGTTGCGCAGGAACCGGGCACGCCCGGACCGTTTGACCGGGGATTTTCGGAACAGCTGCCGGAAGGCCGGATCATCGAGGCGGGCGAGCTCTTCAAGCACCGGCAGGGTCAGTTCCGGGCGTGGCGCCAGCTTCGCTTCCCGTCCCGCCACGGCGAACTTGTTCCAGGGGCAGACGGCCAGGCAGTCGTCGCAGCCGTAGATGCGATTGCCGATCTTCTGCCTAAAGCCGCGCGGGATCGGGCCGGCGTGCTCGATCGTGAGATAGGAAATGCAGCGGCGCGAATCGAGGCGATAGGGCTCGGGAAACGCGTCGGTCGGACAGACGTCGAGGCAGGCGCGGCACGAACCGCAACGGTCAACCTCGGGATCGTCGGCGGGCAAGTCGGCAGTCGTGAAAATCTCGCCGAGAAACAGCCAGGAACCCAGCTCGCGGGATACGAGATTGGTGTGCTTTCCCTGCCAGCCGACGCCTGCGGCCTGGCCAAGCGGCTTTTCCATCACCGGCGCGGTGTCGACGAAGACCTTGACGTCCTCGCCCGTGCGCGCGGCGAAATCGCGGGCGATTGCCTTGAGCTTCTTCTTGACGACGTCGTGGTAATCGTTGCCGCGCGCATAGACCGAGATGAGGCCGCGGTCGCGCTTGTCTAGGTCGTCGAGGGGATCGTGGTCGGGGCCATAGCTCATCCCCAGAACGATGATCGAGCGGGTCTCGGGCCACAAGGCATGGGGATGGCGGCGGCGGTCGGCCTTGGTCGCCATCCAGTCCATCGTGCCGTGGAAACCTGCTTCCAGGAAAGCGGCGAGCCGGACCCCGGCCTGCGGCGCTGCGTCCGGCCTGGTGACCCTGGCGATATCGAAGCCTTCGGCGAGCGAACGCTCGATGAGCCAGCGCTTCAGGTCGTCGGTCGAGACGGATGCTTCAGAAGTCGAGGTCGACATAGGTTCGCGACGGCGCGACGCCGGCGAGCTGGTCCACCAGCAACGGCCGGAACGAGGGCCGCGACTTTACCCGCGCGTACCAGGCCTTTGCCGGCTCGAACTCGTCCCACGGCACCTCGCCCAGATAGTCGATGCAGGACAGGTGAGCCGCAGCCGAGAGATCGGCGTAGGACAAGTCGTCGCCGCCAAGCCAGTTCCGCCGGCCGGCGAGCCAGCCGATATAATGCAGGTGATAGCGGATATTGGACCGCGCGGCGCGGATCGCAGCCGAATCGGGGCCGCCGCCGCCCTGCTCCGGCGTCATGAAGCGTTTGTAGATGCGCTCGGTCAGGAGATAGTCGGTCACTTCCTCGTGGAACCGCGTGTCGAACCAGTCAAGCAGACGGCGCACTTCGGCGCGCCCGCGCGCGGTATCGGGCATCAACCGGCGGCCGCCAAGTTCGGCGCCGCGTGTCTCGTCGAGATATTCGAGGACCGGACGCGGCCCGCAGATCGCGGCGCCCTCCCCGTCAAGCAGCACCGGCAAGGTGCCGGCCGGATTGACGATCAGGAATTCACGCCGGCGCTCCCAGGTGCGTTCCTCGACGAATTCGGCGCTCAGGCCGTACTCCCCGAGCGCAATCCGAATGCAGCGCGAAAAGGGGCAGAATGGGTGATGATAGAGACTGAGCATACTTGACCGGTTACGAAAACGCCGCGCCCATCGCGGCAGTGCACTGCCAAACTCAACTTCGCGGCACGTTACCCAATGGGCTCAAGTTTCGTGTCTGAACGTTTCTGGTAACTTTTTCAACGATTGGCCCTAACAAAGCGTTCCGATATAGAGGCCGTATACCCGGCGAACAACCTGAATCGCCGCCTCCTTCTAAAGGATCCCATCCGTGACCGCCGATCAACTTGTCGTCCTTGCGATCATCCAGGGCCTGACGGAATTCCTGCCCGTCAGTTCGTCGGGCCACCTCAATCTGCTCCATCTCCTGACGAATTACCCTGACGAGGGACCGGCTATAGACGTCGCCATACATGTTGGCAGTCTTGTGGCGGTGATGGCTTATTTCTGGCGGGACATGCTGTTTCTGCTGTCCGGCCTGCGCGATGTGGTGTTCTTCAGGCGCTCGGATGCGGCCCGGCTGATCCTGCTGCTGGCACTTGCCTCCGTGCCGCTGGCCATCGTCGGCTTCATTATGCTGAAATCCGGGCTAGTGGACGCGGTTCGTTCGCTGGAGGTGATCGCCTGGACAACGATCATATTCGGGCTGGTGCTATGGGCCTGCGATGCGATCGGCAGCCGGACACGGGCATTCTCGCAGATCGGTATCCCGGACGCGGTATGGGTCGGACTTGCCCAATGCGTGGCGCTGATCCCAGGGGTCAGCCGGTCCGGCATAACCATGTCGGCGGCGCGAGCGCTCGGATTCGAGCGCACCGAGGCGGCACGGTTTTCGATGCTGCTGGCGATCCCGGCGATCCTGGCGACAGGTGCGGGCGTCGCAATGGACCTTAAGGACGGCCAGGCGGCGATCATCGCCGGCGATGCGCTGGCGGCGGCCGGCCTGTCGGCAGTAGCCGCCTTCCTGTCGATCTGGTTCATGATGGCGTTGCTGCGGCGCACGAGCATGACGCCGTTCGTCATCTACCGGCTGGCGCTCGGCGTCGTACTTCTGTGGCTCGTCTATGCCTGAGAGCGCTTGAGACCCTACAAGCCGGGTGCAGCGCGATCCGGTTCGGTGAACTGGCCGGCCCTGCGGAAGCGGGCCAGATAGGTGGGCACCACCGATTCAATGGCATGCGGGTCGATACCGATACCTTCCAGCGTCCGGCCATCCTTGATCGCCGCCTCGGAGACAACGTTGTCATGGGCAAGCTGGCGTACCTGATCGACGGTCAGCAGCGGATTGGGCAGAAGCTGCAGGAACCACGCTTTCAGCCTGGCGATCTCGAACGGCAGCGGCGCCAGCAGGCGCTTACGATCAGTGACCTCGAGGATGTACTCCATGAGTTGCTGGAAGGTCCGGACTTCCGGCCCGCCCAGTTCGTAAACCGAACCCGACTTTAGATTGCCGTCGACGCCCCGGGCCACGGCCTCTGCCACGTCACCGACGAAGACCGGCTGGAACCGCGTCTTACCGCCGCCGATCAGCGGCAGGACAGGAGACAGGCGCGCCATGGCGCCGAACCGGTTGAAGAAATCGTCCTCGGGGCCGAAGACAATCGAAGGCCGCAGGATTACCGCGTCCGGGTACGCCTGGAGAACGGCTGCCTCGCCGGCAGCCTTTGAGCGGGCGTAATCGGAACTGGAACCTGAGTCCGCGCCTATCGCGGATACATGAACCATCGCGCCGACACCGGCTTCCTTAGCGGAGACGGCGATGGCATCCGGGCCGAAGGACTGCACGGCATCGAAGCGCTGGCGGCCGGATTCGTAAAGAATGCCGACGAGATTGACCACCGCGTCCGATCCGGCGACGGCCCGGTCGATAGAAGCGCGGTTGCGGATATTGGCCTGGACGGCGTGGATCTGACCGACGCCGCCGAGCGGCTGCAGGAAATTGGCGAGGTCGGGCCGGCGCACTGCGGCACGGACCCGATAGCCTCGCCGCGCCAGAGCGCGAACCACGTGGCGTCCGATAAAGCCCGAACCGCCGAAGACGGTCACGAGCTCGCTTTTAACGTATCCGGTTTTACCGTTACCAGCCGCCATCGCTCAAAAGGCCTCCTTCTGCGCCTGCGGCATCCATCGATCCGCAGGTTCTCCGACCCTTCAAATAACCGACGGGCCGGCGGCTGTATAGGCCGTCGGCCCGGGGACTAGGCGTTCTTTCGGGAAGACCGATTTGCCGGTTTCATGGCCTGGACCAGCCGGCAGCAGCGGCGGGAGTCGCCTCAGCCGGTCGCGCCGTCGATATTCTTCAGCTTCTGCCAGCGGTCGGGCGACTTCATCATCTGCTTGAGGTAGGCCATGTTGACGCGCACATCCTCAGGCGGCAGATCCTGGCTGGCGAAGTCCTCGGCTTCGGCGAACTTGCCCTGCAGCGCCAGGACCAGGACCAGATTCTGGCGGACCTTCGGATCAGCGGCGGGATAGTTCGCCGCGCGGCGCAAGGTCAGTTCCGCGTCGTCGATGTTATTGGACAGCGCGTAGGACAGGCCGAGGTTGGCGAGGATCGACGGATTGTCCGGATCCTTTGCAAGGGCCATCTTGTAACGCTCGCGCGCCTCTTCGTTGCGGCCGAGCTGGTCCAGCGCGGCGCCTAGCGCCGACAGGATCGGAGCGCTCGTATCCCCCGCCTGTGATGCCTTTTCGAGCGCAACGATCGCGTCGGACGGATTGCCAGCCTTCAGCATAGCGCGGCCGTAGGCGGACTGGAGCCGGGCATCGCCGGGATTTTCCTTGCTGGCCCTTTCAAGGACCATCACAGCCTGCTCGGTGCGGCCAAGCTCTTTCAGACTTTCGCTGAAGGCCAGGGCAACCTGAGCATTGCCGGGATCTTTCTTGAAGCGCTTCTGCAGCGCGGCGGCCTGCTGGAGCTCTTGCTGCGAGCCTTGTGCGGGCGCGGCTTCTTTCGAGATCGACCCAGTCGTCATGGTCTGCTGGCAGCCGCCGAGCACAAGGCCCGTGGCGAGCACGATGACGGGAAGCCGGATAAGGGCGGAAACGGAAATCGGCATGGGGAGCTCCGTCCCAGTTTACTTTACACTCGGCCGCCCAATGCGAGCCGACGACTTTCTGTCAATAAACTGGTAACCCTAACAGCACGTTAACCGGAATCGGCGCCATCCCTGCCGGCCCGACCCGCCTGTCAATCAAGGAGCCATCATGATCGACTGCCTTCTGCCTTCCTCGACGAGCACACCGTGTGTCCCCATCCGTTTCGTCGAACCGGGCGAAGGCAACGATCACCTGAAAGGTCTAACCGGGGCGCAAACGGCCTATCTGGAGGCAACAGGTTTTACGCCATCCGCCGGCCGGATCGCGCTGCTGCCCGATGCCGAGGGCGGCCTGGCGCTGGTGCTGTTCGGGCTCGGCGCGGCCGGCGACGCGGAGCGCACTCCGCTCGCGCCCGGCAAGCTCGCCGACGGCCTGCCGGCCGGCACCTACCGGTTCGACAATGCGCCCGACGATTCAACGCTCGCGGTAGTGGCCTTCGCGCTCAGCCGGTACAGGTTCGACACCTATCGCGGCGGGAGAGACGGGGGAACCGACAATAGCGACGTCAAACTGATCGTGCCCGCCGACGTCGACGAGGCCGATGTCCTCAGGATCGTCGAGGGCATCTCGCTTGCCCGAGACCTGATCAACACACCGTCCAACGACATGGGCCCCGACGAGCTCGAAGCAGCGGCGCGCACGCTTGCCGAGAGCCACGGCGCGGCGGTTTCGGTCACCACCGGCGAGCACCTGCTGGAGGCGGGTTTTCCGATGATCCACGCGGTAGGTCGCGCCAGCGCCCGGCAGCCGCGGCTGATCGACATCAGCTGGGGCGACGCATCAGCTCCCAAGCTGACGCTGGTCGGCAAGGGCGTGTGCTTCGATACTGGCGGGCTCGACCTGAAGCCGGCGGCCGGCATGCTGATGATGAAAAAGGACATGGGCGGATCGGCCTGCGTGCTCGGGCTTGCCTCGATGATCATGGCGGCCAAGCTGCCAGTGCGGCTCAGGGTGCTGGTGCCGGCCGTGGAGAACGCCGTCAGCGCCAACGCCTTCCGGCCCGGCGACGTGCTGGAAAGCCGCAAAGGCCTCAGCGTCGAAATCGGCAATACGGACGCGGAGGGCCGGCTTGTGCTGGGCGACGCGCTGACATTGGCGTGCGAGGAAGAGCCCGACCTCGTCATCGACATGGCGACCCTGACCGGCGCGGCCCGCGTCGCGCTGGGACCGGACCTGCCGGCCGTCTTCACCGGCGACGATGCGCTGGCTGCCGACATCTCCCGGCATTCGGATTCAGCCCACGACCCGGTGTGGCGCCTGCCGCTCTGGCAGCCCTACATGAAGATGATCGACAGCAAGATCGCCGACATCAACAACGCGGGAACGGGTGGCTTCGCCGGCGCCATCACGGCCGGACTCTTCCTGTCGCGCTTCGTCACCGACACCGCGCGCTGGGTGCACGTCGACGCTTATTGCTGGAACCAGTCGAGCCGGCCGGGGCGGCCAGAAGGTGGAGAAGCGCAGGTAATCCGCGGGCTCTACGCACTGATCAAGGAGCGGTACTCCGCCTGAGCGCCAAAGCTTCAGGCGTTGCGAATTCCGTATGCGGGATGTTTCGTCATGAAAGATCTTTGGAGCTTTACCGGGGCGCTGCTTGTTGTCGCGCTAGCGCTTGGCGGCTGCGGCAAGGTCTATGATTGGCACCAGAAGCTGACAGTGTCCGTCGAGACACCGACCGGTACAGTCTCGGGCGCCGCTGTGGTCGCGGTCAGGATCGAAAATTTGCCGACAATTGGCGGCAAGCATATAGGCAACGCCATCGATACCGACGTCACCGGCGAGGCGACGGTGGTCGAGGTCGCGCCGGGCAAGTACCTGTTCGCACTGCTGGGCGGGTCTGACGAACGAGCCTCCGCGACGTTCCGGGATTCCTCGCATGAAGATGCGGATGCAATTTGGAGTCACATAGACAGCCTGCGCACGAGCCTACCGTTGCCGCGCGCAAAGTGGCCACTGCTGGTCACCTTCGCTGACATCACCAACCCGCAGACGGTGCGTGTCGTGAGCCCGGACGATCTGGCCGCCACCTTCGGCCCCGGCTTTGCGCTGAAATCGATCATCCTGGAGATCACCGACGAACCGGTGACGAAAGGCCGCGTGGACGCGGTATTGGGCTGGTTGAAGGAGATCAAGGGCCGGATCAAACCGACAAACAAGCGATACGAAAAAGACCTCACCGCGGAAGAGAAACTTTATTCTTTCGACTTCGAAAGGAATTAGTAGACAGGGGCTATCCGCCGAGCTTCGACTTAATCCCGGCGACGCGATCGGACACGCTGTCCCCGCCGACGAGCCGATTGATCTCGTCATCCGCCTGCACCGGGGCGTGGCGGAAGATGTACCATTCCCCCTCGTCCTCCCGCTTCTGATAGATGGTTCCGCGGTCTTTCTTATGCAGGAAGCAGGAGACGCTTTCTTCGGCGCCCGTCGCGTCAGTCCACTCGCCGCGCAGACAAAGGCGGCCGGAATCGGTGAGCGTGAACTTTCCCTCACCGAAGGAGTCTCCCTTGTCGCCCGACACCCAGGCGAGGAAACGCCGCCCGTTGTCAAAAAAATGTACGGCTCCGGAGTCCCAGTTCCAGGTCTTGTCGCGATACAGGACATACAATTCGATTGCGGTCAGCGGCTCCGCGGACGCCGGCGGAATGTCCTCGGCCCACGCGAAATTTCCCGAACTGCTGCCTAGCAGGACACCAAGTCCAATCGCGAAACCGCGCAGGGCCCCGATCACATTTGCCGGTGAGACCACCTGAATTCCTCCTAGCCAACTAAGTTTCATGCTACCGCGACTCCGAAGCGCGGCTCAAGCAGCCCCCGCGCAGACAATCGGATTATTCGCTGTCATGTATAACGGCGTGCGGGTAACGGCGGGCTCCTAGCTGAAGCCGGATGCTCCGCGAGGCGTATGCTCCGCGCAGATCTGCCTAGTCTCGGACTTTTCGATCTGCGCGCCGAGCAGTTCGCAACGACAGGTATTTCCATCGGAAATCCGATCGTCGAAATACCGGCAGGTGCGGCACTTGCCGAACGAACGGATGCCAAAGTGCATCTGGTATTCGGCCAACAAATCGCCGAGATGGCCAGCCAGACGGTCGACATCGGGACCGAGTTCGCCCGCGACTGCCTCCAGTGCCTGTTGCGGATCCTGGTCCAGAAGAGCGCGCCCCTGATCCGTCAACATCAGCGACAGGGAGCGACCGTGACCGGGGCGCGGAACCTTTGACAAAAGCCCCTTGCGCTCCAGCGACGAGAGCGTTTGCGACACCGTTCCCTTCGTCGCATTGAGAAAGCTGGCGAGCGCGGAGGGATTGTTGGAAAACCGGTTGCACCGGCCAAGATACCGAAGGGCTTCCCATTGCGCGGGATTGAGATCACACGCATAGCCACGCGAGCGGATAAAACGCCCAAGCCGTTCGATAGCGTCGGCGATATCCGACGCAACTTCGTCTCGTCCCATTGCCGTTCGCCCAAAAGGTCCCATTCCCCATGGAGAGTTTAGGCGTAATTGCCATATCAAAGGAACGGGGAAACAATAAGGAAATTGATATATTTCATACCGGATATACAAAAATGTTAGCCTGCGACCCAAAATTCTCGCTGTAATTGCGGCGTCAGTGGAGAACAGGAAATACCGAGGGGGTCCCGAAGGCGGTTTCGCGGCGAATCACCTGCGAAATCGGGGCCACGCGAAAAACAGGCACTAGCACATTCCCTCGCGGTCGGTCCGGTCGGCAACGGATGAGACCTGCCTTACTACCTTTGCAAGATGCGGTAGCGGCCCGGCGCAATCCCGAAGGAGCGGCGAAAAACGCGGCTCGCATGCGCCGAATCGCTGAAGCCCCACCGCAACGCTATGTCGGTGACCGAAAAGTGCGCCAATCGCGGATCGACAAGATCACGGCGAACGCAGGCGAGGCGGCGGGATCGGATGTAGGCCGATAGCGTCCCGCCGGTTTGCGCGAACAGCATGTGCAGGTAACGCGGCGTGATGCCAAACGCCGCCGCAATGCGCGACGGCGTCAGTTGCGGGTCTTCCAGATGCTGCTCGATGTGTTTGAAGACGCGTGACAGCACATCGGCCGGTTGATCCGTTTCGGCGCCAGGATCGACAAGCCGGCCGACCAGATCGATCAGGATATCGGCGGCCAAGGGCGCATCGCCGACTGGAATATCGCGCGCGACCCTGCCAAGCGAAGCAAGGTGGCCGGCAGCCAGCGCGCCGAGACCGGCCCGGCTGTCGAGACGCACCGCGCCGCCCACCTCGATACCGGGGGTTGCGCGGTCGAGCCTGGATCGCGGAATCAGCAGCGTTACCTTTCGGAGCGGCTTGCGGACCTCGAACTGGAGCGGTTCGGCGCTGTCCCACAGCAACATGTCGCCAGCGTCCAACGTTACCGCGACATCCCCCTGGCGGACCCGCTCCTGCCCGGCGAGCACCAGCAACAGCCCGACGTAATCGCCCTCGGTACGGCGAATCTCCGGCCTGTCGCGGTATCCCGACAGCTGCGTGCTGCTGCACTCGATGACTGTGCAGCCGCCGAGCCCCTGCCAGGCCAGACGACAGTCGTAGGGATCGCGGTCGGCAATGCGCAACGACCAGGGAAGGTGAACTTCGCTCAGCATCGCGCGAGCGGCCTCGGCGCGAAGCGCGGCCGGCTGGCTGCCGGACGACCAGATGCCGGTGTTCATGGCGTCCTCCCCGATCTTGTGATTGTGCGGGATGCCGTTGCTCGGTCTGGGCGGCAAATTATTACATCGCCGCTTCCTTGTCGATCAATCGCCCTTCCCTCCCGTGCAAGCGGGTTGTCCCGAACCCGTCCATCCTCACCCGATCAAGAAGTTCGCACGGGAGGAAAACATGCGACGCGATATCGAATTCAAGACCGAAGACGGCGTGACGCTGCGCGGCTGGCACTATTCCGCCGAAGGTGCCGACGGTCCGGCGCCGACAATAATCATGGCCCATGGCTTCACGGCGACCCGAGAGATTTTCCTGGATTCCTTCGCCGAGGTGTTCGCCGCCGCCGGCTTCGGCGTCATCGTCTACGACCACCGCAATTTTGGGGTCAGCGACGGCGAACCACGCAGCCACGTCGATCCGTGGGAGCAGATCAACGGCTACCGTGATGCGATCACCTGGGCACAGACGCTGCCGGACGTCGATGCGGATCGCATCGGCATCTGGGGATCGAGCTATTCAGGCGGCCACGTTCTCGTGGTTGCGGCGATCGACAGGCGCGTGAAATGCGTCGTCTCGCAGGTGCCGCTGACCTACGGGTTCGAGTCGGCACGGCGCCTGATCCGCGGCGACACCTGGGCTGGACTTCGGGCCGCTTTCGATGGCGACCGGGCGGCACGGGCGCGCGGTGAACCGGGCGCCAGGATGCCGGTGACCGCGCCTGAGGGTGAACCCAGCGCGCTGCCGACGGCCGACACCTATGAGTTCTTCACGCGCTTCGAAAAGGAGCACGAGACCAACTGGAAGAACGAGGTGACGCTCCACTCGATCGAAATGTTCACCGAGTACGAACCGGCCACCTACATCGCGCGCATAGCCCCGACGCCGCTCATGGTCGTCGTGGCACGCGGCGACCACCTGACGCCGTTCGACCTGACGGCGCATGCCTATGAAGAGGCGCTCGAGCCGAAGCGGTTGCTGATCGTGCCGGGCGGACATTTCGAGGCGTATACGGGCGAACCGTTCAAGATTTCGTCGGCAGCCCAGCTCGAGTGGTTCAAGACGCACCTCTAGGTACGTCACTCCGCCGGCCGGGCTTCGGACGCTGTCCGATCGGTCCGGCCGGATCACTCCGGCCGGATGCCGACCAGAACAACCATCGCAAACAGCGCGATAACGGCGATCTTCCACGCATCGGACCGCTTACGAAGACCGGGAATCCCGATCGGCTTGATCAGATGAACGATCATGGCAAGGCCGAGCACGACCGCGATGGCTTTTCCCATACCCGTCCCGTTCAGTGGAAGTCCGATTTCATGTCCGCCGTATCAGGCGGCGGTGGCGGCGTGGCCTTCAGGCCGCGATCCAATCCTTGGCCGCGTCGCGTTCAGCGAGCGAAAAGACCTTGATCTCGTATGGCAGCAACGAGGCGAACATGCGGATCGCGCCGGCATAGACTTCGTCGTCGCCGACCACCGCGATCTTCTCGAAGTCCTTGATGTGCTTGAGACCGAAGAAGGTATCGTCCCACATCGCCATGGGTTCATATCCTTCGAAACCTTCGCCGAGCACGAACAGAAAGCGGATCTTGCCCTTCTCGGCAATGGCCTTCTCGAGCGAGGGAATCATCCGTTCCTTGTAATCGGCATTCGAGACGCGCCCGCTCGCCTCGAATCCGATTACCGTCTCAGGCAGTCCCCAGATCGGTGTCAGCATGTCGGCCTCCCTTTGCGCAACCAGTCCGGAGCAGACAGGATCGAGGCAGCGTTGGCAAGCAAGGCGGCTCGATCCCCCGCGATCAGCGGTTGATCACGATGCTGGTGTTGCCCGGGCCATGCCGCTGGACGAGGCTGAACAGTGCCGCCGCGTTCGAGGGATGCAGCCGAACGCACCCGTGGCTGGCGGGGCGGCCCAACGATTTCACGTAGTTGGTACCGTGAATCGCGTATCCTCCATGAAAGAAGATCGAATAAGGCATCGGCGAGCCGTGATACTTCTTGGAAAAATAAGTCTTGTGCATCCGGGTCGGCTTATAGCTGCCCGTCGGGGTGCGGTAACCACTGCGCGCGGTCGACACAGGCCAGCTGTATTTGCGCATGCCGTTGACGTAGACCTGCATGGTCTGGTTCGACAGGTCGATCTTGGCGACAACTCCCGCCGACGCATTTGCCGACTGCGAGACGAATGTACCGAGGAACAACAATACGAATGCGAACGCGATCTTGCGCATGACAACTCTCCTGCCCATGACGCCCGCCGAACGCCTCTACCTCCTCGCCGTCCGTTTATCTTCGGCAGGCAAAACACGCTTGTAAAGCGTCAAGCGACGAGTGACTTAGAGTTAAGCGACATCTGTTGCTATTCGACTAACCAAACCAGGAAAACCGAAACGGTATGAGTAACGGACGGGATAAAGGCCAGGAAACGGGGCACAACCATTCCCCGGGCCATACGCATAGCTCCGGTGGCTCACACGATCATACAGCCGGGGCCAATCAAACCCGGATCGGCATCGCCGCGTTGCTGACCGGCATCTTCATGTTTGCCGAGGCGGCGGGTGGTATCCTGACCGGATCGCTGGCGCTGGTGGCCGACGCCGCGCATATGGCGATCGACGCGGTGTCGCTGGGCTTTGCCTGGTGGGCGATCCGGGTCGCGGGCTCCAATCCGACCGAAAAACGCACTTTCGGCAACAGGCGGCTGCCCGTTCTCGTCGCTTTCGCCAATGCGATCGCGATCCTGATGATCACCGCATTCATCATCATCGAGGCGGCCGAACGCTTCAGCGATCCGGTCAAGGTGCTGGCCGGCCCGATGATGGCCGTCGCGGTGCTGGGGCTGGCGGTCAACATCATCTCCTTTTTCGTGCTGATGGGGGGGCAGCGTGAAAGCCTCAACGTGCGCGGTGCAATCATTCATGTAGCCGGCGACATGCTGGGTTCGCTTGCGGCGATCGCCGCCGCCGGTGTGATCCTGGCTACCGGCTGGATGCCGATCGATCCGATCCTGTCGGTATTCGTGGCGCTGCTGATCCTGCGCGCAGGCATCCGGCTTGCCCGCGAATCCGGCCACATCCTGCTCGAAGGTACGCCAAAGGGACTTGAGCCGACGACGATCCGCAACATGCTCATGGGTTCCGTCGAGGGCGTCGCCGACGTACGCCACGTGCATGTCTGGGCGCTCGACGAAAAGCGACCACTCGTCACGCTCAATATCGAGCTTGCAGCCGACGCCGACGGCTTCACGACGATCTCCGCGGTCAAGGCGCGCCTGAAGGAGGCGCTTGGCGTCGACCATGCAACGATAGAGATCGATCCGCCCGGCGCGGCCGCGCAGCCTGAGGGTTTGCCAGGCGGTTAACAATCCGTTTACCTTCGCGGCCGAGCATACGCGGAAGCATCAACGAGCCGGCCGACCTTGAATCCCGGCACGGCGTTGACGACATCCAGGCCATGACCCGAAGCCGTCCATCGTTCATTCGATTGCCACGCGCCAGTCTCGCGGCGGCGTTTCTGATCGCCCTCGCCGCTGTTCCTACCCCGGCGCAGACGCCCGCCAAGACACTGTTCGGCGCGGCGAAGGAACCGGCGCCGCTGGCCTCTCGCGCGATCGGATCGTATGCGCGCGGGTGCCTGGCCGGCGCGGCGCCGCTTCCGGTCGACGGGGCCGCCTGGCAGGTGATGCGCCTGTCGCGCAACCGCAACTGGGGCCATCCCGTCCTGATCGGCCTGATCGAGCGCATCGCTACCGGTGCACGCTCGGAAGGCTGGAACGGCCTTCTCGTCGGCGACCTGGCGCAACCGCGCGGCGGACCTATGACGTCTGGCCATGCCAGCCACCAGATCGGCCTGGACGCCGACATCTGGCTGACGCCGATGCCGAACCGGACGCTGAGCACCAGCGAACGCGAGAACATTTCCGCGACGTCGATGCTCAAGGAGGGGGTGCGCGAGGTCGATCCGAATATCTGGACGCCGGCCCACGCCGCGCTCATCCGCCGCGCCGCCAAGCAGCCCGAAACCGCCCGGATCTTCGTGCATCCGGCGATCAAGAAGGCACTGTGCGAATCCGCCGGCAACGACCGGGGCTGGCTTCGCACTGTCAGGCCATGGTGGGGGCACTATTATCATTTCCATGTGCGTATTTCCTGTCCGGCCGGCAGCGAGGGCTGCAAGAACCAGACGCCGCCTCCGGCCGGCGACGGCTGCGGCAAGGAGCTTGACTGGTGGCTGAGCGACGCGCCCTGGACACCGACGAAGCCGGGCGAGAAGCCGAAACCGAAGACGCCGCTGAGCATGGCCGACCTGCCGGGCGAATGCCGGATGGTCGTGGACGCCTCGGCCGTAACGGCGCCGGTCCAGTCCGCGCCGGCGCAGAGCGCACCGATGCCGCGGTCCCGGCCGGTTCGTTGACGTCCGATACACCTGGCGAGGCCGTTCTTGAGGGACTGGCGGAACGGCTGGCGTTGCGCGTCGCCGGCATAGGCGCGCCGACCTACGAAGAGCTCCTCGATTTTCTCGCCCGCGGCCTGAGCGATATTGGCGTGCCGGTCTGGCGCGCCTTCGTCGGCATCGAAACGCTGCATCCCGTCCAGAGCGGGCGAACGGTGACATGGTCGGCGGGAGAAACGGACACCCACCGGCGCGAACGCGAAGGGACCGCAGACAGCGAAGCCTACGTGAACAGCCCGGTGCGGATCGTCGACGAAACCAGCCAGGCGCAGCGCTACCGGCTGGGGCAGATGGACGCGCGGATGCCGACGCTGCGCGACCTGAAAGACTCCGGCGGCTTGGACTATGTGATCCATCCCCTGCCCTTCATCGACCGCACACGCACCGCCGTCATATCCTTTGCGACCCGCGCGCCCGACGGATTCAGCGACCGCGATCTGGAACGTCTCGCCGTCGCGGTCGCTGTGATCGGGCCGCATTTCGAGCGGCTGGCGGTGCGCGAGATCGCCATCAACCTGCTCGACACCTATGTGGGGCCGCGCTCGGGCCAGCGGGTATTCGAGGGGCGGATAGACCGCGGCGACCTGGTGGCGCTTCCATCGGCGATCCTGTTCGCCGACCTGCGGGATTACACCGCGCTGTCGGAGCGGCTGTCGGGGCCCGACACGGTGCGCATGCTCGATACATGGTTCGAATGCCTGGGCGAGCCGATCACGCGAAACGGCGGCGAGATCCTGAAATTCCTGGGAGACGGCCTGCTTGCCGTGTTTGCGGGCGAGGCCGATCCGGCGGCGGCCTGCCGGGCGGCCCTGAACGCAGCCATCGAAGGCGACCGCTGTTTTCCCAGGGTTGCCGAGACGGTGGGTCTGAAGCCGGGCGCGATCGACTACGGCATCGGCCTGCACTACGGCGATGTGGGCTATGGCAACGTAGGGACGCGGACCCGGCTCGACTTCACCGCGATCGGCCCGGCCGTCAACCTGACCAGCCGGCTGCAGGACCTGTCCAAGCGGCTGCCCCACACGGTGCTGGCGTCAGCGACGTTCGCTGCCCATGTGCCCGATGTGATGATCCGGCACGCCTCCCATCATCTGCGCGGCATCGCCGAGCCGGTCGTGGTCTACACGCTCGGCGAGGACTGCTGAGCAATAGGGCCGGGCCGGTCCGGGCTACTCGGCCGGCGCCTCGACGTCGGTGCCCACCGGACAGGCCACACCCGTGCCGCCGAGGCCGCAATAGCCGCCCGGGTTACGGGCAAGATACTGCTGGTGGTATTCCTCGGCGAAATAAAACGGCCCGGCCTCGACGATCTCGGTAGTCACCGGCCCGAAGCCCTTAGCCCGAAGCGCGGCCTCATAGGCCATTTTCGCAGCTTCCGCCGCGCTGCGCTGGGCGTCGTTTTCCACATAGATGCCGGAGCGGTACTGGGTGCCGACATCATTACCCTGGCGCATGCCCTGCGTGGGGTCATGACCTTCGAAGAAGGCCTTGAGCAGTGCCTCGTAGGAAATCACGGCCGGATCGAAGACGACGCGCACCACTTCGTTGTGACCGGTCATGCCGGAGCAGACTTCCTGGTATGTGGGATTGGGCGTGGCACCGGCGGCGTAGCCGACCGCCGTGACCCAGACACCGGGCAGGGTCCAGAACGCCTTCTCCGCGCCCCAGAAGCAGCCGAGCCCGAAGGTCGCGATCTCGAGGCCGTCGGGATAGGGACCGGCGAGCGGTCGCTCGTTGACGAAATG
>CAJQNW010000517.1 GCA_905479765.1 uncultured Tepidamorphus sp. | reverse complement strand
CGACGTGGGCCTGCACGCCCTGACCGACGCCCTGCTCGGCGCAATCGGAGACGGAGACATTGGCAGCCACTTCCCGCCAAGCGATCCGCAGTGGAAGGCCGCAGCGTCCGACCAGTTCCTCAGACATGCCGCCGGCCTCGTCGCCCGGCGCGGCGGCGCCATCGTCAACGTGGATGTGACCTTGATCTGCGAATCCCCGAAAATCGGCCCTCACCGGGAAACGATGCGCGCCCGGATCGCGGAAATTCTGTCCATCGCGGTCGAGCGCGTTTCCGTCAAGGCGACGACGAGCGAGGGGCTCGGCTTCACCGGCCGGCGCGAAGGGATAGCGGCACAGGCTGTCGCAACGGTCAGCCTGCCGTCCGTGGAGACATCATGATCACGCCCGACGACCTGGAAAAACGCGCCGCCGCCCTGCTGGTCGACCTGCACGATGCCGGCCTGATGGTTGCAACGGCAGAGTCCTGCACCGGCGGCCTCGTTGCGGGTGTGCTTACCGAAATCGCCGGTTCTTCGGCGGTCTTCGAGCGCGGTTTCGTCACCTATTCGAACGAGGCCAAAACCGAAATCCTCGGAGTCCCCAAGGAACTGATCGAGTCCCACGGAGCTGTCAGCGAGGAAGTGGCCAAGTCGATGGCGATCGGCGCGATCGCCGCCTCGCGCGCCGATCTCGCCGTCTCGATCACCGGGATCGCCGGCCCCGGCGGCGGTTCGACGGACAAACCGGTCGGGCTCGTGCATTTCGGCGCGATGCGCCGGGGCGCAAAGATCATCCACCGAGAAATGCGATTCGGCGAAATCGGCCGGCATCAAGTGCGACTGGAAAGTGTCGGCGTCGCGCTGGGCCTTCTGGGCGAAATCGCATCGGCCAGCGGTTAGTCGGTCTTTTCGGCACGCATCTGCGAAATGATCGCCCCGAGGATGTTGGAATAGTCGTCCGTCCACGCGGCAACACCGGAGACAGGCTCGAGCGCCCGCCAACCCGGCGATGCGGCGATTGCCTCCAGGGCTTCGGCGTCCCTCCCGAAGACGGCAACCCGGGCTCCGGACTTGTAATTCAATTTGACCGGTTCGGTATTCACCGCCTCATGGATCAGGGCGGTCAGCCCCAGCGATTTCCCGATCGCGGCAAGCGCAGGCGCCAGATCCATGTTGCGGTTGCTGATGTGAACGGCGATGACGCCGTCCGGCCGGAGTTTCGACAGATACATCTCGAACGCTTCGCGCGTCATCAGATGAACCGGAATCGAATCCGACGAGAAGGCATCGACGACGAGCATGTCGTAGCTGACGTCGGCTTCATCCGCGACGGTGAGGCGCGCATCGCCCAGAACAATCGGAAGATCGGGGCTGCACGCCGACAGGAACGAGAAATACTTCGGGTCCGTCGCGATGTCGGCGATGATCGGATCGATCTCAAAGTAGCGCCACGCCTCGCCCGGTTGTCTCCAGCAGGCGAGGCTCCCACTCCCTAGCCCGATAATTCCGACCTTGTCGAACCCGCCGTGAGCGCGACGCGTTTCCGCAATCGCCTGATAGAGCGGCCCCTTGTCGTGATAATACGTCAAGGGCTCGGGCTTCTCGAGCGGAGGCCCGTCTTCGTTGGCGAGCCTCTGGGCGCCATGCAACGTGGTCCCGTGAAAGAGTAGTCGATACCGTCCATCGGGGCTGAGTTCGACCTTGTGAACTCCGAAGAATCCACGCCGCGTCTCGACGCTGTTCCGGTCGCTCTGGAAGAGCAATGCCGACAGGAACACGGCGAGCACCAGAGATGTCAGCAAACTCGGTGACTTCAAATAGACCGCGGCAGCGACGGAGAACAGCGCAAGCCCGACAATGACGTCACGTGGACTGTTCATGATGTTGACGCCGAACAGGACCATTGGCAGTGACAGAACAACGAAAGCCGCCAAACCGATTGCCAGATCGCGCATCCAGCGGCGCGGAGGGGTCGTTAAGGCGCCCGGCCGCGCGAACAGGCTTACGACCAGCAACACGGGATATTCGATAACGGTGGAGAAGACATGCGGCGCAACAAGGCTGGCAAAGGCACCGCCGAGAACGCCGCCGAGCGACATCCACAAATAGAAACCGGTGAGTTGCGTCGCGGCCGGCCGCTTGCGTACCAGTTCGCCGTGGCAAACCATCGCCACCACGAAGTATCCGGCGAGATTCAGCATCAGGAACAGCACCCACATCTGCGCCTGGCCCCATGTCGCGAGGATCGCCAGGGGAATGACGACCACCGGCTGCAGCATGAGCATCAGGGAGTGCGGGATTACCGGCCGGCGGGCAAAGGTAATGACGAAGGTCAACAGGAACAACGCCAGCGGAACGACCCAAAGGAACGGCGCTGCAGCGACATCGGTCGAGATATGCGCCGTCAAGGCGACCAGCAGCGCGGAAGGCACGAAGGCGTAGCCTATCCAGGAGAACTTGCGCGCCCAGCTTGCAGCCTCAGTCGAAGCGCTGCGCGCACGCGGGGGAGCGGCCCTCGCGCCGGGCGCATTGACAATCGCCAGCGCACCGCAGGCGGCAATCAGTCCGATCAGCACGACATAACCTGCCGTCCAGGCGGCACTCTGCGTCTGCAATCGCAGGAATGGCTCGAACAGAATCGGATAGCCAAGCAACGCGATCAGACTGCCGACATTGCTCGACCCATAGAGAAAGTAGGGATCGCCGGCATGCGGATGGCCGGTCCGCGAAAACCAGACTTGCAATAGCGGGCTGTTCGCGGACACCGCGACGAAGGGTATGCCGATTGAAACAGCGAACAGGCCGATCAGCCAGAATGCGGTGTAGTCCAGCGGCGGCCGGTCCCAGCCGACAGCGAGACCGATCGGCAAGGCCACCAGTGCCAGCAGCGATATACCGACATGCACCACCACTGCGCTCATCAGGGACAAGGTGCGGGTCAGCAAATGCGCGTAGGCGTACCCGATCAGCAGCGCGGCTTGAAAGAAACACATTGCCACCGACCATACCGACGGCGAACCGCCAAGGCGCGGCAGCACCATCTTGGCGAACATCGGCTGGACGGCAAACAGCAGGAACGCGCTGACGAAGATCGCCGATGTGAACGCCGGCAAGGCCAGCGACAGGGACCGTGTCACCCGCGCGCCGGCTACGCCTTGATCGATATTCGAGGAAGACATGACGCCCCTGCCCGCTTGTCGGAAATTACAAAGCGGAACGAAACTAGCGAAGCGTACTTAAGACGGGGTTAGAGAAACCGTTGAAAAGTCAGGATACTTTCCGCGCCCGGCTCGACCGTTTTCCGTAAATCGCGTCGGCGCGCTTCTCGAAGGCCTCGGCGAAGCGGGAAAACGCGGCGTCGAACATCGCCCCCATCAGCAATTGCAGGCTGCGGCGGCGGAATTCGTACTCCAGATAGAAATTGATTTCCGACGTCTCATCGTCTAGCGGCTCGAAACGCCAGCGGTTTTCCAGATGGCTGAACGGCCCGTCGAGATACTCGACCAGGATCTCGTTGTGCTCCGGATCGAGCGTGACCCGGCTCGTGAAACTCTCGCGGAACATCTTGTATGCCGCCGTCATGTTGGCGACGAGGACCTCCTTGCCCTCTTTGGTCGAGCGCCCGCGAACCTTGAGAGACTGGCACAGCGGCACGAATTCGGGATAGCGCTCCACGTCCGCCACCAGCGCGAACATGTCCTCGGCGCTGTGGGCAACCTTGCGGCGGGTCTTGAAGGTACGCATGCCGGGCGCGTCAGTTCCCCAGCTGCTGACGGCGCGCGGCGCGCAGCTTTTCGAAGTCGTCTCCGGCGTGATAGCTCGACCGCGTCAGCGGGCTCGATGCCACTAGGTGGAAACCCTTGGACCGGCCGATCGTCTCGAAGGCCTTGAACTCGTCAGGCTCGACGAAGCGAACCACCGGATGGTGCTTTCGGGTCGGCTGCAGGTACTGGCCGATGGTCAGGAAATCGACGTCGGCACTCCTCAGGTCGTCCATGAGCTGCAGCACTTCGTTTCGCTCCTCGCCCAGGCCCACCATGATGCCGGACTTCGTAAACATCGTCGGATCCAGCTCCTTGACCCGCTGCAACAGCCGGATCGAGTGGAAATAGCGCGCGCCGGGACGGACCGTCAGATAGTTCGACGGCACGGTCTCCAGATTGTGGTTGAACACGTCCGGCCGCGCCTCGACCACGATCTCCAGCGCGCCGTCCTTGCGCAGGAAGTCCGGCGTCAGAACCTCGATGGTCGTGCCGGGCGACCGCTCGCGGATCGCCAGGATCGTATCAGCGATATGCCCCGCGCCGCCGTCGGCGAGATCGTCACGGTCGACTGAGGTGACTACCACGTGGGTCAGCCCGAGCGCGGCCGTCGCGTCGGCGACCTTGCCGGGTTCGCCCGCATCGAGTGGTTCGGGCAACCCGGTCCGCACGTTGCAGAACGCGCAGGCCCGCGTGCAGGTGTCGCCCATGATCATGAAGGTCGCGTGCTTCTTCGACCAGCATTCGCCGATATTCGGACAGCCGGCCTCCTCGCAGACCGTCACGAGGCCGTTCTGGCGCACGATATCGACCGTCTCGCGATAAACCGGCGAGACCGGCGCCTTGACCCGGATCCACGCCGGTTTGCGCAAAACGTGTGTATCGGGCCGCTTGGCCTTTTCAGGATGGCGCGGCTTGGTCGTTCGGTCCGTAACGGTGTCGAGAATGGTGACCATGCTTAGGGCTTCGCTCAATCAACCAGTTGCGTCAAGCGCGTCAAATAGACATAGGACGCCGGCGGCGATTTGCGACCTGCACGGCCACCGGTCGACCGCTCAATGATCACGCCAAGATGCGTGCGATC
>CAJQNW010000516.1 GCA_905479765.1 uncultured Tepidamorphus sp. | reverse complement strand
GGCCTTCAAAGGCCTTCCCTCATCCGCTCGTTCCCGCGAAAGCGGGAACCGGCCAGCCGTGTTCCGGGGCGACAATTGCCGCCAATGCCAGGAAGGTACGTCCCCGGCCCGGTGAGCTATCCCACGCGGCCTACAGCGCGTCCAATTGCATGGCGCGGCGGGTGTAGGCGAGCGGATGTCCGAGGCTGGCGGCGGCGAGCACTTCGAAGCGGGCGCCGGGCTCGCGCTCGACGGCGAGCGCCACGCGGTCGACGATCAGCGGGCGGCCGATCACCGGTTCGAAGAAATCGGTGAGGATGGCCTCGACGCCATCCGCGTCCTCGCCGGATGTCCTGCCGGTCAGCGTGATGTGGAAGCTCGCCTCGTCGAACACGTAAGGATACCCCCAGCGATCGAGGTTCTTCTGCTGGCCGTCGCTTAAGCGTACCGCCTGGCGCCGGGCGATCTCGGCCTCGGTCAGCGGGGCACGGAACCCGTCGAAGGCGCGCACGGCGCGCGCCGACAGGTCCTCGAGCAGATCGTTGCGGATCGCCGGCATCAGCGCGAAAAAGCCGCGCAGGTTTTTCAGCGACAGGACGGGAACGCGCACCGGCGTTACCGAATGCGCGAAATCGCGCAGCGCGGCGACCAGCTCGGGTTCGCCAAGCCCCTCGGCCAGCCGGAACGGCGCCTTCAAGGTGGCATGCAGACCGTAACGGGCCGGCTCGGACACGCGGTCCTGCCAGGTGCCGGCGTCCAGCCCGGGAATGACGGGGGCTGCGAAGGTGGTCCCGGTCTCGACGTCATAGCCAAGCCAGCGCGCGCCGAAGTCGGCGAGTTCGCTGTCGGGGTCGGGAACGAAGTAAATTGCGTAGCGCACGGATTGCCTCCTTGGCGGCCCGCACATCCCGGATTGGACAGGGGCCAATGTAAACCGCTACTGCCATGTCATAACAGACGCATGACAAAATGACGGCCTGAAATGGGCACCGCAGCCGGGCCTCCAGTCCCGATTTTACGGTCACGGCGATCGTTGAATTCGCTAGACTGATACCCACGAATACGGGGATCCTGCGTGTGCCGACCAGACAGAACGAGATGGACAGGCTGATGCGCGCGGCGGCCGCGGCGCTCAACGCCGGCGACTGGGCAGCGGCCGAGACCGCGCTGGCCGGCGTACTGGCTGAGAAGCCGGGAGATCCTGCGCTGTCCTACAATCTGGCGCTCGTCGAAAAACGGCTGGGCAAATCCGGCCAGGCCGAGCGGAGGCTCGCGGCGGTGCTGGCAGATGCACCCGACCACCTGAACGCCCGTTTCGAATACGCAAGCGCCCTGATGGACCGGGGCGCGGAAGCAGAGGCGCTACGCGAATTCGAAGCCTATCTGCGCGCCGTGCCCGACGATCCGGACGCCCGGCTCAACGCGGCCCGGCTGTGCCTAAGGTCTGGCGTGCCTGAGACCGCCGCAGATCATCTCAATATCGCCGCTGCGCAGCGTCCCGACGATCCGGCAATCCGCCTGGCCACCGCCGAAGCCGCGCGCGATCTTGGCCGTCTCGAAGAGGCCGACCGCAGTCTTCGCAGGCTTTATGCGGAGGTGCCGGACCTGCGCCCGGCGATCCTGAAAATCATGAGCCAGGGACCGCGCGGCCGTATCCCGCTTGCCGTTTCGCGGCTCGTCGATACCCAGAGCAGGGACGGCTAATGCCGTATTTTTTTGTATTTAAACGCCCGTTCGATAGCGTGACGCATCGTAAGCGAAAGGACATGGCAAGACTTTATGCCCACTATTAAACAGTGGTTTTAGTATCACGGGTTGCATACACTCAAAAATATGCAATTTTAGGTATATATAGCTGCAACCCGGCCTTGAATTATTCAAATATCCTAGCTCTAACACAGCTACTGCTTGCGCCCTTAACTAAGATTTTAAACTCAGCCAACTAGAGAGTGTCTCCGCGGAAATCTCCGCGGATGATATTTCAATCTAGGGGGTGCGCCATGAGCGCCTTTTCACTACGTAACATTCTTCTTGGAATTACCGGATTTCTGGGACTTGCAGTGATCGGCCTCGCCGGCGAAATCGCCTATGACATGGCCGGCCAGCGCGCCAATGCCAAAAACTCCGAGGAAGTCAATTTCGTCGGCGACCTGCTGCTCAGCAGTGCGGCCGACTGGGCCGGAGAGCGTGGCATCAGCATGACGGCGCTGCATTCCGACGGGCCTATCACGGCAGACCGCCGCACGGCCCTTGCACAGCAGCGCAAGCTTGCCGATGCAGACATGCAGGCCGTTCTGGAGCGCCTCACGGAGACGGGCGCCGATCTGCAGGGCATGAAGGAAACCCATGCCAAGGTGGAGGCGATGCGCCCGACCGTGGACCGCGAGCTCGGTCTGCCGAAGTCCCAGCGCGACCCGGAACTCGCCAAGGCTTGGCTCGGCACCATCACGGCCGCCATCGAAAGCAGCCAGGAGCTGCGCCGCGCGCTCGAACTCGGGGACGCCTCCGCCGAATCGCGATTGGCGCACTTCCAGAACATGAAGGACGCCATCTGGGTGATCAGCGAGTTCGCCGGCCGCGATCGCGCGGCACTGGGCGTGGCTATCGCCAGCGGTCAGCCGATGAACGCCGAATTCCTGGAAGCCGAGGCGATGCGGGAAGGCCGTATCGAACACGCATGGGATATGGTGCAGACGATCGCACACCATGTCACGCTCACGCCGGAAACCGCGAGAGCCATTGAAGCCGTCGCCGAGAGCTACTTCGAACATCTCCTCGAGGTTCGCCACGAGGTGCTGGTAGCCGGTTCGGAAGGCCATCCGTTCCCCGTCAGCGCGGATGAATGGATCGCCGAGTCCACGGCAAGCATCCAGACCGTTCTCGCCCTGGGGCAGGCCGCCGGGAAGCAGATCGACGCCCTCGCCGCCGAATCGGCCGCGAAGCACACGTTCACCATGCTCGTCAGCCTGGCGATCCTCGCCATCTCGGTGTTCGTCGCAGCCGCCGCCTTCTGGCTGATCATCGCCCGCGTGACGCGTCCGCTGGAAGCGATCCGCAGCGCCATGGCATCGCTTGCCGACGGCGAGAAGGAAATCGTGGTTCCGGGGCTCGGCCGCGCCGACGAAATCGGCGCCATGGCCCAGGCGGTCGACGTCTTCCGCCTGAACGCAATCGAGATGGACCGCCTGCAGGCGGCCCAGGCCGACAGCGACCGGATCGCGCAGGAAGAGAAGCGAAAGGCGATGAACGAGCTTGCCGACTCCTTCCTGGCAAGTGTCGGCGGTGTGGTCGACATCGTCTCGTCGGCGGCCAGCGAAATGGAATCCACCGCACAGTCGATGACCGCGACGGCGGAGGAAACCAATAGCCGTGCCGTCACCGTGGCAGCGGCAGCCGAAGAGGCTTCCACCAACGTCGGCACCGTGGCGTCGTCGGCCGAGGAGCTGTCGAGCTCGATTGCCGAAATCAGCCGTCAGGTCCAGGAAGCGGCCAGCACCGCATCGAACGCGGTGACCAGCGCCGAAAAGACCAACGTCATGGTCGAGGGCCTGGCGGAAACCGCCCAGAAGATCGGCGACGTCATCCAGCTGATCAACACGATCGCCGAGCAGACCAACCTGCTGGCGCTCAACGCCACCATCGAAGCGGCCCGCGCCGGCGAGGCAGGCCGCGGGTTTGCCGTCGTCGCGGCGGAAGTGAAGACGCTCGCCAGCCAGACCGCGCAGGCAACCGACGAGATCAGTGCCCAGATCTCGTCAATCCAGACGGCGACGGGCGATGCGGTCGGGGCAATCCGGGACATCGGCCAGACGATCCTGTCGATCAACGAGATCTCCTCGGCGATCGCCTCGGCGGTCGAGGAACAGGGCGCGGCGACGCAGGAGATCGCCCGCAGCGTCCAGCAGGCGTCCGCGGGGACCGGAGAGGTCAGCGCGACCATTTCCGGCGTCAGCTCGGCTGCCAGCGAGACCGGCAGTTCGGCCGCGCAGGTGCTCAGCGCGGCGCAGGAACTCGCCCAGCAGTCCGAGCGGCTGCGCACCGAAGTCAACGGCTTCGTGGAACGCGTCCGCGCCGCCTGATCAATCCGGCCTGATCAATCCGCGGCCTGACCAATCCCGAGCGGGGGGCTACGCGCCCCCTGCTCCCTCCTCCCCGGCGCTTTCGGCCTTTCGGGCCTCGACCTTGCGAATGGTGCCGAGCGCAGTCGCGCACAGCTTTTCGTCCCCCTCATCGATCACGAAGACATCGCAACGCACCACGGCCTGCGACCGGCCGGCGGAAATCGCCGAGGACCGCGCGATCAGAGCCGAGCCGATCGCCGGGCGGATGTAGTTGATCTTCAGTTCCGCCGTGACGACGCCCGTGCCGAGCGCGGCGCCACCGGCATAGGTCAGCGCATTGTCGGCCGCGTAGCAGATGACGCCGCCATGGGTCATGCCGAGGTGCTGGCTTGTATCTTCCGACAACGGCACACGCAGTTCGGTGAGGTCTTTCGACCAGCTGACCAGTTCGGCCTTGAGGAGGCGGCTGAACCCCTGAGCGGCCAGAATTCCGCGCCCAAACTCGAGCATATCGTCCATGACAATTTCCCGTTTCAAAGAAGATCCATCTGAAGATGTGGCGCCGGCTACGCCGACCCGACGCGGAACGTCTTTCGATAAAGGCCGGGATCCTCCGCCAGACCGTCCTCGACCGCGCGATGCGCGTCAAGGCGGGTTTCGTCCATTACCTCGGTCACGATCTCGAGCGCCGCGCGGGGAACGGGAATCGCCTGCGCAACCGGCGTTCCCCTCTTCAAAACGCCCTCGAAACCGGGGTTCGTCCATAGCGCGGGAAAATGCACGAAGCCGTCGGTGAAGCGGTCGCAATCGACGAGACCGGCAAGCGTGCGGAACGGCAGGTCCTCGCGGTTGAGCGGATGCAGGAAGAGGACGGACCAGCCGTCGGGCACTTCCAGCGTCCAGAAACTGGTGAACTTCACGACGAACTGCCCGGGATGGACGGGGAGCGGCACGCCGGTCGCCTGTTCGGGCACGTGCAGTCCGATCGGCGAGCGGGTGTGGCGCAGCCCCGGCACGCGCGGGGCTTCCCAGTCCCAGGACAGCTCGCCGTCCTTGACCGTGACATCGGCTGCCAGCGGCATCAGCACACCGGCCGACAGCGCATCGATCAGCGGCGGGCAGTGCTTGAGCGTGCGGACCTCGACGCCGCCGAGCGTTTCGCTGACGGCCGTGGACGGCATGTCCTTCAGCCACTCCGGCAAGCCCTTCCGGGCCGGGACGGGCTTGGGCAGGAAGTCCTCGAAACCGGGAAGGCAGCGGAAGGTCAGGCGCATTCAGATATTCCGATCGTCATCCGGGCGATGACATATGAATTATAGCGCCTTCGGCCGGTTGTCATGCTGGGTTCCGGATCAAGTCCGGAACACGTGGCCTCACTTGAACTCACAGCCTCACCCTTCACTCGGCCTCGTGCCCCGGACTTGATCCGGGGTCCAGCCTGGCACCAGCCATACGGGCACAAGCGGTTGAGGACGGGGATCGAACCCCAACCTCCGCCCGTTCCCGAGGAAGCGGGAACCGGGTTGCGATCCGACGAGGTCGAAACCCTCCGCCCTGGATTCCCGCCTTCGCGGGAATGAGCGGAGAAACATCGTTACCGGAGCAGCTTTACCGCCTACCGTGCCGCGCGGGCCTTGCGGTCGCGTTCCTTGAGGATGACGTAGATCGTGGCAGCGATGATGGTCAGGGCGACGAAGATCACGCCGATCACGTTGATCACCGGCGAGAGGCCGAAGCGGAAGCGCGAGCCGATCTCGGTGACCAGCGTCCAGTTGCCGCCGATGGCGAACACCGTCGTGTTGTAGTTCTCGATCGACTGCAGGAAGGCGATTACCGCGGCGGTGAAGATGGTCGGCGCCAGGAAGGGGATCGTCACGCGGCGGAACACCAGGACGCTGGAGGCGCCAAGATCGAGGGCGGCTTCCTCGAGGCTGCGGTCCTGGCGCTGCAGGCGAGCCATGAACATCAGCATCGAATAGGAGGCGATGAAGGTCGCCTGCGCCATCATCGCCAGGAACAGTCCGCCGGGCACTTCGAAATTGCGCCAGAAGATCAGCGTCGAGATGCCCAGGATGATGCCCGGCGTCAGGATCGGCGAGACGAGTACACCGTAGAGCAGCCCGGTCCAGCGCGACTGCAGGCGCGTCAGGATGAAGGCCCCGGCCAGGCCCAGCGGAATCGACACGACAATGACGCCGACGCCGACCAGGATCGAGTTCCACAGGCCCTGCAGGATGCGCTGGTCACCGGCCAGTTCGACGAACCACTTCAGCGTCCAGCCGCGCCATTGGGTGACCGAAGGATAGTCGTAGGCGTTGAAGGCGGCCAGCGTCATCACCAGCAGCGGCGCGAACAGGTAGACGAAGAAGATCACCAGATAGACGTTGAGAACGACGCCGGCCCAGCGGCCTTCGCGCGTCTTGCGAACCGGCGTTGCCGGCGCGGACAGGGTGGCGGTTGTCATGGTCCCTCCCCTCGTGGCCTTACCGGGCGATGTCGCGGACGCCGACGCGGAAGACCAGCATCATCAGGAAGATGAAGACGATGCAGACGATCAGCAGCGTGAAGGCATAGGCCGCGCCGACGTTCCAGTTATTGGATTCGAAAAACTGCCGGTAGATAGTCTGGCTGAACCAGTCGCCCGACGTGCCGCGCGTCATGATCTGCGGCACCGCGTAGGAGCCGGCCGACAGCATGAAGGTCATGATGCAGCCGACCGCGATGCCCGGCTTGGCGTGAGGAATGGCGACGCGCCAGTGAATACGCCAGGTCGGTGCGCCGAGATCGCGGGCGGCCTCGAGCTGATTGCGGTCCAGCGTCTCCAGCGTGTTGTAGATCGGAAAGACCATGAACAGGATGTAGGCGTAGACCATCGCCACGAAGACGGCGCCGGGCGACTCCAGGAACGGAATCCACTCGTGCTTGGCGAGGTTGGTCACGCCCACCCATTGCAGCATTGTGTTCAGCACGCCCTGATAGTCGAGGATCATCAGCCACGCATAGACGCGCAACAGCTCGTTGATCGCGTAGGGGACGATCAGTCCCAGCATCAGGAAGGCCGCCGCCTGCGGGGTGGCGACCTGGGCCACGGCGAAGGCGATCGGATAGCAGACGATCAGCGCCAGCACCGTTACCATCGCGGCGTAGATGATTGTGCGCACGAAGATCTTGAAGTGCAGCCCGGACATGCGGGTGTAGTTGGACAGCGTGTAGACCTTCTGCGGCGTCTTTTCCTGGGCTTCCAGCTCGGCGATCTGCTCCTCGATCTTCGAGATCTTGTTCTCGACTGCCGGCTTGTCGATGTCCGGCGCGGCCTGGGCGTCGAACCGCAAGAGCGAGATGTCGTTGTAGAGCCGGTCGATCTGCAGGGAGAGCTGGGTCGATTCCTGGCGCACCCACAAGGAGCGTTCGACCATGAAGAGCTGCGGGATGACGATCATCCCGATGACCCAGGCCGTCGTCAGGAAAACGAACAGTCCGGTCAGCGTGCGGCCGTAGGTGCGGACGAGCGCGTTCATGACGCCTTCAGTCCCTTGCGAGTTCGCCGGCGGGAAGCACCAGCGCGTCGGTGGCCGCAAACCCGATGCGCTGCTCGCCTTCCAGATCGCGGCCCGCCGCGCCCGAGTTGGTCAGATGCACCATGATCTCGTTGTCGTCGCGCTTCAGGAACAGGTTGACGAAGGGGCCTTCGAGATCGCGGCGATCGACATTGGCCGACACCACATTGTCGAGAGCGGCGCCATTCAGGAACTGCATGCGTTCGGGCCGCACGAACACCATGGCTTCGGCCCCCCTGGCGAGGCTGCTGCGGTTGCGGCCGCGCAGGCTGCCATCCGGGCCCTCGATCACCGCGAACCCGTCGGCGACCTCGGCGACCTTGCCGCGGAACACGTTCTGCTCGCCGACGAAGGTGGCGACGAACGGCGTCGCCGGATCGTCGTAGAGCACGTCGGTGGTGTCGACCTGCTCGACGCGGCCCTGGTTCATGACGGCAATGCGATCCGACATGGTCAGAGCCTCGCCCTGGTCGTGGGTGATGTAGATGAAGGTGACGCCGGTCTTGCGCTGGATGTCCTTCAGCTCGGCGCGCATGTGCTGGCGAAGCTTCAGGTCGAGCGCCGACAGCGGCTCGTCGAGCAGCAGAACGGCGGGTTCGACGGCAAGCGCGCGGGCAATCGCGACACGCTGGCGCTGGCCGCCGGACAGGTCACCGGGAAGCTTTTCTTCCTGGCCGCGCAGTGCGACCAGATCGATCAGCTCCATGGCCCGTTCGCGGCGCTTCGACTTGGATACGCCGCGCGCCTCGAGCCCGAAGGCGACGTTCTCCCAAACCGGCATCAGGGGGAACAGCGCGAGGTTCTGGAAGATCAGCGCGGTGGGGCGGCGGTTCGGGCCGATGCCGGCCATGTCGTCGCCGCCGATCAGCACCCGACCCGTCGTCGGCTCAAGGAAGCCGGAAATCATCCGCAGGATGGTCGTCTTGCCACAGCCGGACGGGCCGAGGATCGAGAAAAACTCGCCGGCACGGATCTCGAGGTCCGTCTCCTGGACAGCCGTAAAGTCTCCGAAGACCATCGACACGCCGTCCAGAACGACGTTCTTTCCTTTCGCGATCATCGCAGTCCCCCTCGAACCGAATGTTCGTCATAGCGCCGCCCGATGGCAACCAGATGTCGGAAGGTCCGGCGATTGGCGACCAGGCGGGAAAACGGGGCCGCCTCTGGTGAAGACGGCCCCGGAGTTCGATCAGGCGTTGGTGAACTTCTCGACGTACTCCGAGCGGAGCGATGCGAAGAAGTCGGTCTGCGCCGGCCACCACCACAGATTGTCGATCGCGGCGGGGTCGGGATAGGCCATCGCGAAGGCGGCCTTCTGGGCTTCGTTGAGGTTCTTGTCGGCATCGACAGCGGCCGAGTTGTAGCCGGTGTTGTTGGCGAACATCCCGCCGGCTTTCGGCGTCAGCATGAAGTTGACGAAGGCATAGGCCTGGTCGACGTTCTCAGCACCAGACGGGATCGCCATGGTGTCGATCCAGCCCAGTCCGCCTTCCTTCGGCATCGTGTAGCGCCAGTTCGGATTGGTGTCGCGGTTGAGCAGGATGCCCGTCGTGTCCCATGTCTGGCCGATGGTGCAGCCGGCATCGGTGAAGGCGGCCGTCGCTTCGGTGGCGTTGTTCCAGAAGGCGCCGATGTTCTCGCGATGTTCGATGGCGTACTTGGTGACCGCCTCGAAGACGCGCTTGCAGTCGGCCTCGGACTTGTAGAGGTCCATGGCACGATCGGACTTCACTTCGCCGATGGCGTCGAGGTAGATCGCCAGGCTGACCAGCACCGACTTCTGGCGCACGGCGACCTTGCCGGCCATGTCGGGCTTCCACATGTCGCCATAGGAGATGGTGCCGTACTCGAGATCGGGGTTCGACTCGGTATTCCAGGTCATGCCCTCGGTGCCCCAGTCGCACGGGATCAGGTAGCGCTTGCCGCGGTTGGTGGCGCCCAGGTTGATCGAGGCGCGGTAGATCGAGGGGATCACTTCGTCGACCTTGAACTTCGTCTCGTCGATCTCGGCGAGCAGGTCGTCCTTGTAGTAGTTCGGGCCGGTGTCGACGGAGGGGAACACCACGTC
>CAJQNW010000515.1 GCA_905479765.1 uncultured Tepidamorphus sp. | reverse complement strand
ATCGGCATCGATCTGCGCGAGGCCCGTGTCGTTCCCGACGTGATCGGCGAGATCGCCGATGCGGTGAACGCGCTGCGGCACCGCTACACCTATGTATTCACCACCGGCGGTATCGGCCCGACGCACGACGACATCACCGCCGACGGGATCGCGCATGCCTTCGGGTTGCCCGTTGTGCATCACCCGCGCGCAGTCGAGATCCTGACCGAATTCCTCGGCGACCGCATCAACGAGGCACGGCTTCGCATGGCGCGGATGCCTGAGGGTGCCGACCTGATCGAGAACGCGGTCTCGAAAGCGCCGGGCTGGCGGATCGGCAACGTGCACGTGATGGCCGGCATCCCCTCGGTCATGCAGGGCATGCTCGATGCGATCGCGCCGACGCTGAAGACGGGCACGAAGATGCAGTCGGTCACCGTCGAGGGACGGGGCCTGAAGGAAGGCGACGTCGGCGGGCCCCTCGGCGAGATCCAGCAGGCGCATCCAGGCGTCATGATCGGCAGCTATCCGAGCTTCGATGGCACGCGCTTCACCACGGCGCTGGTTGTGCGCTCCCGCGACACGGCGCTTCTTGAAGCCGCAGAACGCGACGTCCAGGCGCTGGTCGACCGCCTGACGGCAGAGATACCAGACTAGAACAGTCAATCATTTGGAAGGGGCAGGCATGTCGGCGGGCGCGGAAAAGGTTTTCCCGGTTTCCTGGGATCAGTTTCATCGGGACGCGCGGGCGCTCGCCTGGCGGCTGGCGGGTGTCGGGAACTGGAAAGCTGTCGTCTGCGTGACGCGCGGCGGGCTGGTGCCGTCTGCGATCGTGGCGCGGGAACTGAACATCCGCATCATCGAGACGATCGGCGTTGCCTCGTATCACGACTATCAGACGCAAGGCGAAATCGAAGTGATCAAGCAGGTAAGCCCCGCCGTGGTGGAACTCGGCGGCGGCGACGGCTCGGCCGTGCTGATCGTCGACGACCTGGTGGATACCGGCAAAACCGCCCGCGTTGTTCGCGAAATCCTGCCAAAAGCGCATTTTGCGACGGTCTACGCGAAACCAATGGGCCGCCCGATGGTTGATACCTTCATAACCGAAGTGAGCCAGGACACCTGGATCTACTTCCCTTGGGACACGGGCCTCGCGTTCCAGCCGCCGATTGCGGAGCCGAAGCCTGCCTGACCGTTCGACGGAGGCGCATGCTCGACACACTCACTGATTTCTACACCGCCGATATCGGCATCGACGTGGTGGCGCTGCGGCTCGCGGTCGCTGCCGTGCTCGGCCTCGTCATCGGCCTGGACCGGGAGTTCCGCGAGGTGCCCGCGGGCCTGCGCACGCATATGCTGGTGTCGCTGGCGGCGGCGACATTCGCGATCCTTGCCTTCGAGATCGTCGCAAGGGCGACTGCCGAGGGCGTCAGCAATCCCGACCCCGTCCGGATTATCGAGGCCGTCACCGCCGGCGTCGCGTTCCTGGCGGCGGGAACGATCATCCGCGGCGGCGGCCGGGTCCACGGCCTGACGACAGGGGCAGCCATGTGGCTTGCCGGCGCGGTTGGACTTGCCTGCGGCGTCGGGGCCTTTTCAGTGGCGCTGGTTGCGACCGTGTTCGGCATGACGATCCTGACGGCGATCCGCTGGGCGGAACGGGCCGCCTCGTTGAAACCGAAAGGGGGCGACAGGCGGAGCCCGGATTGAGCGCCCGCTGCCCGTTGAGCGCCTGCACCCATCAGGGTTTGTAAAGTCGGCCCGGACGCGCTATCGGCATAACGATGCTGATGCGGACGTGGCGGAACTGGTAGACGCAAGGGACTTAAAATCCCTCGGAGGCAACTCCGTGCGGGTTCGATTCCCGCCGTCCGCACCAGCATTCAAGCCGTCTATCAAGGCGGTCGCCGGCGTTGGTAGACCGTGACGTCTTCTCCCTCGATTTCCCCGACTCTCTCGTAGTTCGACCAGATGTCGGCGAAGGTTCCATTGAACTCGGCGGCGTGTATCAACACCAGCTCGGGACCGAAATCCTTGAAAACGCGGACAACGGAATCGTGGGCGAGCTGGACGAATTCATCCATTCGGGGCGTCCAGCTGTCGGGATCCTCATCCGCCCGAACGGACGCCGTTAATTCCTTGGCACCGCGAATTCGGAAGACGCTGCATTTGCCGGAGTGTCGTCGTCGCCGGAGGTGCGCCTGTAGAGGGCGATTTGAGCCGCGTCAACGGTGCCGACTTTATCGTATTTGCTCCAAATAGCCGCGAAGCTTGGGTCTTGAGAGAACCACTCGATGTAGTCGAAAGGCAGGCCTCGGAAGTAGTTTTTCGGCGCGCCGTCGTGAACGAGGACCAGTTCGGGACGGTATCGTTCGAAGTCTTCCAGCACAGACCGGCGCGCGAGATCCCGGATCTGGTCCATCGTCGGCGTCCAGCTGGCCGGTTGGCTTCCCGCCTGGGCCTCCCGGATCGCGATGCCCGGCATCAGCCATTGCGCCGGCGCGCGCGACGCATAGGTCATGCCGGTTGCCGCGCCGAGGGGGAAAGAATGGAAAACGTGTGCGCTGAAGGAGACATAGGATTTCGGCGCGAGGCCAAGCCGGTCGAGCGTGGCGGCGATCAACTGGAAGTCTCCGGTGTAGCGCTGCTGAGGCAGGGTAGAGGCCGCTAACGCTAGCAAAATGGCGATGGCCAGGGGAGGGCGCGCCGCGCGGATCAGGGCGCTACCGGACTTGGGAGCCGCCTGGACGCCGCTGGCAATCGCGCAGAACGCCAGCGACACGGTGAGGAAGCCGAGCGCAGGAATGAGTTGATAGTGCCATCCCTTGCCTTGAACGGCGAAAATCACGATCTGCGTGACCGTCGCGATCAGCAGGGCAAGAAGTATGTTCAGCCGTGTGCCTTTCAGGCGGAACAGGTAGATGGCCGCGAAGCCGGCAATCAGCAGGGCCAGGCCCGTCTGCCGAAGCACATAGGCCGGCTCGCCCGTGTAGGTCTGGTTGTAGATCTCCAGGGCGATGGGAACCATGATTTCGACGTAGGCCGGCGCGAACCAGAGTAGCGCGCCGACATAGGCGATGGTGACGCCCGCCAACGCCAGAATTTCGGCCCGAAAGCACCGCTTCAGCGAGCGGCCTTGGACCAGCACGAAGAGTTCGAGCGCGACGGGGATCAGGAAGAAATAGGGCTTCAGGCAAAATCCCAGCGCTGCGAACCCGCCAACGGCGAAAGCGAGTGCGGTTGGCGGGCGGACGTCTCCGGCGCGGGCGCCGGCAAGCAACACATAGGGAAGCGTGAACACGAGCATGAGATGCTCGCGCTGGCCGAAGTCGTAGCCGGGGACGACGAGCAGAGCGGCTGCGGCGGCGATCAGCAAGACGTGGCGTTCCGATGCGCGCAGTCCGTCGATATGGCGTGTCACGCCGGCCAGAATCAGGAGCGAAATCGCCGATAACGCGAAGACGGCGATCAGAAAGGCGGTTTCAGCCGTGATGCCGGTCGCCTCTGAAACCAATACCGGCGGCACGTTGAGCCAGAGGACCAGCGGCGGATTGACCTCGAGGATGTCCGTGTAGAGCCCCGCTCCGTCGAGCATCCGCCGGGTTGCAAGCAGCAGCCAGGAGGAGTCGTGATTGAGGTATGAGGTGAAGCGCAGGACGGCCGCCAGGGCATAGATCGCGGCGATGGAGAGATACGCGACGGACGGTCTGGCGAGGCGGTCCGCGACCGCGTTCACCGGCCCGCCTCCGGCGAGCCGAAACCGACGAAGACCCAGTAGCGGGAGGCGGCGAACTGGAGGATCGGCACCACTGCGACGACGATGGCGAGGCTAAGCCAGAACGGCAGGGCCAGGACGTCGGACGCCACGTAAATGATCGCCATGTTGAACAGCAGCCCGACGAGGGAGACCAGCAGGAATTTTGGTGCCGTCACCCTGTGCGGTCCGGAGGCGCTAAACGTCCAATATCGGTTTCCGCCGTAGGACAGGAGCCAGGCGGAGACGAAGCCCATCAAATTAGCCGTGAAGGCGTCGATGCCGGCGGCAAAGAAAAACAGCAGCGCAGCGAGCACGTGCGTCGCCGTGGCGACGCCGCCGACGAGCGCGAATTTCAGGAATTGCAACGTCATTGGCCGGTCGGGTTATCCGGCCGGCCGGCGACGGCCAGCAGCGAGACGCCGATCGGCAGGCTGCCGTAGGCCACCAATGGCTTCTCCGCCGAGAACAGCGTGCACAGCAGTGTGTTGATCGGCCCGGCGGGCATGCGGTCGTCATGGGCGCTGTCGAGCCCGAACAGGTTCTTCGTCGCGCGCACGCCTGCGACCACGGGAAACAGGACCGTGTTGAAATAGGTGATCTTGTGGAGTGTGAGGCCCGCCGCCTCGATGGTTTCGGTGAGGCTGTGGCGGGTATAGCGGCGGTAGTGGTGGTGACGCACGTCATGTTCGCTCCACATCCACGGCAAGGCCGGCACGGTCAGGACAATACGTCCATCCGGCGTCAGGCGATTTCCCAGCGCCGCCAGGCTTTCGCGGTCCGGCTCGACATGCTCGAGAACGTCGAAGGCGGCGATCAGATCGAAGTCGGTGCCCTCGAACGGGATACCGCCGGGCAGCGTTCCCGCCTCGATTTCGCCGACGCCCTTGGCGCGGGCGATGTCGCGCGCGTCGTCGTCGGGTTCGAAGGCGCGGACAGTACCGAACTCCGACAGCATTTCGAGGTTGCCGCCGGTGCCGCAGCCGGCTTCGAGGATCATGCGGTCAGCTTTGCCGGCCTCGTCGGGCAGAACGCGGCCGATCACGCCCGACAGGATGTTGCGCCGGGCGACGAACCACCAGTGATCGGCCTCGAGCCGGTTAAGCTGATCGAATACGACGCGTTCCACCGCTCGCAGCCTTTGGTTCTTGCGCAGGCTCCTCGTGGAGCCCGTGGGTTTCGCGGACAAGGTAGAGCGGTCGGTTGCGCACTTCGGTCAGCACACGGCCGAGATATTCACCGAGGATGCCCGTCGCCAGGATGTTGATGCCACCGAGAAACAGGACCGCGCTCATGATCGAGGCGTAGCCGGGAACGTCGACCCCGTAGATCAGGGTCCGGCCGATCAGATAGGCGCCATATCCGAAGGCGCCGAGCGCGATATAGAAGCCGAGATAGGTCCAGATCCGGAGCGGCCAGGTCGTCGATCCGGTGATGCCGTCGAGCGCGAAGTTCCACAGGCCCCAGACATTCCACTTCGTCGTGCCTTCGTTTCGCGCCGGGCGCTCGTAGTCGATGCCGGTCTGGCGGAAGCCGACCCAGGCAAACAGGCCCTTCATGAAGCGGTTGCGTTCCGGCAGCGTCCTGAGCGCCTCGACGACTCGGCGGTCCAATAGCCGGAAATCGCCGGTGTCGAAGGGGATGCGGACATCCGCCATGGCGTTGTGGACGCGGTAGAAGGCGCGCGCCATGAAACGCTTCGGCAGCGTATCGGCGTCGCGCGCTGAGCGGCGCGCATAGACGACATCGTAGCCATCCTGCCATTTCAGGACCATGTCGCCGATCAACTCTGGCGGATCCTGGAGGTCGGCATCGATCGGAATAACCGCGTCGCCCTCGGCATGATCGAGCCCCGCCGACAGGGCGATGTCCTTGCCGAAATTGCGCGACAGCGAGATCACCTTGACCCGCTCATCCCGTATCCGGTTCTGGACCAGGTGGGCCAGCGTGCCATCAGTGCTTCCGTCGTCGACGCAGACGATCTCGTAGTCCATGGTGACTGCCTGCAAGGCAGGCTCGAGGCGGGCAAACAGGCTGGACAACGCGTCTTCCTCATTGTGCATGGGCACAACGACGGAAACGACGATACGGTCGCGCGGCGGCGAGTTGTCAGGCAGCTTTGCCATGGCTCTTCGGCAGCGTTCCAAAGGAAACAAAGCCAGATGCTATCGCGATACCCTTAAGGAAATTCCAAGTCAGGCTGCGGATAGCCATCGTCTCCCGTCAGGGCAAAGGTCCCATGCGTCAATCGAATAGACACGATCGCCGCCCGGTTCTAATTTTCTCCACTAAAGGGTGGGCATGAGGCACTGCTGCTGCCGGACGGACCCTCAAGTCCAGTTGAATCGGTAAACAAGTGGTCTTTTCCCGGGGCCTGGATCGGTACAGTTGGTGTTCTCCCTCCCGATTTTACACGTTACCGGCCTGCTGACGGCCATACTGGGCATTGCCATGCTGCTGCCGGCGGTCATCGACATCCCCGCGGCCAATCCGGACTGGCAGATTTTCGCGGTCACGGCGCTTCTGACATGGACGCTTGGAACGCTGATGGCCCTGGCGACGCGGCGGCCGGGAGCCATGCGTATCTCGGTGCGCCAGGCGTTTCTGATGACGGCGACCGTCTGGGTCGTGCTGTCGGCTTTCTCCGCGCTGCCGTTCCTGGCGCTGGGGATTGATTTCGACGACGCGCTTTTTGAGGCAGTCTCCGGGTTCACGACCACCGGAGCGACCGTCATCGTGGGGCTCGACCAACTTCCCCCCGGGCTGTTGCTGTGGCGGGCCCTGCTGCAATGGATCGGCGGTGTCGGTATCGTCGTTATGGCAATCATCATATTGCCGTTCCTCAGGGTCGGCGGCATGCAGCTGTTCCATCTCGAAAGTTCCGACCGGTCGGAAAAGATCGTGCCGCGGCCGTACGAACTCGTCAGCTACATCGTCGCCGTCTACCTCATGCTGACGGTCGCCTGTGCGGCCTCCTACATGGTTGCCGGCATGCGGGCATTCGATGCCCTTTGTCATGCACTGACAACGGTTTCGACGGGCGGATACGCAAACTACGACGCGTCGTTCGGCTACTTCCATTCGGCGCCAATCGAATGGATCGCCATTATTTTCATGCTCGCCGGAGCTTTCCCCTTCGTGGCCTATATCACCATCCTCAAGAGGCAACCCGTGGCGCTTTGGCGGGATTCGCAGATCCGCGTACTGATTACGCTTGTCGTGCTCGTGAGCCTGGCCCTCGGCGTATGGCTGTCGCGAACGCAGGAGGGACTGGCCGTTTCCGACGGAATCCGGCTGGCGGCCTTCCATGTCGTTTCGATCGTCACGACGACAGGCTATGTAACCACGGATTATCTGCTCTGGGGCCCACCTGGGGTGGCCCTGTTCTTCCTGCTGACCTTCGCGGGCGGGTGTACAGGGTCGACGGCCGGCGGCATCAAGATTTACCGCTTCCAAGTGCTGTGGCTTCTGGTGCGGGCGCACATCCAGCGGCTGGTGCGGCCGAGCCGGGTCGTGACCTTGCGGTACGGAGACAGGCGGCTGCCCGAAGATGTTCCATCCTCGGTGCTTGCCTTCCTGGCAATCTATATCGGTACCACGGGCCTGTTCACGCTGCTTCTGGCGATGACCGAGCTTGATTTCGTCACCGCGATCTCGTCGGCGGCGACGGCGATCGGCAATGTCGGCCCCGGTCTTGGGCCTATCGTAGGACCTGCGGGAAATTTCTCCACCATCCCGGACCCGGCCAAATGGGTGCTGACGGCCGCGATGCTTTTAGGACGGCTCGAACTTTTCACCCTGATCGTGCTGCTCGATCCGGATTTCTGGAGAGGATAAGGTTTGATCGTAATGGTTGACTTCTTTCCCGCAGCGGTGTTCGACGGAAGGCAGAGGCGCTGGCGGACGGGGGTCCGCCGGTCATTCTAAATAAAGGGAGGACTGGCATGTTGAAGTATCTTGCCGCGGTCGCGGCTGTTGGGTTCCTCGCCATTCCGGCGAAGGCTGAGGACGTCACCGTCGCGGTGACGGCAATTGTCGAACATCCGGCGCTAGACGCCGCGCGCGACGGGGTTCGCGACGGATTGGCGGACGCTGGCTACAAGGTCGGCGAAAACCTGACATTCCTGTACGAGTCTGCGCAGGGCAATCCGGCGACAGCCGCCCAGATCGCGCGCAAATACGTTGGCGACGGTCCGACTGTGATCGTGCCGATCTCGACGCCGTCGGCGCAGGCCGTGGTGGCGGCAACGAAGGACATACCGGTCGTCTTCACCGCCGTGACCGATCCTGTCGGCGCGGAGCTCGTCAAGGACGCGGCGATGCCCGGCGGCAACGTCACAGGCGTGTCCGACCTGTCGCCGCTCGCCGATCATCTGGCGCTGATCAAGGAAATCACGCCGGACGCCAAGACCATCGGCGTCATCTTCAATCCGGGCGAGGCGAACTCGGTCACGCTGATCGAGAAGCTGAAGGAATTCGCCGGACCGGCCGGTTACGAGGTCGTCGAGGCCAGCGCCACGAAGACGGCTGATGTACAGCAGGCAGCGCGCTCGCTGGTCGGCAAGGTCGACGTGATCTACGTCCCGACTGACAACACCGTCGTTTCGGCACTCGAAGCAGCCGTAAAGGTCGCCGAGGAAAACGGCATCCCGCTCTACGCCGGCGACACCGACTCGGTGCCGCGCGGTGCGATCGCCGCGGTCGGTTTCAACTACTACGACATCGGTCTGCAGACGGCGACCATCGTGGCCAAGGTACTGAAGGGCGAGAGCCCCGGCTCGATCCCGGTAATGCAGGCGGAAGGCACCAATCTGGTGGTCAATCCGGGTGCCGCCAAGAAGATGGGCGTGACCATCCCCGAGGCCGTCATCAAGCGCGCCAACACTGTCGTCCAGTAACGTCGACACGGGTTCCTTCTGGTCCGGTCGCCTCGCGGCCGGGCCACTTTATCGGCTAACATCCCCCCATGAGCGAAATCGCGTTCCTCGGCGCCGTCGAGATCGGCCTGGTCTATGCCTTCGTGGCGATAGGCGTGTTCCTGGCGTTCCGGGTGCTCGATTTTCCCGACCTGACGGTCGACGGGAGCTTCCCGCTTGGCGCCGCCGTAGCGGCCGTCATGATCACCAGCGGCATCGATCCGTGGACGGGATGCCTGGCCGCGATCCTGGCCGGCGCGGTCGCCGGTCTGGTGACCGCGTTCCTCAACCAGCGTTTCGGCATCCTGCACCTGCTGGCCTCGATCCTGACCATGATCGCGCTGTTCTCGATCAATCTCAGGATCATGGGCCGGCCGAACGTGGCGCTGATCAACCAGCAGACCGTGCTGACGCCGTTCTACGGGCTGGGGATACCGGACTATTACGTGCGTCCGCTGGTAATCTTCGTGCTGGTCATCATCGTGGCGTTCCTGGTGGCGCGGTTCCTGGCGTCGGATTTCGGCCTCGCCATGCGGGCAACCGGCGTCAACGCGAAGATGGCGCGGGCCCAAGGGGTGCGCACCGGCGTGCACATCTATGTCGGCATGGCGCTGGCCAACGGGCTTGTCGGACTGGCCGGCGCGCTGTTCGCACAGACCAACGGCTTTGCCGACGTGACCACCGGCATCGGTACGATCGTTGTCGGCCTGGCGGCGGTGATCGTCGGAGAGACACTGTTCCGGCCACGCACCATCGTGCTGGCGCTGATCGGCTGCGTCGTCGGCTCGGTCATCTACCGCGTCGCCATCCAGTTCGCGCTGGGGGCCGATGCGATCGGCCTCAAGGCGTCCGACCTCAACCTCGTGACGGCGGTGCTGGTCGCCGTGGCGCTGATCCTGCCGCGCCTGCGCGGACGAAAGGCCACGACATGATCCGTGTTTCCGGCCTCGATATCGTCTTCGGCAAGGGGACGCCGCTGGAAAAGCAGGCGCTTCGGGGTATCGACTTCTCCGTTCCGGAGCACGAGTTCGTCTCCGTCATCGGCTCGAATGGTGCCGGAAAGTCGACGCTATTGTCGGCGATCGCCGGCGATGTGTTGCCACAAGCAGGGCGCATCGAAATCGGCGGGGTCGATGTGACGCGCAGCCCCACCGCGATCCGGGCCGGCAAGGTGGCGCGCGTGTTCCAGGATCCGCTGGCGGGCAGCTGTGGCACCCTGTCGATCGAGGAAAACCTGGCGCTTGCCGCCGCGCGTGGGACGAAGCGGATGCTTGGCCTCGCCATCACCCGCAACCGGCGCGAGATGTTCCGGCAACGGCTGACAGAGCTTGGGCTCGGGCTGGAGGGGCGGCTCGATGACCAAATGGGTTTGCTGTCCGGCGGCCAGCGGCAGGCGCTGGCGCTGGTCATGGCGACGCTAGCGGGCGCCGACGTTCTGCTGCTCGACGAGCACACCGCCGCGCTCGACCCCGCAATGGCGGAGTTCGTGCTCGACCTGACCCAGCGCGTCGTTCAGGAGCGCAAGGTTACCACGCTGATGGTCACGCATTCGATGCGCCAGGCGCTCGATCACGGCGATCGCACGGTGATGCTGCACGAAGGGCGTATCATCCTGGATGTGTCCGGCCATGAGCGCTCCAACCTCAGCGTCGAGGACTTGATCCAGATGTTCCGAGACGTGCGTGGTCAGGAAATCGACGACGACAGTCTACTAATCGAATAGAGGGGCTGCTGATCGAGTAGGGGTGCCGGTCGGCACCGACTCCTTCGCCATCGCACCCGGATCAACCGTCAGTCTGCCGACGCCTTCATTCCCCAGCCGTAAAGCCAGTCGAATCGGGCGAGCAGCCGTTCGGGGCTCATCAGGCCCAGTGCCGCGTCGCGGGCACGCCCGGCGATGCCGCCGAGATGGTATATGTCGCCATTGGCCCGCGCGCCGCGCTGGACGCGGGCGGTGCGGCCCATGCGCCGGTTCTCGTAGCGGCGGAAGGCGCTTTCGATATCGTCCGCGCCATCCAGCGCCAGACCCAGCACATAGCCGTCCTCGATACCCATCGCC
>CAJQNW010000514.1 GCA_905479765.1 uncultured Tepidamorphus sp. | reverse complement strand
GAGACTGGAATTTATTGAATTATTCGGCTGCAACCCGGCCACTGGAAGTCATTGCTTCCGAGCCGGCGGCGATTGCCTTGACGATGTTGTGATAGCCCGTGCAGCGGCACAGGTTACCCTCAAGCTCGTGGCGAATGGTCTGTTCGTCGAGCTTGCCGCCATGGCGTTTCACCATATCGACGGCCGACATGATCATGCCGGGCGTGCAGAAACCGCATTGAAGGCCGTGATTTTCACGGAAGGCTTCCTGCATCGGGTGAAGGTCGTCGCCCTTGGCGAGCCCCTCGATCGTCGTCACCGACGCGCCTTCGCACTGGGCGGCCAGCGTGGTGCAGGACTTCAGCGCACGTCCATCGACATGCACGACGCAGGCGCCGCACTGGCTGGTGTCGCACCCGACATGGGTACCGGTGAGTCTGAGCTGCTCGCGAATGAAATCGACGAGCAATGTGCGGGCTTCCACATCGGCGGATACCGCCTGACCGTTTACGGTCATGGATACTTTCGGCATTGCGTTCCTCCCTCAGGCGGTTGGGGACCGTCCTGAAACTCCGTTAGTGCCGGGATAAAATTAAACGAGAAGTCGCGGAATTTCCCGCGAAATCAGCAGATTTTCAGGTGGCCTCCCCAGTTAGAATATTATTTTGAGCCGATTTTTTACCTAATTTCGATGCCGGTCAAGCCGACATCGACGCTGCGCCGCGTCATGCGGCGTTTTCACCCGGACTTAGGCGCGCGCGGAAGTTCTCGAAGAACTGATCGGCGGTCTTTTTCGCCGCGCCATTGACAAGACGCTGGCCGACCTGCGCGATCTTGCCGCCGACCTGGGCCTCCACGTCATAGGTCAGCACCGTTCCGCCGCCCTCCGCATCCTTCAGCGCGACGGTCGCGCCGCCCTTGGCGAAGCCGGCAACGCCGCCCTGCCCCTGCCCGGAAATCGTGTAGCCGTTCGGCGCGTCGATATCGGACAAGGTGACATCGCCTTTGAACTTCGCCTTCACCGGGCCGATCTTCACCACCGCGGTGGCGCTGAATTCGGTATCGCTTTTCTTTTCGAAGGCCTCGCATCCGGGAATGCAGGCCGCGAGAATCTCTTCGTCGTTCAAGGCTTCCCATACCGTCTGCTTGTCGGCAGGCAGCGTGTATTCTCCGGACATGGTCATTGCCATGAGTGCTCTCCCTTATTGCTTATTAGGCGCGGGAGTGTAGCGGCTGCCGCCTGAAAGGAAAGCTGTCCCTGAGAAAAGCTGCCCGGCCGAAAAGAAGAAAAGCCGAAACGTGACATCCGCGTCCCGCACCGACTAATCTCCGCCCACCGTTTGTCGCCCGGCGACCCAACAACTGATCCATCCGGCATACCCGTGCACTCCGATCTGCTGACACCGCTGTTCTCCACCGCCGAAATGTGCGCCGTTCTGTCCGACGACAGCCGGCTGCGGGCCATGCTCGCCTTTGAAGCAGCACTTGCCCGCGCCGAGGCCGCGACCGCGATCGTTCCCGCGGATGCCGCCACCTCCATCACGGCGGCCTGCGAAAACTTCGAACCCGACATCGCCGCGCTCGCGGAGGCAACGAGGCGATCCGGCAATCCGGCGATCCCCTTCGTCAAGGCGCTGACCACCCACTGCCCCGAGCCGGGGAAAGGCTGGGTGCACTGGGGCGCGACCAGCCAGGACGCCATCGACACCGCAGCCTCACTGGTGGGACGCGACGCCGTCGCCGTACTGGACGCGCAGATAAAGGCGCTGGGCGCAGGCCTCGCCCGACAGGCCGAGGCGCACCGCGCGACCGTCATGCCTGGCCGCACGCTCCTGCAACCCGCCCTCCCCGTCACCTTTGGATTCAAGCTCGCCGGCTGGCTCGACATGCTGACGCGCTGCCGCGCGTCTTTGCAGTCCGCGGCTGACCAAGCCCTCGTGCTGCAGTTCGGCGGCGCGGTCGGCACGCTCGCGGCGATCGGCGATGAAGGCGGAGAGGTGCGCGCCGCTCTCGGCAGGGAACTGGACCTGCCGGTGCCCGACATTGCCTGGCACACGCTGAGGGATCGCGTCGCTCGCCTTGGCTCCGAGTTGGCGATCCTCACAGGGGCGCTCGCCAAGATGGCCGGCGACGTCGCGCTTCTCATGCAGGCCGAAGTCGGCGAAGCCGCCGAGCCGGCCGGCCCCGGGCGTGGCGGCTCGTCGACCATGCCGCAGAAGCGCAATCCGGTCGCCGCAGCCGCGGTCCGCGCCAACGCGACCAAGGCCGCTGGCCTAGCTGCCTCGCTGATCGCGGCCATGCCGCAGGAGCACGAGCGCGGCGCCGGCGGCTGGCACGCCGAATGGACGATCCTGCCCGAGCTGTTCGAGCTGGCTTCAGGCGCCCTCGCCCACATGCACGAGACCGTCTCAGGTATCGATGTGCGCGACGACCGCATGCGCGAGAACCTGGACATCGGCAACGGCACGCTGATGTCGGAGGCTTTGATGATGGCGCTCGCCCCGGAAATGGGGCGGCTCGAGGCCCACCACATAGTCGAGGCGGCTGCCAAACAGGCGATTGCCGAGGACATCCCGCTGCGAGCGATTTGCCTTGAAACGCACCAGATCGTCGACGCACTCGGTGCCGATGGCATCGACGAGGCGCTGGACCCGTCGCGCTATCTCGGCATCGCGGAAATGACCGTCGACAAGGTCGTGTCGCGCTGGAGTGCGCAGGAAGACTGAACCGGCAGCAACGAACCTGGGGAGGCCGTACATGCCTGAAACCGCCACGAACGACGCGAGCATCAACTACGAGATATCCGGCAATCCGGACGGACCCTGGCTCATTTTCTCGAACTCGCTCGGCACCAATCTTCACATGTGGGATGCCCAGGCCGAGGCCTTCGGCCGCGAGTACCATGTGTTGCGTTACGACACGCGCGGCCACGGCAAGTCGGATGCGCCGGCCGGCGATTATAATTACGACCAGCTCGGCAACGACGTCCTTGCCGTGATGGATGCCGCCGGAGCGGACAAGGCCGATTTCTGCGGCCTATCGATGGGCGGGGCGACCGGCATGTGGCTCGGCGTCAATGCGCCGGAGCGGTTCGGGAAGCTGGTGCTGTGCAATACGGGCGCCAGGATCGGCGATACGCAAACCTGGCAGCAGCGTATCGAAACGGTGCTGGCCAGCGGCATGGGCTCGATTGCCGAGGCCGTCGTCGACCGCTGGTTCACAGAGCGCTTTCAGAAGGCAGCGCCAGCCGCAGTCGACCGTATCGGGGCGATGATACTGGCGACGCCAGCGGCCGGTTACGCCGGCTGCTGCGGCGCGCTCCGCGACTTCGATATGCGCGAGGCGATCAAGGCGATCGCCCTGCCGACGCTCGTCATTGCCGGCCAGCACGATCCGGCGACGCCCGTAGGCCTTGCCGAAGACATCAAAGCCTCGATCGGCGGCGCCAGGCTCGCGGTTGTCGACGCGGCCCACCTGTCCAACATCGAGCAGGAAGCCGCCTTCAACGAAACCGTTTCGACCTTCCTGAAAGGCTAAACGCATGGACGATCAGACCCGCCACACGCGTGGCACGGCCAACCGGCGCGGCGTGCTCGGCGACGCTCATGTCGATCGCTCGATCGCGCGCGTCAGCGACGTCGACCGGGATTTCCAGGATCTCATCACCCGCTACGCCTGGGGCGACATCTGGGACAGGCCGGGCCTCGACCGCCGCACCCGCAGCTTGCTGACCATCGTCATGCTGGCGTCGCTGGGCCACGAAGACGAGCTGAGAATGCACCTGCGCGCCTCGGCAAACATCGGCGTGCCGCGCGAAGAGGTGATCGAGGCGCTGCTGCAGTCGGCGATATACGCCGGGGTCCCGGCGGCCAACTCGGCTTTCAAGGCAGCCAAGGAAGTCTTCGCCGAGATGGACGCATCCGGTTCATGAAACGGCGCAATCCGTCGCAAGCCTGATCCGCGGCGGTGCTATTGGCATAGGTATCAGGCATCGTTTGTTTGAAGAGTGACCTCGCAAACGCGAAATGGGAGGCTGCCATGCCCGGGAAAAAGAAGAAAACCGAGTCGACTGTCGCGGAGCGCATGGTCAGCGCTCGAGAGGCTCTAGGTCTGTCGACCGCCCAACTGGCACGGCGGCTCGGCGTGCAGACGCGGACACTGTCCGCCTGGGAAACCGGCGCTAGCGAGCCCCGCTCTAACCGGCTGGTCAATCTGGCCGGCGTGCTCGAGGTATCCGCCGCCTGGCTGCTCGGCGGCGAAGGCACGCTACCACCGGCCGGCCACGACGAGATAACGCTTCTGAAGGGCGAACTGCATCGGCTGCGCAGCCAGCAGGATGAAACCGCCCGGCTGATCGAACGGATCGAGAACCATGTCGAGGCGCTGGCGCGAAAGATCGCCGCCAAGGCCTGAACGCTCCGCCTGAACGTCTCCGATACCCCGCCTTTGCCTGACACCTGCCCGTGTGCCCGGCGTTGCGGGTCCGGGGCCCCTGAATGCAGCTCAGACCGCCCCTGCAACCAAGTCCTTGGCGGCAATACCGCCGCCGCTGACGGTGCCTGACGGCCGCACCCTGTCCGATATACGAACAAATGGTCGTTTTGCGCCCAAACTGTCGTCTCCCGACCCCGTGTCGCTTGCGGCAGCGAGCGGTAAAATCTAGCGTTTCGGTATCAGAAATCGTCAATCCTGCGGACACTGCCTTGACGCGGGCACTGACGGTCGACTTGGGAGGATACCTATGAAACGAGCCGTTCTCGCCATCGCGGCGGCTGCCGTCGCATTCGCGGCGCCCGCGTTGCCTGCGTCCGCTCAGGACGTCACGCTGAAGATTCACGAGTTCCTGCCGGCACCCGCCCCGGTGCCGAAGAACTTCATCGTTCCTTGGGCCGAGAAGATCAAAAAGGAATCGAACGGCCGCATCGACTACGAATTCTATCCCTCGATGCAGCTCGGCGGCGCGCCGCCCGCGCTCTACGATCAGGTCCGCGACGGCGTCGCCGACGTGATCTGGACCCTGCCCGGCTATACGCCCGGCCGTTTCCCGGGGACCGAGGCCTTCGAGCTCCCGTTCATGCCGACAACCGCCGCGGCGACGTCGCAGGCAGCCTGGGACTACTACGAGAAGTACCTTCAGGACGAGTTCAAGGACGTCCATATCATCGCCGTCCACACGCACGGCCCCGGCCTCATTCACGCCAAGGGCGATGGCGTGCAGAAGCTCGAGGACATGAAGGGCATGAAACTGCGCGGTCCCACGCGCATGATCAACAAGCTCGTCGAGAGCCTTGGCGCGACGCCGGTCGGCATGCCCGTCCCGGCGGTGCCCGAAGCCCTGTCGAAGGGCGTGATCGACGGCACGGTGATCCCCTGGGAAGTGACCGCGCCCCTGAAAATTTCCGAGCTGGTCGACGCCCATACCTCGTTCGCCGGCGACCGCGGTCTCTACACGAGCTTCTTTGTCTTCGCGATGAACAAGGACACCTACGAGAACCTGCCGGACGATCTGAAGAAGATCATTGACGACAATTCGGGCCGGGAGACCTCGAAATGGGTCGGCCGCGTCATGGACGAAGGCGATGCGCCGGGACTGAAGATCGCGACCGAGCGCGGTAACAAGATGATCGTTCTCGACGAGGCGGAAGTCGCCCGCTGGAAGGAGGCCTCCCAGCCGGTCATCGAGGGCTGGATCGCCGAAATGAACGACAAGGGCCGCCCGGGCAAGCAGATGCACGAAGACGCCAAGGCCCTGATCGAGAAATACTCGAACTAGGTCCGGATCCGGCCCCCGTCATAGGGTGGCTGCACGACCTGACGGACGGGGTGGGATGTCGAATGCCCGCCCCGCTCGTCGGCGGCCTGACGAACCGAAAGAAATCGCGGCCATCATGGCGGAATACAGCACGAGCGAACCGGGACTGGCGCCTGCACTGGAAGCCGGCGTCGGCCGGGCGATCCGCAAGGTCACCGCGGCACTGGCGCTGACCGGCGGCTTGCTGCTGCTGGTCATCGTCGTGATGACGGTTGTCAGCATCACTGGCCGCGCCCTCGTCGGCACGATTGATGTGTTTCCGTTCAGCGAGTTCGGTCCCGTTCCGGGCGACTTCGAGCTCGTATCGGCCGGCTGCGCGATTGCCGCCTGTGCCTTCATGCCGTGGTGCCAGCTCAATCGCGGGCACGTCACCGTCGACGTTTTCCTGTCGACGATGAGCGACCGCTCGAAAGCCGTTTTGACGCTCGCCGGCAATATCCTGATGACCGTGGCGACCGTGTTGATCGCTTGGCGCATGTATCTCGGGCTGGTCGACAAGCTCAGCTACAACGAAACGACCATGATCCTGCAGATGCCGGTCTGGTATGGCTATGCCGGAGCGACGGTCGGCCTCTGGGTTTTCGCCGCCACCTCTGCCTATACCGTCTGGCGCTCGATCAACGAAGTCGCCGCCGGACGGGAAGGCCGCTAGCGGAACCCCTCATGGACCGGCTCGAAGTCGCCCTCATTTCCGTCCCCGTTCTGCTCGCGATGATCTTCCTGCGCGTGCCGATCGGGCTGGCCATGCTGTTGTGCGGCGTTGTCGGAACCGCGATCGTCACCAGCGGCTGGGTGCCGATCCTGGCGAGCCTCAAGTCGCTCACCTACGACGTCGTGGCCAATCACAGCCTGTCGATCATCCCGCTGTTCCTGCTGATGGGCCAGTTCGCCACCAAGGGCGGCATGTCGGAATCGCTGTTCAAGGCCGCCGCCGCCTTTCTCGGCCACCGGCGCGGCGGCGTCGCCATGGCCGGCGTCGGCGCCTGCGCCGGTTTCGGGGCGATCTGCGGGTCGTCGCTGGCAACGGCTGCGACCATGGCCCAGGTCGCCCTGCCCGAGATGCGCCGCTACGGCTATTCCGGCGCGCTGTCGACCGGATCGCTGGCGGCCGGCGGCACGCTCGGCATCCTGATCCCGCCCTCGATCGTGCTGGTGATCTACGCGATCCTGGCCGAGCAGAACATCATCAAGATGTTCGTCGCCGCCGTCATTCCCGGTCTCATGGCCGCCGTCGGCTTCATGATCGTCATCGCCATCTACGTGCGCATCAATCCGGCGGCCGCCGAGACCCGCGAGCGCGTCGATACGGCCGGCCGCGTCAGGGCGATCATGGACGTCTGGCCGGTGGCGCTGATTTTCACGCTCGTCATCGGCGGCATCTATGTCGGCTGGTTCACGCCCACCGAAGCCGCCGCCGTCGGCGCGGCCGGGACCGGCCTGCTGGCGTTGCGCTCCGGCGAGCTCGACTGGAAGGGCCTTAAGGAGTGCCTGCTGGCGACCGCGATCTCCACCGCGATGATCTACTTCATCATCTTCGGCGCGCAGGTCTACAACACCTTCCTGGCCTTCTCCCAACTTCCCCAATCCACCGCCAACTGGGTCGCCGCGGCGGGATTCAGCCCGTGGGTCGTGCTGGTCATGATCCTGCTGGCCTATCTCGTCTTCGGCTGCGTCATGGATTCGCTGTCGATGATCCTGCTGACGATTCCGATCTTCTTCCCGCTGATCATGACGCTGGATTTCGGCCTGGGCCCGGAGGAGACCGCGATCTGGTTCGGCATCCTCGTGCTGATCGTCGTCGAGCTTGGGCTCGTGACGCCACCGGTGGGCATGAACATTTTCATCATCAATTCGCTGGCCCCCGACATCCCCCTGTCGGAGACCTATCGCGGCGTCGTGCCCTTTCTCATCGCCGAGATCATTCGCGTCGTCCTGCTCGCCGCCATCCCCGCGATCGTCCTGTTCCTGCCGCGAACGCTAGGATAGGGCGTTGAAACAAGCTGACAGAGGTACGGATTGAAAAGCCCTCTCTTTCCTCTCCTACTGGCGATCTCCGTACTCTTGACGGTTTGGCTGGGTATACTCGGGCCCCTGCCCTTCGATGTGTCCAACTGGATCGACCAATGGCAGAACCTAGTTGCAGCCGCCGCCGCGATCGTTGCTGCGGCGGTCGCTTACATAAGCGCAATGAAACAAATTGCTCAAAATGGCGAACAGGAGCGCAATAGGCGTAGCAGAAAGCACGCGTCGGTGCGCGCAATGCTACCGCTTGCACTGTCTCAAATTATTGAATACGCACAAGATTCAGCACTGACACTGAACGGCCTCATCCCCCTGTGTGTCAGCGAAAGATTCCCGCCCATGAGTCCGACCAATGGACTTCCGTTACCACTGCCGCACGATACACTAAATGTGTTGTCGGAATTCATCGAGTACTCCGACGAAATCGACGTTTCCCTTGTCGAAACGATGGTCGCTTGGATTCAAATCCACGATTCGCGGGTGCGCAGCCTCGTTCTAGATAACGCTGACCCGGCGAGTACGACTTCAATACTCAGGATCAACATCGAAAACTATGTCATCGACGCTGCGGCGGTCTATGCCGCCGCAGAGGCGCTCTTCAATTATGGGCGCCGTCGGGAGACCCAACCACCTACTAGCACTAGTATCGATTGGGAAAGCGTGCGTGGAGCGCTAAAGAACATGCGTTTGTGGGACCACAATCATCCTCGCCTGTACCAAATCCTAGATAGACGCGAGAGAGTTACAAACGGGCCTTTTCACCGTCTCGCTCAATAACCTATTGAGCGAAGATGCCGACAACATCGTCACTTACGGGCGGTGCTTCGACAGAACATCCGTTCCGAGGATTTATCCACTGATCGCTGATTCCGACACGCCGTGTCGCTTGCAAGATTGTCAGTGTCATGACGCCTTGCTATGACGGTTAAGAGCCCGTTTTCGGGTGGACCTGGCGTCAGCGCACCAAACAACCGGGCGCGGCGCAGCACGGGGGGTAAGTGGCCGGATGGAGTATTTCGTCCAGCAGCTGATCAACGGATTGACGCTCGGATCGATCTACGGGCTCATCGCGATCGGCTACACGATGGTCTACGGGATCATCGGCATGATCAACTTCGCCCATGGCGACATCTTCATGATCGGCTCGTTCATCGCGCTGATCTTCATCATCCTGCTGGGCGTCACCGCGGGAAGCTCGTTCCTGCTGCTGCTGTTTGCGCTGCTGCTGGTGCTGGTGATCGCGATGGCGCTGACGGCCACCTACGGCTGGACGGTGGAGCGCCTCGCCTACCGGCCCTTGCGCACATCGTTCCGGCTCGCGCCGCTGATCACGGCGATCGGCATGTCGATCGTCCTGCAGAACTATGTCCAGGTCGTCCAGGGCGCCCGGGTGAAGCCGCTGCAGCCGCTGATTTCCGGTAATTTCACGATCATGGAAAAGGTCACGCCGGAGGGCAATTTCCTCGTCAACCTGTCCTACATCCAGATTCTGATCGTGGTGACGACCTTCATCCTGATGGCGGCGTTCTCTCTGATCATCGCCAAGACCTCGCTTGGCCGTTCGCAGCGCGCCTGCGAGCAGGACCGCAAGATGGCCTCCCTGATCGGAGTCAACGTCGACCGGACGATCTCGCTGACCTTTGTGATGGGCGCTGCGCTCGCCGCCGTCGCCGGCATGATGTACCTGCTCTATTACGGCGTCATCGACTTCTACATCGGCTTCGTCGCCGGCGTTAAGGCGTTCACCGCAGCCGTCCTCGGCGGCATCGGGTCGCTGCCCGGCGCCATGCTCGGCGGCCTGCTGATCGGCCTGATCGAGACCTTCTGGTCGGCCTACTTCTCGATCGAATACAAGGACGTCGCCGCCTTTTCGATCCTCGCCATCGTGCTCATCTTCCTCCCCTCTGGCATCCTCGGAAAGCCGGAGGTCGAGAAGGTATGACGACCGCTTCCCCGGCTGCCAAGGAACGCAGTTTCACCGACTCGATCAAGGACGCGGGCCTCGCTGCACTTGTGGCGCTGGTGCTGGCCAGCGCGATCATGGGCCTGCGCACCACATCGCTGCCCGGCGTCGGCGGACTGGTCGTGGTTCCCGATCTTCCGCTGGTCGTCGGCGCCGTTCTGGTCGTATTCGTCGGACGCCTGCTGCTCGACCTGTTCGTCTGGCGCAAGATCATTCGGATACCAGTCGGCGACAAGTGGTACCGCCGTCCCGGCGGCCGGCCGCTGGCCCACCACGCCCAGCGCCTCGGCATCATGTTCGGCCCGGCCCTGCTGGTCTTCGCCGTCATCTTGCCGTTCCTGCCGGTCTCCGACCGCTATGTGATGGACCTGTCGATCCTCGTCCTCACGTACGTGATGCTCGGCTGGGGCCTCAACATCGTGGTCGGGCTCGCAGGCCTGCTCGATCTGGGCTACGTCGCCTTCTATGCGGTCGGCGCCTATTCCTACGCGCTGCTCGCCCACTACTTCGACCTCGGCTTCTGGGTCTGCCTGCCGCTCGCCGGCATCCTGGCGGCCTTCTGGGGTGTCATTCTCGGCTTTCCGGTGCTGCGCCTGCGCGGCGACTACCTGGCCATCGTGACGCTCGCCTTCGGCGAGATCATCCGCATCGTGCTGCTCAACTGGTACACCTTCACCAACGGCCCGGACGGAATCTCGGGCATCCCGCGCCCCTCCTTCTTCGGACTGGAGTTCGAACGCGGCGAGCACGGATTCGCCGGCTTTTTCGGGCTCGACTACAGCCCGATGCACCGCATCATCTTTCTCTACTACCTGATCCTGCTCCTGGCGCTGCTCACCAACTTCGTTACGATCCGCCTGCGCCGTTTGCCGGTCGGCCGCGCCTGGGAAGCGCTGCGCGAGGATGAGATCGCCTGCCGGTCGCTCGGCATCAATACCACCAACACCAAGCTGACCGCCTTCGCCACCGGCGCCATGTTCGCCGGTTTCGCCGGCTCGTTCTTCGCCACGCGGCAGGGCTTCATCAGCCCGGAATCCTTCACCTTCATCGAATCCGCGCTGATCCTCGCCATCGTCGTGCTCGGCGGCCTGGGCAGCCAGATCGGCGTGGTCATTGCGGCCGTCGTGATGATCGGCGGACTGGAAATCCTGCGCGAACTGAACTTCCTGAAAGTGATCTTCGGCGACAATTTCGATCCGACCAGCTACCGCATGCTGATCTTCGGCCTCGCCATGGTCGTCATCATGGTCTGGCGACCGCGCGGCCTCATATCGACACGGCAGCCAACCATCGCGCTCGGCGGCCGCAAGCCGATCTCGGGCGAGTATGTCGGCGAGGGCCAGGGATGAGTGCGGCAGCAGCCACGCAGGGCGCCAAAGAAACCGCCGGGTCTTCCGCCGAGGCGCCTTGGGCAAACGACCCCGTCCTGACCGTCGATCACCTGACCATGCGCTTCGGCGGTTTGGTGGCGATCGACGATCTGAGCTTTCGCGTCGGCCGGCGCGACATCACGGCGATCATCGGCCCGAACGGCGCCGGCAAGACGACGGTCTTCAATTGCGCCACCGGATTCTACAAGCCGACCGAGGGCATGCTGACCCTGCGCCAGTCGGGCGGTGCGTCCTTCCTGCTGGAGCGCCTGCCCGATTTCCGCATTTCCGCGCGTGCGAAGGTCGCCCGCACTTTCCAGAATATCCGCCTGTTCGGCGGCATGACGGTGCTGGAAAATCTCATGGTCGCCCAGCACAACCCGCTGATGCTGGCCTCCTACTTCACATTGGGCGGCGTGCTGGGCCTCTCGCACTTCCGCAGGGCCGAGCGCGAGGGCGTCGAACTGGCCAGGTACTGGCTGGAGCGCATTCGCCTGGTCGACCGCGCCGACGATCCCGCCGCCGACCTGCCCTACGGTGCCCAGCGCCGCCTGGAGATCGCGCGGGCGATGTGCACCAAGCCCGAGCTCCTGTGCCTCGACGAGCCGGCCGCCGGCCTCAATCCGCGCGAAACCGCGGAACTGAACGAGTTGCTCCGCTTCATCCGCGACGAGCACGACACCTCGGTGCTGCTGATCGAGCACGACATGTCCGTCGTCATGGAAATCTCCGACCATGTGATCGTCCTCGACTACGGCAAGAAGATCGCCGACGGCACGCCTGATGTCGTCCAGAACGATCCCGCCGTCATCGCCGCCTACCTGGGCGTCGAGGACGAGGAGGTCGATGAAGTCGAGCACGAAGTCGAGGCGATCGCGAAGGGGCCCGCAGACGCATGAGCGACACCGGCCAGCAGCCGCTCCTGTCGATCCGGGGCGTGGAAACCTACTACGGCAAGATCGTCGCCCTGCGCGGCGTCGACCTCGACGTCAACACCGGCGAGATCGTCACGCTGATCGGCGCCAACGGGGCGGGCAAATCGACCCTGATGATGACCATCTGCGGCGATCCCCAGGCACGCAACGGCACGATCACCTATGACGGCGTCGACATCACCGCCATGCCGACGCATGAGATC
>CAJQNW010000513.1 GCA_905479765.1 uncultured Tepidamorphus sp. | reverse complement strand
GTCTCTGTCGCCGATGACCTGTCGGTGGTCGCCGACGATCCCGCAGCCCGCCAGATCCGCGCCAGATCGCATCCCGACCTGGTCGTGCTTCAACGGCCGCGCGACGAAGACGGCAAGGCTACGACGACCGTCATCTCCGTCGATCAGGTCCGCAAGGTCGCCCGTTTCCTGTCGACCACCTCGGCGACCGGAGGCTGGCGCGTCGTGATCGTCGATACCGCCGACGACCTGAACCGTTCGTCGGCGAACGCACTTTTGAAGATGCTGGAGGAACCGCCGGAGCGTGCCGTCTTCCTGCTTCTGTCCCATCAGCCGGGCCGGCTGCTGCCGACGATCCGCTCGCGCTGCCGCCGGCTGCCGCTGAAGCCGTTGGACCGCGAGACGCTCATTGAGGTGATGCGTCGATCGGACATCGGCGCCGACGACGAGGCGAGGGGGACCGCAGCGGATCTCGCAGCTGGCAGCCTCGGAAAGGCGATCGGGTTCGCCGATGATGCCGCCGTCGATACCATCCGGTCCATCCACGCGGTGCTTGGGCAGATGCCCCGCCACGATCCGGTCGCAGCCCAGAAACTTGCCGAAAGTCTCGGGCGGCGCGGCGCGGAAGACCGGTTTCGCATGGCATCGGCGCTGATTATCGACTGGATAGCCACGCGAATGCGCGAAGACGCCCGCTCCGGCGCGGAGCCTCGCGTTCTTGCGCCTTGGGCGGAGGTATGGGAAAAGGTCACCCGCGCGTTTGTCGAGGCCGAAAGGCTCAATCTCGACCGCACGCTAACCCTTCTGTCGGTATTCCGGATCGTATCCGCCGCGGCTTCGCACGACGTGGCCCGCGTCTAGAAAGACGCTGCGGAAACGGGCCGGGCATCGATTTCGTCCGTAAGGCCTGATCAACAACCATGACGTCGAAATTCTACATCACGACCGCGATTTCCTATCCCAACGGCGCTCCCCATATCGGGCATGCCTACGAGGCAATGGCCACGGACGCGATCGCGCGGTTCATGCGCCTCGACGGACGCGACGTCTATTTCCTGACCGGCGTCGATGAGCACGGCATGAAGATGGACCAGACCGCGGCCAGGGAAGGAATCTCGCCGCGCGAACTCGCCGACCGCAACACGCCGCTGTTCGAGCAGATGGTCGAACGGCTGGAGTGTTCCAACGACGATTTCATCCGCACGACAGAACCACGCCACCATCGCGCCTCCCAGGCGATCTGGGAGCGCATGGTCGAGGCTGGCGATATCTATCTCGGCACCTATTCGGGCTGGTACTCGGTGCGTGACGAGGCCTACTACGCCGAGTCCGAAACAACGGTCCGCGAGGACGGCGTACGCATTGGACCCAACGCGACACCGGTCGAGTGGACGGAGGAAAACAGCTATTTCTTCCGTTTGTCGGCGTTCCAGGATCGCCTGCTGGCGCTCTACGAGGAACATCCCGACTTCATCATGCCGCGCGAGCGTTACAACGAGGTTGTCAGCTTCGTGAAGGGCGGCCTGCAGGACCTGTCGATTTCGCGCACCACCTTCGATTGGGGCGTCAAGGTTCCTGGCGACGACAAGCACGTGATGTACGTCTGGGTCGACGCCCTGACCAACTACATCACCGGCGTCGGCTATCCCGACACAGACGGCGAGACATTCAAGAAGTGGTGGCCGGCCGACATCCATGTGATCGGCAAGGACATCGTGCGCTTCCACGCGGTCTACTGGCCGGCGTTCCTGCTGTCGGCCGGCATCGAGCCGCCGAAGCGCATTTTCGCCCACGGCTTCCTGTTCAACCGCGGTGAAAAGATGTCGAAGTCGGTCGGCAACGTCGTCGATCCCTTCACCATGACCGACCATTACGGCGTCGATCAGGTGCGCTACTTCTTCATGCGCGAGGTGCCGTTCGGCCAGGACGGCAATTACAGCCACGACGCGATCGTCCAGCGCATCAACGCCGATCTCGCCAATGACCTGGGCAATCTCGCCCAGCGCTCGCTGTCGATGGTCGCCAAGCACTGCGACGCCACGCTGCCGACACCCGGTGCGTTCTCGGACGACGACAAGGCAATGCTGGCGGCTTGCGACGACCTGCTCGACAAGGCGCGCAAGGCGATGGCCGATCAGCAGCTGCACACGGTGCTCGCCGACATATGGTCGGTGGTCGCCGATGCCAACCGCTATTTCGCCGCGCAGGAACCCTGGGCATTGCGCAAGAGCGATCCCGGCCGGTTTGCAACCGTGCTCTACGTCACCGCCGAGACGCTGCGCCAGATCGCTATTCTCGTGCAGCCCTTCGTCCCGGCCTCGGCATCGGCGTTGCTCGATCTCGTCGGCGTGCCGTCGGACAAGCGCGACTTCGCAGAACTGGGATCGGTCGGCCGCCTTGTGGCCGGCACCAGCCTGCCGGCACCGAAAGCGGTATTCCCGCGCTATGTGGAAGCGACCGACGACGAAGCGGGGAAGGGCGCCTGATCGCATGCTGATCGACAGTCACTGCCACCTTGACTTCCCCGATTTCGCCGAGGAGCTCGACGACGTGGTCGCCCGGGCGCGGGCGGCCGGCGTCGGCCGCATGGTGACGATTTGTACCCGCTTCCGGAAGTTCGACCAGGTGAAGGCGGTCGCCGAGCGCTTCGGCGACGTCTACTGCTCGGTCGGCACCCATCCCCACAACGCCGGCGCGGAGCCCGACGTGCCGGCGGCGGACTACATCGCCGCCGCTGCACACCCGAAAGTCGTGGCAATCGGCGAGGCGGGCCTCGACTACCACTACGACAAGGCGCCGCGCGACCTGCAGGCGCAAAGCTTCCGCACGCAGATTGAAGCGGCACGTGAGACCGGCCTGCCGCTTGTCATCCATTCCCGCGAAGCCGAAGCCGATACGGCAGCGATCCTGCGCGACGAAATGGGGAAGGGCCGCTTCGACGCGATCCTGCATTGCTTCAGTTCCAGGGCAGAACTGGCGCACGCCGGTATCGAGCTTGGCCTCTATGTGTCGTTCTCAGGTATCCTGACCTTCAAGCGCTCCGAGGAGCTGCGCGAAATTGCCGCCGCACTGCCGGCCGACCGGCTGTTGGTCGAGACGGACGCGCCATATCTGGCGCCGGTTCCGTATCGCGGTAAACGCAACGAACCGTCCTATGTCGTTGAAACCGCGAAAATTTTGGCGGAAACCCGCGGCGTGAGCACCGACGAGATCGCGCGCCAGACGACCGAGAACGTCTTCCGGCTGTTCTCAAAGATGCCGGCCCCCGCAGAGACCGCAACCGCCTGATGGCGTGCGTCGCGACAATCCTCGGCTGCGGATCGTCGGGAGGCGTGCCGCGCGTCGCCAGCGGCTGGGGCGCCTGCGATCCGGACAACCCGAAGAACCGGCGCCGGCGTTGCTCGATCCTGGTCGAGAAGACAGGGCCGAACGGCACCACAACGGTGCTGGTCGATACCTCGCCGGACCTTCGCGACCAGCTCATCGGCGCCAATGTCAGCTGGCTCGACGGCGTTCTGATCACCCACGATCATGCCGACCACACCCACGGCATCGACGACTTGCGCCCGATCGTCATCCACAATCGGCGGCGCGTCTCGGTCTACATCGAGCCGGAAACCGGCGACCGGCTGAGGGAACGCTTTTCCTACTGCTTCGATTCACCGTCCGGCAGCCCCTATCCGCCGATCATGGATTCCCACGACATCCTGCCATCGACGCCGGTGGTGATTGACGGGGAGGGCGGTTCGATCGTCGCAGACCCCTTCTCCGTGATCCACGGCCCGATCGTCGCCCTCGGCTTCCGTTTCGGCGGGCTCGCCTATACGCCGGACGTCAGCGACATCCCCGAGGAAAGTGTCGAGTTGCTCCTCGACCTCGATGTATGGATCATCGACGCGCTTCGGGAAACCAAACATATCAGCCACTTCACGGTCGACGATGCGCTGAGGTGGATCGATCGGATGAAGCCGCGTCGCGCGATCCTGACCAACATGCATGTCGACCTGGACTACGAGACGCTGAAGCGTCAGCTGCCCGACAATGTCGTGCCGGCCTTCGACGGCATGACGATTGCGTTTTCCAGCGATTAGCAGTTCGAGACGAATTGGCAGAATGCCGGAGCGCCGGTAGGTTCAGGCGGCCCGCGTCGGACGACCGGACAGGCCCGGACCGACATAGCGGTTGCGGCCGGTTTCCTTGGCGCGGTAGAGCGCCGCGTCGGCTTCGCGCACCACATCGTAGACCGTGTTGCCGTCTTCGCCGCGCCAGAAGGCGATGCCCACGCAACCGCCAATCGTCACCTCGGTGCCGTCCCTCAGGCGGATCGGCAAGGTCAGATGATCGAGCATGTTCCGAGCTGCGAAAGAGGCCGCGTCGGCAGGATTCAACCCTTCAATCCGCGTCGCGGCGAGAAATTCGTCGCCACCGGTGCGACCAATGAAAAGCCCGTCGCCAAGTCCGTCCCGGAGCCGCTGGGCAGCTTCCGCCAGGACGAAATCGCCAACTGCATGGCCGTAGGTGTCGTTGATCGGCTTGAACCCGTCGAGATCGACTGCCAGGACAGCGAACGGCTCGCCTTCGCTGAGCAGGTCAGCCATCTTCTTTTCGATGTAACGGCGATTGCCAAGCCCGGTGAGCTGGTCGTGGAACGCCTGAAACTCGAGCTTGTCGGTCATGTCGTTGAAGGCGTCGGCGAGTTCGCGCAGCTCGATCGGGCCGTCCGCGATGTCGACACGAGGCGTCGCTTCGCCGCGCGCCGTCGCAACCGCCGCGTCGCGCAACACCCGGACGGAGCGCAGGATCTTCCTCTCGATAACCAGCCAGGCCAGGACGCCAGACAGGGTCAATACGGCGCCGAACAATGCGAGGCTGCCAATCAGCTCCTTGAGAGCCTTCGACATCACCGCATCGTGAGAAACGCCGACCAGCACGGTGATACCGGGCTCGGGCAGGGCGGCCGACCCGAAGATGCGCCGGCGTCCGTCCACATCCTCAACCGTCGATGTGTCGCCGTCCATCACGGCCTGCATTGGCATCGCCAATTCGAGATAATTGTCCGCGGTAACGGCCCCGTCGCCTACCAGGCTCGAGCGCATGAAGATCTCGCCATCACCGTCGAGCGCCATCACAACGAGATCGTTGGGATCCAGGTCGTCGTAGGCATTCGGTATCCATTCCAGATCAATCGGACGAATGATGTGGAGACGCCCGCTGTCCGGCCCGACGACCGTCAGCACCGCAAAGACGCTCAGCTGCTTTGGCGCGACTAGATATGGGCCGACGACGGCGAAGCCGCCGTTCTCGGCATCCTCGTAGACGGTATCGACAACCGCTTCAGGCAGCGGGAACCCCGGTTCTGACGAACAGGTCGGCTCGCCGTACTGCGGCAGGAACCAAATGGTATTCGACCGACCGGACGCCGATGCGCACGGGGTCGCGTTTCCGGCACCGATCTGGCGGGCGGCTGCCTCGAGCACCGATCGGGCCGCGTCGATGGCGGCGCGATGGTGCTGGGCGCCTGTCTGCGCCGAGCTGCGCGCCCAGTCCTCCGCATCTTCGATGGCTTCGCGCCTTTCGGAATCGATGAACTGAATGATCAGCAGCGAGGTCGGCACCGCAGCAAGCGCGATGATCACGGCAAGATGCGCGCCCAGACCCAGGCGGCGCCAGAACGGATAGGAAAACGCCATTGCTCGAACTGTCCCGAACCCAAAATCACCGCGCAGAGCCAAGAGTTTCGCTCCGCCGGGTTAAGATACCCGCCGCACAATCGAATAAAATTTGATGCATCAGCGGAAAATGAAAGGTGCCGATCGCTCCCGGGACGAAAGGCCATATCGCACAGGGACTCGAACCTCGCGCCGCATATGATTGTAATCGCGCAGCTTTTCTCCCGCCGGACTCCTTGGACGGATATTCAAATTGGTTCCATAATATATCTTATGCGACATTTATACCCAATGCGATTGACGACTTGCAACGCCGCGCTCCATTGATCAAACGCTTGGATTCGAATCGTCTGTTATTGTGTGGCGATCAAGACGCCCTCTCGCGCCAGGAGCCGCCCGTGCGTATAGCCAAAGACATCCAGTCGCTCATCGACATCATGGCGGCGCTGCGCACGCCCGTAACCGGCTGCCCGTGGGATATCGAACAGGACTTTGCCTCCATTGCACCTTATACGATCGAGGAAGCCTATGAGGTTGCCGATGCGATCGCCCGCAACGACCTGATGGACCTGAAGGACGAACTCGGCGACCTCCTCCTGCAGGTCGTCTTTCATGCCCGTATGGCCGAAGAAGCTAGCGTGTTCGCCTTCGGCGATGTCGTCGAGGCGATCTCGACCAAGATGATCCGCCGCCATCCGCACGTGTTCGGGGAAATAGACGCCGACACGCCGGATGAGGTGAAACGCAACTGGGAGGACATCAAGGCGGAAGAAAAGGCCGAACGACACGCCGCTCGCGGCGCCGCGGAACCGCTGTCGGTGCTCGACGATGTTCCAATCGCCCTGCCCGCCCTACAGCGCGCCGTGAAAATGCAAAAGCGCGCCGCGCGTGTCGGTTTCGACTGGGACAACGCCGCTCAGGTTTTCGACAAGATCCGCGAAGAGGCCGACGAACTGGCGGAAGCGATAGAAGACGGCGCGACGGAACGGATTACCGATGAAATCGGCGATCTGCTATTCGCCATCGCCAATCTGGCCCGCCACGCCGGCGTTGACCCCGAAGCAGCGCTTCGTGGCACGAACGACAAGTTCAAGCGTCGGTTTGCCCACATCGAGGACAGTGCCGCGGCGAGCGGACAACCGCTCGACACGGTCCCGCTGGACCAGATGGAAGCCTGGTGGGTGGAAGCCAAAACGAAGGAAAGGGCGCCGGGTTTCACGACGCCCCGGATGACGCCCCCTCAGCGCGAAGCTCCTTTGAAAACCGCTGATTGAATTCGGCGAGACGCTTCATCGGCACATCTACGTCGAGAAGAATCTCGCCGGTGTCGTCGTCGTGCTCCCGGCCCGTCACCGTGCATCGCTCGTAGATCCAGTTCACGGCCGCGCCATTGGCCGGATCGAGTGCCACCGAGCAATGCGCGACTTCCCCCAGCAGTCGCGTCTCGATCGCGGTCAGCAAAGTATCGACGCCCTCTCCCGTTATGGCAGACAGCGGGATCGGCCGATCCTCCGGTGAATGTCGCTCCGCGGCAGCCTGAATGCTCGCGCGTTCGCCTGCATCCAGCAAATCGATCTTGTTCAGGACCTCGATAAAGTGGGTCCGGTCCTCGACATCGATGCCGAGCGACGAAAGAACAGTGTTCACGTCCTGGGCCTGAGCATCCGTGTCCGGATGCGACACATCGCGCACATGCATAATGAGATCGGCTTCCGTGACCTCTTCAAGCGTCGCCCGAAACGCCGCTACCAGATCCGTCGGGATGTCCGAGATGAAACCCACGGTGTCCGACAGGATTGCCATATGACCAGCAGGCAGCTTCAGGCCACGCAAGGTCGGATCGAGCGTCGCGAACAGAAGATCTTCAGCAAGCACTTCGGCGTTGGTCAGCCGATTGAAAAGCGTGGATTTTCCAGCATTCGTATACCCCACGATGGCGACGATCGGATAAGGAACCCGCCGACGTGTCTCCCGATGCAGCGCCCGCGTTTTGCGGACCGAAACCAGTTCCTTCTCGATCCGCGTGATCCGGTCCTGGATCAGCCGACGGTCGGTCTCGATCTGCGTCTCACCGGGCCCCCCCATGAATCCGACACCGCCGCGTTGGCGCTCGAGATGCGTCCATGAGCGCACCAGCCGGCTCTTTTGCCAGGTCAGGTGCGCGAGTTCCACCTGTAACCGCCCCTCACGTGTGCGCGCACGCGAGCCGAAAATTTCCAGGATCAGCCCGGTGCGATCAATCACCTTGGCATCCCAGGCCTTCTCCAGATTTCGCTGCTGTGCGGGCGTCAGCGCAGCGTCGACGACGACGAGCTCGACCTCCTCACCGCGCACGATAGCCGCGATCTCTTCCACCTTGCCGCGGCCGATCAGCGTCGCCGGGCGCCGTTTGGCGACCCGTACCGTACCCTGCCCGACCACATTCAATTCGATCGCGCCCGCCAGCCCCACGGCTTCCTCCAGACGCGCTTCAGCCGTACGCGACGCACCGCCCATCGCTCCGGACGGACTGTCGTCACGCTCAGCGCGTGGGGCAGACTCCAGGATCGGAACGAGAACGAATGCGCGCGTCGGCTCAGCCGAGGTGCTGTGCCCGACGGGCCGCTCGGCACCACGGTCGGTTTCCCGACTGTGCCGCTTCGGGTCGACGGGCTTCAATCAGCCTCCTGCCGCGGCAGTTTCCTCAGCCGGTTCGAACAATTGAATCGGCTGATTCGGCATGATCGTGGATATCGCGTGTTTATAGACGAGTTGGGAATGCCCATCGCGCCTCAACAATACACAAAAATTATCGAACCAGGTCACAACGCCCTGAAGTTTGACCCCGTTAACGAGGAAAATCGTGAGAGGCGTCTTGTTCTTACGTACATAGTTGAGGAACGTGTCCTGTAGATTTTGATTTCGTTCCGCCGCCATTCCTTTACCTCTTGCCCCGTCATGTTGTTACAGACGGGTCCCTTTGCTTTTGGTCTGAATCGACCGTGGAACCGATTGTCGGTTCCAGCCTCAATTAGATGGCAAGTCCCCCCACCGGGGCAAGGTGCGATTTTGCAGTGCACCCTTGAAACTCACGATGATAACTCCGCCTGGCTGTAGAAGAGCGCCCGCAAATTGCTCGATATCGACCCCGGCTTCCCGTTGCCGATGACCGAATCATCAACCTTGACGACCGGCGTCACCAGCTTGGTCGCCGATGTCACGAACGCTTCCCGCGCCTTTTTCGCTTCCTCAACCGTGAACGGCCGCTCGACAATCTCTACGCCCTCCCTCGCCGCGAGATCGACGATCACACTGCGGGTGATGCCGCGCAGAATGCCAAACTCCGCCGGCCGGGTGATCAGTCGGCCGTCCTGATCGACGATCCACGCATTCGTTGCCGAGCCTTCGGTCACGAAACCGTCCGCGTCGACGAACCAGGCCTCCGAGGCCCCGGCATCCTCGGCTGCCTGCCGTGCGAGTACGTTCGGCAGCAGTGAAACCGATTTGATGTCGACGCGTTCCCACCGGTTTTCCGGCACGGTGATGACGGAAATGCCGTTTTCCGCCGACTTCGCGGTCTTTTTCGGATCGATTGAGCGCGCTGTCACGACCACGGCTGGTTCGACGTCTCCCTTCGGAAAGGGATGATCGCGCTTGGCGACGCCCCGCGATACCTGCAGGTAGACCAACCCGTTGCGTACGCGATTGCGGCGCACCGTTTCGCGCAGGACATGACCGAGCGCCTTCGACGACATCGGTTCGCGGATACGAAGTTCGCCGAGGGAGCGGCTCAGGCGCGCCATGTGCCGGGGCTCATCGACGAGATGCCCGTCATGCACTTCGCAGACTTCGTACACCCCGTCACTGAACTGGTAGCCGCGGTCCTCGATGTGAACCTGCGCATGTGCGTGAGGGACATATTGACCGTTGACATAGGCAATGCGCGACATTGGGAAAATTTCTCCGACTCGGGTCCGACCAATGAGAGAGAATGGATCGCCATTCGACCCGAAACAAGGTTCATACGCCAGGCTCAGCCTCTGCGGATAGCATAGACTGCAAGTCCCAAGACGGCGATGACCTCGAGCCGCCCCAGAATCATGCCGAAGCACAATCCGAGACGCGAAATGGTGTCCATCTCGCCATAGGACGGCCAGCCGGACGCCGCAGCCCAATCGCTGGCGTAGACGGGACCGGCGTTCGACAGGGCCGAGAGAGCCGCGATCATCGCGCCTTCGTACGGGATTTCGGCCGCCGCGAGCAGCAAGGACAGCGCAACCGCGGCAAAGATGAAAGCGAGAAAGCCGCTCCAGATAGCCTTCATGACCTGAATGTCATAGGGCTGCCCCCCAAGCCGCGAGGGACGAATACCATGCGGATAGACCAGCCGGTTGAGCTCGCGATGTCCCTGCACGAGCATGGAGCCGATCCGGAACAGTTTGATTCCACCCGCCGTCGAGAAACTTGCCGCGCCGACTGCCAGCAGGATCGCCACGAGCGCGATCGGAAAAATCTCGAAACTCGCGTTTCTGACTTCAAAACCGCTGGTGGTGATCAGCGACGTCGCGGTGAAAAGACCGTCGCGAATTGCCACGCCCGCCCCCTGCCCGGCCGCGCGGAAAAACGCCAGTCCGGCGAGCAGCCCCAGACCCAGACAAAGCCCGATCGTCCACAGGCTTTCGCGATGGGACATCTTGCGCGACCGGCGAAGCTGGATGAGATCGCGTTGCCACAGCACGTTGGTGGCGCCGTAAAGCATCGCCACGATCAGTACGAAGATACCGAAAGTCGGCACGTATTCGGCGATTGTCACCGATCGCGGCGAGAACCCGCCCGTCGAAACCGCGCTGAAAGCCAGGCACAGTGCTTCGAACGCTTCCAGTTCTGTCGACGCCAGCAACAGGAAGGTTATCGCGGTCGCGCCGAGATACAGCGGGAAGACGTCGCGCACGAGCAGGATCAGCCGGCGCCGTTCCGGCAACCCACCGTGTTCGATCATTCTCGAATGGGTCTCCGGCAACCCGCCCACACCGGACGGCGCCAGAGCGAGCACGACCACCAACAGGGTCAATCCGCCCCCGAACCACTGCATCATCGCCAGCCAAAGGACGACGCTGCGCGGCAGGTCCTCGGGAACCGGAAGCACCGAGGCACCAGTCGTCGTCAGGGCGGAAACAGCTTCGAAATAGGCGCCGACAAATCCAACGCCCTCGACGGTCATCATCAGCGGCACGGCGCCAACCACCGGCAACAATAGCCACAGCATGAACGCCAGCAGATAGCGCTGTGCCGGACGGAGCCTGCGCTCTCGGCCGCGCAAGCTCAGCATCATCGCGCCGGCAACGAATAGCCACAATGCGGCGCTGACCAGAAAATCGAGGCCAAGCGTCCCCTCGCCGAGGCCAATCGCCACGATCGCCGGGAGGACAAACGAAACAGCCAAGGCCGCCAGGAAGTAGGCGAAAACATAAACGACGGGGATCATCGGCCAGGTATCATTGGGCGGGGTCCATGTCTCTTACCTTGGCTCAGAAGAACTCAAGGCTGACCCGGAACATTTGCTCGACCTTCCGAACCTGATCGGCCATCACGGCCATCACGACGCGGTCGTTTGGCTGAATGGTGGTTTCGCCTCGCGGAATAATCACCTTGCCATCCCGATAGATGGCGCCCAACCGTATTCCGTCGAACAGATCCAGGTCGCGCAGTGGTTTTCCGACCAGCGGCGACGTCTCGAGCGCCTCCGCCTCGATAATCTCTGCCGCGCCATTCTGGATCGAATGGACCCCTCTGATGCGTCCGCGACGCACATGTTGCAGCACCTTCGACACGGTGATCTGGCGTGGATTTACGTAGGCCGTGATTCCGAGCGAGCGGGTCAGGTCCGGATAACCGCGATTGTTGATCAGGCACAGGCTGCGCGCCGCGCCCAGCTTCTGTCCCATGACGCACGTCAGTATGTTGGCCTCGTCGCTGTTCGTCAGCGCCACGATGGTATCGGCGTCAGCGACATCGGCTTCGCGTAACAGATCTTCGTCAAGCGCACTGCCGTGCAGGACGACCGTCCGGCGCAGCTCGTCGGCCACAGCGACGGCCCGTTCCTTGGAAGCCTCGATGACCTTGACGCGGGTGCTGCGCTGCCGCGCCTCGATCTCTCGGGCAACGTAGAAGCCGATGTTGCCGCCGCCGACGATGACGACTCGCGAGGCGGCGGCCTCCTCATGGCCGAAGATCCCGAGTGTACGGCGGACCTGATCGCGATCGGCGACGAAATAGGCAACATCCCCGACCAGCATCGTGTCCGAGGAGTCGGGAACGAAGAAGCGCTCTCCGCGCTGGATACCGACCACCAGCGCCTTCAGGTCGGGGAAAAGTTCCGTCAACTGCCGCAACGGCGTATCGACGATCGGGCAGTTTTCATCGCAATAGACGCCGGCAACGACGACCTCACCGTCGGCGAAGGTTACCGTGTCCGACGCGCCCGGAAGCGCAAGGCGCCGCAGCACCATCTCGCCGACTTCGACCTCAGGGGAAATGATGACATCGATCGGCAGATGGTCGCGCGAGAACAAATCGCGCCAATGCGGCGCCAGATAGCTCTGGGCGCGGATTCGGGCGACCTTCGTCGGTACGTTGAACAGCGAATGCGCGACCTGGCAGGCGATCATGTTGACTTCGTCGTGCAGTGTGACGGCGATCAGCATATCGGCCTGCTCGGCGCCCGCCTGCGCCAGCACGTCCGGATGGGCACCATGTCCCACGAAACCGCGCACATCCAAGCTTTCCGTAATTGACTGGATCAATTCCGGCGCCCGGTCGACGATGCTGACATCATTGCCTTCGGCGGCGAGCTTCTCGGCTATGCCGAAGCCTACCTGGCCAGCTCCGCAGATCACCACCTTCATGCAATATGTCCCCGACTCATTCGCCCGCCGCGCCGACGCGTATCAAATCAAGACGCGGTGCAGTGTCATAGCCTGTTTTGATCGATCAGCCTACGCCGGACCCGCCCTGACAACAGCTCATCTCGGCGGGACGGAGAAGCGATGTAATACCGTTGCCCGGCGGTCAGCCGACCCCCAACGTCTTGAGCTTCCGGTGCAAGGCAGAGCGCTCCATGCCGACGAACTCTGCGGTGCGCGAGATATTGCCGCCGAACCGGTTGATCTGCGCAATCAGGTATTCGCGCTCGAAGATTTCCCTTGCGTCGCGGAGCGGCAGCGCCAACATCTCTTCGGCACGGCTGTTTCCGGGTGCCGGCGGCAATGATGCACCGACTTCGGCTGGAAGAAGATCGGCGGTGATCACCGCATCCGGTTCGCCACCGGCCAAGATCATCAGCCGTTCGATATTGTTCCGCAACTGACGGACATTGCCCGGCCAGTCATGGGCCTGCAGCACTGCAATCGCATCGCCGCCGACCTGCCGCACGGGAAGACCGGACGATTGCGAAATCTGCTGCATGAAGTAATCGACGAGTTCGGGGATATCCTCGCGTCGCTCAGCCAGAGATGGAATGCGTACCGGCACCACGCTCAACCGATGAAACAGGTCTTCGCGAAAACGCCCCTCCTGAACCTCCAGTTCGAGATCGCGGCTTGTTGAGGAAATCACCCTCACATCGACAAAGACTCGCGCCGCCCCGCCCACGCGCTGGAAGTTCTGATCGACAAGCACGCGCAGGATGCGGTTCTGGGTCTCGCGCGGCATATCGGCGACTTCGTCGATGAATAGTGAGCCGCCATGCGCCTCCTCGAGCGCGCCGATCACCCGCCGCCCCTCTTCGGTTTCCGTGCCGAACAGCGCGGTTTCCATGTTCTCCGGCGTGATCGTCGCTGCGTTGATAACGACGAACGGCCCCGATGCGCGGCTCGAAAGCCCGTGAATCGTACGCGCGGCAAGCTCCTTGCCCGAGCCTGATGTTCCTGAGATCAACACCCGGCTATTGGTAGGCGCGATACGCTCGATCGCGTTACGGAGCTGGTTAACAGCACTTGATTTGCCAACTATGCGACTAGTGTCACCGGCGCGCTGCTTGAGATCCTTGACCTCCCGGCGCAACTGCGAGGCCTCCAGCGCCCGCGTCGCGATGACGACGAGACGATCGGCCTTGAACGGCTTCTCGATATAGTCGTAGGCGCCCTTCTTGATCGCGGATACGGCGGTCTCGATATTGCCGTGACCGGAAATCATGACGACGGGCATATCCGGGTGGTCGCGCTTGATGACCTCCAGCAATTCAAGCCCGTCGAGCCGGCTCCCCTGAAGCCAGATATCCAGAAATATCATCGACGGGCGGCGCGACTCGATCTCCTCCAGCGCGGCATCGCTGTTCGCGGCCGAGCGGGCATTGTAGCCTTCGTCCTCCAGTATTCCGGCAACGAGGTCGCGGATGTCCGCTTCATCGTCGACGATCAGGATATCTTTAGCCATTCACTCCTGCTCCACTGAAGCACTCACGACACTGCCGCATCGACGGCCCGAACGAGATCGTCCGCACCTTGATCCTCGGCACTGTCAATTGGAAAAGTCAGTCTGACCCAAGCCCCATGGCCGCCTTCGGCAACAGCCGGCGAATCCGCCAGCTCGACGCGACCACCATGCTCTTCCAGTATTCGGCTGACGATCGCAAGGCCAAGACCCGTCCCCTTCTCGCGTGTCGTCATATACGGTTCAAGGAGCCGGTGCCGGTTTTCGTTCGGCAGACCGATGCCGTTGTCGACAGCATCGATCGTTACCCAGCCCGCCGCCTCGCCTACCGTAACCGCGACCCGACCGGGCTCCCCCTCGCCGTCTCCGTCCGGCGTCACAGCGGAAATCGCCTCGATAGCGTTCTTGATTACGTTGGTCACCGCTTGCGAGATCAACCGCCGGTCCAGAGGCGCTCTGATCGGCCCTTCGGGCAACGCCAAGTCGATTTCGATTTCCGGATTTCCAACTCTCATCAAGAACACGGCCTGCTTGACGATCTCGGCAATGTCGGCCGGTTCGATCACTGCCTTGGGCATCCGCGCGAAAGACGAGAACTCATCGACCATACGGCCGATATCTCCGACCTGCCGCACGATCGTGTCCGTGCATTGGTCGAAAATCTCCCGATCCTCGACAATAACCTTGCCGTACTTGCGCTTCAGCCGTTCCGCCGAAAGCTGAATGGGCGTGAGCGGGTTCTTGATTTCGTGCGCAATACGACGTGCCACGTCCGCCCAGGCCGACGTCCGCTGTGCCGTCACGAGTTCCGTGATGTCATCAAGCGAAACGACATAGCCGCGATGTCCCGTCGCCGTAATCTCGGTGGCCACCCGAACCGCAATAGTGCGGTCCTGTCCGTTCCGGCGAATCGAGATCTGCTCCTGTACCAGGCGCATCGGCTGCTGCCGGGCGTGCTCGATGCAGGGCACCAATTCGGGCAGTACATCGGCGATCAGGCTTCCGGGCAACTCCTCCTGGGAACTGCCGAGCAAGACCGCAGCGGAGCGGTTTGCGAGAGACACCGCGCCAAGATCATCGATCCCCAGCACGCCGGCGGGAACGCCGGCCAGAACGGCCTCAATGAAGCGGCGACGCTCATCCAGTTCCTCGTTCGCTTCCAGCAGATCGTCGCGCTGGGATCTAAGCTGCGTCGTCATCTTGTTGAAGGTCGTGCCGAGGTTCGCCAGATCGCCTTCCTCGTTGCGAATGGGAACCTGAACATAGAGATTGCCCTGAGCGACCTGATCGGCCGCCCCGATCAGCCGACGGATCGGCGACACCAGTCGGTTGGCAAAGCCGATGCCGACCCACACGGCTGCCAGCAGCAGAATGAAGGCAATGCCCACGTACATCAGCCCGAAAGCCACCTGCACACCGAAACGCCTTCGTTCCAAACTTGAGAATTCAGCCACATTGGCCTGCGCGAGCCGCAAATAATTGATGACCAGCGGATCGACCGAGCGGGCGACATAAAGAAAGGCGCCATCGTAGTCGTCTAGCCGCTTGATCGCCCCGACCTGATTGGAGACGCCGGGAGCGATCACAATCACCTCCCCGTCTCGCGCCTGGTCGATGGCGTTCTGAGGCGGCATGAGAAATTCGCGCGTCACCTCGATATCGGCTCGCCGCAGAACATTGAGATTCCCATCAAGCAGGAAGGCCGCCGGGAGTGAGCGAATAGCGGCTTGTGCTGTGAAAAACTGCTGAAATCTCTCGGGATCGTCCTGATACATTGCATTGGCGCGCTGCAGATCGTTCGCCATCGCGAGGATATCCGCACGGATCACCTGCCCGTGCTCGCGCAAATAGGCCTCAGCGACGGACAGCGACGTTTGCATAATCGCCTTGGTTCGCTCCGAAAACCAGGTATCCAGGCCCCGGCTGAGGGTCATCCCGGCGATAATCGCGACGATCACCGCGGGAACGACCGCGATGACGGCGAAGAGGCTCAGTATCTGCAGATGAAGCCGGGCCCCCGCGATGCCGCGCCGGCGGGCGATCCACAACCGTCCGATCTCTACGGTAACGATTGCAGCGAGCCCCCCGACGAGAATCAGGTTCACCACCAGGGCGGCGGCAACGACATTCTCGTCCGGCTCAACCGGCGTGAGCCCCGTCAGGATCGCGAATGTACCGGTGCCCGCGACCAGCGACAGTATCACGAGCAATGCGCCCACGATTCGCACGGAACGGCTGCGCCGCGTCGAGAGCGTCGGAACGGAAGATTGTCGCGGCTCGGCAATCGTCACTGGATAAAATCCATCAAGGCCACGGTTTTTCCGCCCTTCCCGACGATAGATATCGGGAACGGCGTCAAAGAGGCCGAATACTGGGCTTCAGACCGATGCAGATCAACCACAAATGTTGCAGAAATGAGACAAGCTGAAGGCGCCGTCGCGACCTAACGGCCGCTGCGGATCACTTGGATGTCCAAATCGCGGATTTTCTTGCGCAAAGTGTTGCGGTTGAGACCCAAAAGTTCCGCCGCTCGAATCTGGTTGCCGCGCGTCGCCGCCAGCGCAGCGCCGATGAGCGGCTCCTCGATCTCCCGGAGAATCCGGTGATAAAGGCCCGGAGGCGGCAGATTATCGCCGTACTCATTGAAGTAGTCTGACATGTGTCGTTCAACCGAACCACCCAGCGACTCATCCACATGTTCTCCATCAGACGACGGATTCGCCACTGGCTCGCCGAGTTCGGCCTCGATGGTGGGCTCGTTGATGATTTCCTGGGGATAGAGAGCCGCCAGGCGCCGCACCAGGTTTTCCAGCTCGCGAACGTTGCCCGGCCATCGATAGCGGCGCAGCCGGTCTAGCGCAGCCTGCTCGATCTGCTTGTGCGGCAGGCCTTCCTTTTCAGCCTGAGCGAAGAAGTGTCGCACAAGGTCGGAAATGTCCTCGGTGCGCTCACGCAACGGCGGCAGCCGGATCGGGACCACGTTCAGCCTGTAATAGAGGTCCTCGCGGAACAAGCCCTGATTAATCAGCTGGCGCAGATCCTTGTTTGTCGCGGCGATGATGCGGACGTTGGTCCGGATCGGCGACCGCCCGCCAACCGTCGTATACTCGCCTTGCTGCAGAACGCGCAGCAGGCGCGTCTGTGCCTCCATCGGCATGTCGCCGATCTCGTCGAGGAACAGCGTACCGCCTTCCGCCTGCTCGAAGCGGCCCGTGTTACGCGTCTGCGCTCCGGTAAACGCGCCCTTCTCGTGGCCGAACAGTTCGGCTTCGATGAGATCGCGCGGAATGGCGGCCATGTTAATCGCCACGAACGGTCCGTTGGACCGCTTGCCGTAGTCATGCAGCGCCTTGGCGACCAATTCCTTTCCGGTGCCGGATTCCCCCGCGATCATCACCGTCAGATCGGTCTGCATCAGCCGCGCAAGCAGCCGATAGATGTCCTGCATCGCCGGTGACCGGCCGACCAGTGGAATATTGTCGCTTTCGTCCTCCGAGCCCAGGGCAGCACGCGGCTTCGGCTCGGCAAGCGCCCGGCCGACGATCGTCACCAGTTCGTTCAGGTCGAAAGGCTTCGGCAGATATTCATAGGCGCCGCGTTCGGACGCCTTGACGGCGGTGATGAATGTATTTTCCGCGCTCATCACGATGACGGGAATCTCCGGCCGAATCTTCTTGATGCGCGGCAGCAGGTCGAAGGCGTTCTCGTCCGGCATCACTACGTCGGTGATCACCAGGTCGCCGTCACCCTGGGCAACCCAACGCCACAGCGTCGCGGCATTGCCGGTGACCCGGACGTCGTATCCGACACGCGACAGTGCCTGATTGAGCACCGTGCGGATCGCGGCGTCGTCGTCTGCGATCAGAATGTTCCCACTGGGCATTTTTATCAGTCCTCGTCGGATCGCGTGGCGGAGGTGCGATGGGTCACGTACATCGGCATGAGAACGCGAAACACGGTGCGGCGTGGATGCGATTGGCATTCGATGACGCCGCCATGATCGCCGACGATCTTGGCGACCAGCGCAAGCCCCAGTCCGGAGCCGGACATCTTCGTCGTCACGAATGGATCGAACAGGTGCGGCAGGAAGTCCTCTGCAACGCCAGGACCGTTGTCGCGCACACAAAATTCGAGCGGCAGGCTGACTTTCTCCGAATTTCCGGGAACAGACAGCCGAACACCGGGACGGAAAGCCGTCGACAGCACGATCTCGCCGTCCGTGGCCTCGGGGCCGATCGATTCAGCCGCGTTCTTGATCAGGTTCAGGAACACCTGAACGAGCTGGTCGTGGCTGCCGAGCACGGGGGGCAGCGACGGATCGTACTCCTCGACAAAGCGGATGTGCCTGGCAAAACCGTTCACGGCAAGCTGCTTTACCCGGTCGAGCACCACGTGAATGTTGACGGGATCGCGATCCACGGGCCGCTGATCGGAAAACACTTCCATCCGGTCGACAAGCTTTACGATCCGGTCGGTTTCCTCGCGGATCAGCCGGGCAAGGGCACGGTCGCCCTCCTCCACAGTCGACTCCAGAAGCTGAGCCGCTCCGCGGATTCCCGACAGCGGGTTTTTGATCTCGTGCGCCAGCATGCTGGCCAGGCCAGTGACGGTTCGCGCCGCCGCGCGATGGGTGAACTGGCGGTCGAACTGCTCGGCAATGGTCCGCTCGTGGATCATCACCACGATCGTGTCGCGCTCCTCCGCAAGCGGGGCGACATAGATATCGACCAGCCGTTCGCCACCGGTGCGCGGCGTTCCGATCGCCACACGGTATTCGCTGACTGAGGCGTCACGCTCGCGCGCCTGCGCAAGAAGATCGAACAACGGGCTGTCGTGGGGCACCAGATCGGTGACTGAATAGCGCCGCAGCACCGAAAGGCTCGCCTGGAAAAAGGCTTCAGCCGCTGCATTCGCCGAAACGATGTCGTTGCTTCCGGCAACCGCGACGACGGGATGCGGCAAAGCGTTGAATACGGACTCCGGCGCGGGCGTGTTCCCGCCCCGCGAGGAGACTTTATCGAGCAGGGCGCTCATCATTACGCTGCAAACTCCAACTGACCGGCGGTAAAGGCTGCCGGGATAGCCGCGGCGACTGTGCGCGGATCGGATTCCGTCAACAGGACTTTCCGCCACGCGGCCTGCTCCGCAGGCATGCGAGTCGTCTCCAGGTACCAGCCCAGATGCTTTCGTGCGACGCGAACGCCGAGTTCGGTGCCATAGTGCGCGAGCATCGCCTCGTAGTGGCTAAGAACGATCTCAGCGATGTTGTCCGGCGGCGGATCAAGCGTCTCCACGCCGCTTTCGAGCGCCCGCGCCAAAGCCCCGACGCGCCAGGGCTGGCCGTAAGCGCCCCGGCCGATCATGACGGCGTTGGCTCCGGACAGAGCCAATGCCTCGCGGGCACCATCTAGGTCTGTGATATCGCCGTTGACCACCACCGGGACGCCAACGGCTTCGACGACCGCCCGCACTGCGGGCCAATCGACCGGTCCCTTGTAGAAATCGCAGCGCGTACGGGCGTGAACCGTGATCATCTGGACGCCCAGCCCCTCGGCGCGCGACGCCAGTTCGGGCGCATTAAGCGACGTCCGGTCCCAGCCAAGCCGCATCTTCAGGGTCACCGGCACGTCGACGGCTTCGACGGTTGCTTCGATGAGACGGCAGGCGGTGTCCAGGTCGCGCATCAGCGCCGAGCCTGACCATCCGTTGGTCACCCGCCGCGACGGGCAGCCCATGTTGATGTCGACGATGTCGGCCCCGGCACCCACGGCCAGACGGGCGCCCTCGCCCATCCATTTGGCTTCGCATCCGGCAAGCTGTATGACGTTGGGCATTACGCCCTCGCCTTCCAGGCGCAGCACGGCGTCGGGCTTCTGTTGGACCAGCTCTTCGCTCGCCACCATCTCGGAGACGACGAGGCTCGCTCCGAACCCATGCGCCAGCCGGCGGAAGGGCGCATCGGTGATGCCGGACATCGGCGCGAGCAGAGCCCGCCCGGCGAACGTGTGGCCGCCGACCGTTACTCCGCCTGACCCGGCGTCATTTATGCCCATTTGATGTGCGTTTTGCATACTGCCCGCATTTTAGACAACTTGTATCGCAGTGCAACAAAAACGATTTGCCTGTCAGTAACATGCTGAACACGGTTTAAAAGTAGATTTTTCAAGCACGTAAAGCGATACCGCGCTATCAGGACGCAATGAAGACAATTGCTATTATCGTCGCCGGCGGAACGGGCACCCGGGCCATTGTCGGATCAACGGATGGGCAGATTTCCGAGCCGAAACAGTTTCGCCTGTTGGGCGGACGCCCGATGATCGACCGGGCCATCACCCCGTTTCTCGATCACCCGCGTGTCGATGCGGTCCTCGTGGTCATCAATGGTGATTGGATCGACCGATACAACGATTTGATGGGCGAGCGTGAAGGCCTTCTCGCCCTGGTACCCGGTGGCGCAACCCGCCAGGCCTCCGTTTATGCCGGGCTGGAAGCAGTCGCGGCCGCATCCCCCGACAAGGTGCTGATCCACGACGCGGCCCGTCCGTTCGTCTCCGCGACCCTCATCGACCGCACGCTCGATGGACTTGACCACTCCACCGGCGCTATCCCCGCCCTTCCTGTCACCGATACGCTGAAGCGCTCGACAGGCGATGGAAACATCGCAGAAACGGTCGACAGGCACAGCGTGTTCGCCGCCCAAACGCCGCAGGGTTTTGGCTTCGCCGAAATCCTTGAGGCGCACCGGCGCGCGCGTTCGCTCGACAGTGAATTCACCGACGACGCATCGATTGCTGAATGGGCCGGTCTGCCGGTCGCCCTCGTCACAGGCGATCCGGCCAACCGCAAGATGACGACCCCGGAGGATTTCGAGATGGCCGAATTGGCTTTTTCCCGGCACGCCCCGCGTCCGGAAACGCGTGTCGGCACCGGCTTCGATGTGCATCGGTTTGCGCCTGGCGGCGCAGTGACGCTGTGCGGCATCAAAATCCCGCACGACCTTGGGCTGCTTGGCCACTCCGATGCCGACGTGGGCCTGCAC
>CAJQNW010000512.1 GCA_905479765.1 uncultured Tepidamorphus sp. | reverse complement strand
AGTCCCACCCTGCATGATGTATTCGCGCACTGCTCTAAATACGAGACCCCGGGTTGCCTCGCCTACGTTGCTGCGTTTCGTGTCCACGCTCCTACGGATTTGCTCGAAAGTATCTACACCTAGAGGGTTCTCCTGGTCTTTCTCCGCGTCAGCGATCATCTTCTCCATTGCGCCGGGAAGGCGATCCTGCAGCGTCTCATTCTTATGTGCGAAACCAATAGCCGCAGCGAAACCGAGCACAACTGTATCGTTTCCGAAGAATCGATTGTTTGCTTCTCCGAGAGCGCGATCGAGCTGCAAGAGCCAGTCAACGTACTGGCGAAATCCGTCACGCTGATTGCCGTCGTTGTCGGTCAGATCTATGCCAAGTGAGTCCAGAGCCTCGTCTACCACCATTGTCTCAACTACAAGATTGGTGCGATCGACGTTGGGGCTTCTTTGCATCCAGGCTTGGAATGCCTGTGCTAAAGTCGAGAGGTGAAATTGTCCCGGACGGACCCGACGCTTGTGGTCCTTCAGCCGAATTATCTCGATACCACGAAGGTCTTGAAGGTCTTCAGCCAATCCTCCCGACAAAATATCGATCTGGTGCTTCATCGACATCGGGCGCTGGCCGGCGTTCAGGAGCAACATGCGGTACGCAAGCGGGAAAAAGGCAATATTGACCCAGATTTCAAGCCTCAGGGATCGTTGTAGGAAAACCGGGCGCTCTTCGTCATTTAACTCTGCAAGCGTTTGTCGAAGGGCATTGGTTCGCTGCAGGCCATCGACAATGTCTACGTTGGAAGGAGTTGTTTTCGCGATAGCGTCTTGCAGCGAATTCAAATCAGCTCTAGTGGCCGTTATGAACCCGTCATTTCTATCGTAATTGTCGGTAACTAACGCGTCGATGTCCCGAACAGCGAGGACGATAGTGGGCAGTATGCAGCCCATCTTAATGTCGGCCCTGAGATTTTTGTACGGCTTAGCACCCCTAATGATGTCCCGCTGAATAGCAAGATTTTCCTCTGAACCTTGAGTCTTTTCAAGATACCAATCATAGTCTGATCTGGCGATTACCATGAAATTGTTGATGCGATTGTCATAATCTATTCCAACGACTTCGAGTTTCATGAAACACCTGTTCCGTATTTGACGCTACACTTAATCTAGTCTTATACCAGTCACGAACCACGATATATTAGCGGTTCAAGTGCGTGTCGTCATCGTCTATCATACGCAATAACGTCTGCGCAGAACTGGAAAGATCTGGCACACAATCCAGGACGAGAATGACCCAGAACGATTCTATTTCTCCACTACCAGTAGACGACCGGCTTTTCCCGGAAAGGCTGCATCGTCTTTTACGCGCCATCCAAACTGGACATCGGCGGCGCAGCCTAGCTGCTTCAGGATATGATGAGTGGCTTTCCACGCGGCATTGGCGTCTTGTCCCTGCACCGAAAGGCCGACGTCTGATAGAAATCGATAGCCTTCATCCTCTTTTCGCGCCGCAACACAATTAACGATAACAAGGCGCCGCACCTCGTCCGGGGAATTTAGTCGGGCGTTGGCCTCGCGTATCGCCATATTGAGCATCGCGTTCCAGTTGGATTCAGCGCGAGAAAGCTCCCTTCCGCAAAGAGAAGCCGCCAACACTCTCGTGTGCTTGAGGTCAGGCGGAGAGGCCGGGTTGAATTCCCGGATTTCATCAGTCGGCTGGCTTGAATCTTCTCCCGGCGCTTTCGTCCTTTCCTCGTAAAAATCGAGGACACGATTGACGACTGTCTCAATGTTGTCGACCAGCGGAACTGCCTGGCGTTGGAGTCGCGCAAATGTTTCGGGCGAGAGCTCGACGGTCGGGGACATAGGAATCTCCATTCGGATTGTTAATCTTATAATCTTATAATGGAAATACTCGCAGGACGCAAGAGAAGCGATTAGGCGTGCCTCTAAGACCGATGCGTCAGAGCCATTCGCGGAGGGGGCCTTTCTAGCACAGTAATAGGAATTATTTCCTTGCCCACCGTGCCGCTCCTCTGCTAGACTGCCGGCACACTCGACACATATGCCCGTAACCGGGGTCGGCCAGCGTCGAGTGGCCCTGCTTAACCACCCACAACACCCCATCCATCGTCATCCCGGCCAAGCGCCTTTGGCGCGCAGAGCCGGGATCGGAGAGCCCCCGCGCTGTCCGTGGCTCTCCGATCCCGGATAACCGCATTGCGGTTTCCGGGATGACGACCGAGAGGTTTGGGCCTGCATGGTTCGAGACGCGGGCCTCTGGCCCGCTCCTCACCATGAGGGGTTAACTCAACGTTTGCGGCTCATGGTGACGGTTTACCGCACCATTGCGCCTATGACCGGCCGCCGCGGCCCCGAGCCCGGCGGCTTTGTCGCATAGGCGCCGCTCTTTCGTTCTCCCGAGGCATAAAACGCCCCTCCCCCTCGTGGGGAGGGGTCGGGGGAGGGGCGCGAAGCGAGCGCAGCAAGCGGAGCGTCTGAGGCTGATACGCCCGACGCTGCGCGCCGGGCGCCCCCACCCCGACCCTCCCCCATCCCAACATCGGATGTTTCCGATGTTGGCTCTGTCGATAATGAAGTCGGGAACACCCGACTTCATTTGGGGGAGGGAGACCGTGACGCAGCCGTCACAGCCTCCCGGCCAGTCCCAACCCGATCACGAAGGACACTTCGATGCCCCATCTGCCCGAGGACCGGCTCGCGCTGGTCCGCAAGCTCTATGAAGCCTCCGAACTCACCATCGCCGAGATCGCCATTCTCGCCGAGGTCTCGGAATCGGCGATCTACCAGCGCGCGCGGCGCGAGCAGTGGGCGACCACGCGCCGGCCCGGCGTCACCCCGCGCAAGGTGAAGCTGCGCCCGCCGCTGCCCCCGACGCCGGCGCTGCTGGCCCTGGAAGGCAACGGCGAGCCGGCGGAGACACAAGGGGAGCCACGTCAGGCGGACCCGCCGGAAGCCGGACAGGCCGACAGCGGCGCCACGGGCCTGGCCACGCCCGGCTTCGCGGACATCGACCGCGCCGCGACGGCCGGGCGCCTGTGGCGCGCCATCGACCGGCATCTGGCCGGCCTGCACGAGGCGGGCGCGCCCTCAGGCACCATCCGCGCCGCGCAGGACCTCTCCGCCCTCGCCCGCACGCTGCAGACGCTGGTCGATCTCGAGCGCGGGTTGACCCCGGAGAGAGGAGGCGCACGGCAGGCGCGGGATGTGAGCCTGCCTGACGGATTCGACGACATAGACGCGTTCCGCGCCGCGGTCACGCGCCGGCTCGAAAGCCTGATCGCCGAGGACGACTGACGCACCACCGGCCCCCCCCTCGCCTGCCCCTGCGATACCGCCGGGCCCGTCGCGCGGGCCCCTTCGCGCGGCCTCTTCGCGTCGGCGCCGTTAACGGGCACACTGGGGTCGTGAGTCGACCAGGTGGTAGGCCGGGGGCTCGGGGCAGCGACAGGGGAAGCACGTTGGAAGATCAGGCCTGGCTCAGTGACGCGCTCGTCTTCCTGATCGTCGCCGGCGTCGTCGTGCCGGTGTTCCACCGCTTCCGGCTCGGCACCGTGCTGGGCTTCATCGCCGCCGGCGTCGTCGTCG
>CAJQNW010000511.1 GCA_905479765.1 uncultured Tepidamorphus sp. | reverse complement strand
TCGGCGATGGAAGCGATCTGGGACGGCAAGGCCTTCCAGCCGAGGCTGATCACGCCGGTCTCGCTGTCGTGGGATCACCGGGTCATCGACGGTGTCGCCGCCGCCAGGTTCCTCGGCCACATATCAGCCCTTCTGGGCGATTTCCGCCGCGCGATCGTTTGAGGCCAAGATGAGCATTGCCGAAATCAAGGTGCCCGAAATGGGCGACTTCAAGGACATCGCCGTCATCGAGGTGCATATCAAGCCAGGCGACATCGTTGCCTTCGACCAGACGATGATCATTCTCGAATCCGACAAGGCGTCGATCGACGTGCCGTCGCCATTTGCCGGGCGCATCGCTTCGGTCGAACTGGCCATCGGACAGCGCGTTTCCAAAGGCGCGCTGATCGCCACGGTGGAAGTGGCAGCGGATGAGGTCAAACCCGAGGTGCCGGCTGAGGCAGCGGCGACACCAACGCCATTGCCGGCACCGGGTGCTGTGCCTGATTGCGACGTGCTGGTGATCGGCGGCGGACCGGGCGGTTATTCCGCGGCCTTTCGCGCCGCCGATCTCGGCCAGCGCGTGGTCCTTGTCGAACGCGACGCGACGCTTGGCGGTGTCTGCCTCAATGTCGGCTGCATTCCGTCCAAGGCACTGCTGCATGTCGCGGCGATCAAGGAAGAGGCAGAACGTCTCGCCGACCACGGCGTCGCCTTCGACACGCCGACCGTCAATCTCGACAAGCTGCGCAGCTTCAAGACTGGTGTCGTCAGCAAGCTCACCGACGGGCTGAAGGGGATGGCACGTCTGCGCAAGGTCGAGATTGTCAGGGGCGCGGCGATGTTTGCGGATGCCACTGCAGTCGAAGTCGAACTGTTCGACGGCACAAGCCGCAGGATTGTCTTCGCCAAGGCGATCGTCGCCGCCGGCTCGGTGCCGGTCAGGCTGCCCTTCCTGCCTGACGATCCGCGTATCGTCGATTCCACCGGCGCACTGGAGCTGCCTTTTGTTCCCGAACGCATGCTGGTCATCGGCGGCGGCATTATCGGGCTCGAGATGGGCACCGTCTACAGCGCACTCGGCGCGCGGGTCGAGGTGGTCGAACAGCTCGACAGACTGCTGCCTGACGTCGACCGCGACGTCGTCGAGACATGGCGCAAGCGTAACGCCCATCGCTTCGATGCCTTGCTGGTCGGCGCGCGCGTCGAAAGCGTGGTCGCTGAGAAGGATGAGCTCGTTGTGACGACGAGCGGCGAGGGGGCGGGTGTGCGACGCTACGACCTAATCCTGCAGGCGGCAGGTCGGCGCCCGGCGGCGGAAGGGCTGCAACTCAATGCTGCCGGTGTCACGCTCGACGCCAGGGGGTTCATCGAGGTCGATGCGCAGATGCGCACCCGCAACCAGAGCGTCTTTGCCGTCGGCGATGTCATCGGCAATCCCATGCTGGCGCACAAGGCGGTCCATCAGGGCCATGTCGCTGCCGAGGCGGCAACCGGGCTCAAGAGTTTCATGGACGCCAAGGTCTTGCCCTCGGTCGCCTATACCGACCCGGAGATTGCCTGGGTCGGTATGACTGAGGACGCGGCCAAAGTGGCGGGCCGCGCGGTCGAGGTCGGCAAATTCCCGTGGGCAGCGTCTGGCCGGGCCATTGCCAATGGCGCAGATTATGGCCTCACCAAGCTGGTGTTCGACAAGGAGACGCACCGCATCGTCGGCGGGGCCATCGTCGGCGCGGCCGCCGGCGATATGATAGGCGAGATCTGCCTGGCGATTGAGATGGGAGCGGATGCCGTCGATATCGGCAAGACCATCCATCCGCATCCGACGCTCGGCGAGATCATCGGCATGGCAGCCGAAGTTGCCGAAGGTGTCTGTACCGACCTGCCGCCCATTAGAAGGAAGACTGTTTAGGAGACTGGGCCCGCCCTCGCTACTTACCATCGGCAACAGCGGTGCATACGTTGCGGAGAGAGTGCGGCCGCTCCCCTACGCGACGAAGATGTAAGAGCAACCGGCTCCTTCAGCGTCGAGGTTCCTCAACATACCCTTGGAGAGTGAGAGCTTGGACCGGGTTTCCATGACGGGTTGAGTGTCGAGAGAGAGGCTCTCGGCGCCCGTCATGGAGTTTGGTCTCATGGACATGCAGGCTCATGGTGTTCGCCGTGAAATCAACAGCGGCTACAAGGTAGATGTCAGCCGCGGCGAGCGGATCGGCCGCGTTTCCTCGGAGTGGTTCTCGCGTCCGGATAGCGAGCGTTACCCTGTCTCTGTCGGAGCTGGCGGATTCTGTGCGCAGCCGGACACGCGGTGTGGAAAGCTGTGACGGGAACCATGGCCTGAAATCAATCCGTAAGGCAGAACGCTGGCGACATGCCCGGAGGGAAGTTAAAGTGACATTGCCGTCGGCACCATCAATGCCAGCGCCCGATGGTCACAGCGGAAAGTCCACCGGCCGCGTCGCGATCAGGATCGGTAATCGTTGGCCCGCGACGATCGTGCCGTCCCGCGCATCGCGCGCACCAAGGCCGCGACCCGATCAACCGGTACATCGCCGGGAACCCTCATCACCAGGTCTGCGCCTATTTCCACCGTCACGATCCCGGAAATGATCTCGACCGGCTCCGGAACCGGCAAAGCATCGGTAGCCGTCTTCGGCTCAACGCGAGAATCTATTGGTTTCCCCTCTTTCCTTCTATCAGGTCGAGAACGCTGCGGGCTGCGCCCACCACATTCGTGCCTGGACCGAAGATCGCTGAAATTCCCTGTTCGATCAGAAAATCGTGATCCTGACGCGGGATCACGCCACCAGCGACGACGATGATGTCCGTCCGGCCAATCGCCTTCAAGGCTTGGATCAGTTGAGGCGCGAGTGTCTTGTGCCCGGCGGCGAGCGACGACAGGCCGACGACGTGGACATTGGCTTTCACGGCCGTATCGGCGGCTTCTTCCGGTGTCTGGAATAAGGGTCCCGAGACCACATCGAAGCCTAAGTCTCCGAAGGCGGACGCGATGACTTTGGCCCCCCTGTCATGGCCGTCCTGTCCGAGCTTTGCGACCATGATTTTGGGCCGCCTGCCGAGGCTCAACGCGACCGTCTTGACCCGTTGGTTCAGGTTAACGTAATCTGGCTCACCCCCATTTTCGCTAGCGTAGACGTCGGAGATTACAATCGGCACGGCCACATGGTCACCGAAGACAGCGCGCATGTTATCGGATATCTCCCCTAACGTCGCGCGCGCCCTCGCTGCGCCGATAGCCGCTTCAAGGAGATTGCCCTTGCCGGTGCGGGCGATCTCGCCCAGCGCGGCAAGGGCAGCGTCAGCGCACTTGGGATCGCGCTGACGCTTTGTCGTTTCGATGCGACGTACCTGCGCTTCCCGAACCGCCCGGTTGTCAATGTTGAGGATGTCGATGTGGTCCTCGGTCTCGAGTCTGTATCTGTTCACGCCGACGATCACCGCGTCGCCGCGGTCGACGGCAGCCTGCCGGCGCGTCGCCGCCTCTTCGATAAGCCGTTTGGGCAACCCGTCATTGACCGCTTTGGTCATTCCGCCCAGCGCCTCGATGTCTTCGATCAAGGCCCAGGCAGCGTCGGCGAGGTCCTTGGTCAGGCTCTCGACATAGTACGACCCGGCCAGCGGATCGACGACTTTGGTCACGCCGGTCTCATGTTGCAGAATGAGTTGTGTGTTGCGCGCGATCCGGGCGGAAAGCTCCGTCGGCAGAGCGATTGCCTCATCAAAGGAATTGGTGTGCAACGACTGCGTGCCGCCGAGCA
>CAJQNW010000510.1 GCA_905479765.1 uncultured Tepidamorphus sp. | reverse complement strand
CGAGGCTCTTGGAGTCGCGTCTGCTCAGGATTTGGATTCCACCCGTTCTTTGCGGTTAGGGCCGCTGGAGTTGGGTACGGAGGCGGCTGTTGAAGCGGCCCGTATCCTTGCAGGTGGAGAGTTTCCGAACGAAGTAAATATCGATCCCAGAGAGATCACGGCACCTTACTACTGGGCCATAGCGCACAAAGGGGAAGGCTTAGCTGAATGCTTCGGTTTCCCTTCAGGTGTGGATCATAAGTTGCCTACAGCGGCCGAGATAGCGCTCGTCCAGGCGGTCGCGGCGGCGGAGCCAAATCAACTTACCATTCTCCTGGAAGGCGATGCGGAAATCTCAATTGGTCCAGCCGCAGCATCAGATGACTTCCGGAAGATACTCCGGGTGGTCGATAAACCAATGGCTGGTGACAGCCTCCTCTTCGACGGTGCGACCCAAGCGCTTATCGACGAGAGAGCCGCGGAGCATTTGAACAATGTCGTGTTAAGCTGCTTGTCCAACTCGTTCCGAACGTCACCACTGAAATTCAGATTTCTCGAACTCTACCGCATAATTGAAGCAAGATTTCTGGCAGAGATCAAACACAAGTTGATCACCAGTTTCGATGCCGAGCCAAATGTAGCACTGAGAAGTGCAGTAGAATCCTTAAAATCCGAAATGGGCCAGATCGTCAGTTTGGCGGAAACACAACAAGATGCTTTCGAATCTTGTTGGAACGCACTTGATCAGCTCAATAACGCGAACCAATTCTGTACTGCACTATTCCGGAAATTGTCGAGGACTGGCGGCGGTGGGAAATGGAAGACAGGTGCAGCGTTAATATATCAGATTCGCTGTGCCATCGTACACGCCGGGGAGAAGGACTTGATCTTCGAAAATTTCCCCGACGGTCAGCAAGTAGTGGAGACAGTACTGCCACATGTCGAGCGCGCCGCATTGCTTCTCGTGGGAGTCGAGTTGTCCTAATTTGGAATTTCTTGGAACCTATATATATTTCAACTGGCAAGCTATATTTAGATCTGCTTTCAATAAACTAATACTGCACTTACTCCTGATTAGAATGCGAGGGCTGTCGCCCCCAAGCCCCCGCCACTTCTCCCAACGCCCCCGAAATCGCCGCAAGCGCTTCCTCCGCCTTTGACCCGTCGGGCCCGCCAGCCTGGGCCATGTCGGGGCGGCCGCCGCCGCCCTTGCCCCCAAGTGCTTCAGCACCCAGACGCACCAGATCGACGGCGCTGATGCGGTCCTTCAGGTCATCCGTGACGCCGACCACGATCGCCGCCTTGCCGTCCTCGCTGACGCCGACGATGGCGACGACGCCGGAGCCGACCTTCGTCTTGGCGTCGTCGGCCAGGCCGCGCAGGTCCTTCGGCTGGACGCCCTCGATCGCCCGGCCGAGGAATTTGATATCGCCCACGGTGACGATCTCCGGGCCGCCGCCGCCCCCGGAACTGTCACTCATCGCGAGCTTGCGGCGGGTCTCGGCCAATTGCCGCTCCAGGGTCTTGCGCTCGTCCAGCAGGCTTTTCAGCCGCTCCTCCACCTCGTCGGGCGTCACCTTCAATTCAGCCGCGACGGCGCGCAGGCGCTGGTCCTGGCGGGTGAGATAATGCCGGGCCGCATCGCCCGTCAGCGCCTCGACGCGCCTGACGCCGGCGGCCACCGCGCCCTCGGCCACGATCGCCACCAGGCCGATATCGCCGGTGCGGGCGACATGCGTGCCGCCGCACAACTCCACCGACCATGGAGCATTTGCTCCATGGTTTTTTGCCTTTGGCGCATCCGCGCCGGGGGCGGCATTCGCGCCCTTGCCTTGTGAGGCCGACGTTCCCTCGGAAGGCTGGCCCATCGGAGCATGACCCATGCTCACGACGCGGACCTCGTCGCCGTATTTCTCGCCGAACAGCGCCATGGCGCCGGATTCGATCGCTTCGTCGACCGCCATGACGCGGGTGGTGACGTCGCCGTTCTGCAGGATCACGTCGTTGGCGAGATCCTCTATTGTCTCCATCTCGGCGGGGCCGACCGGCTTGGGATGGGAGAAATCGAAGCGCAGACGGTCCGGCGCGACCAGCGAGCCCTTCTGCGCGACGTGATCGCCCAGCACCTGGCGCAGCGCGGCATGCAGCAGGTGGGTGGCGGAATGGTTGGCGCGCACGTCGGTGCGCCGCGCGTGGTCGACGTTCAGCTCCAGCGCCTGGCCGATCTCGATCTCGCCGTCCTCCACCACGCCGACATGGGCCCAGATGGCGCCGAGCTTCTTCTGCGTGCCGGTGACGGTGAAGCGGGCCGGCCTTGACGACGCAGGCGTGCCGGCACTCGTGCCGCGCATGACGCCGGTGTCGCCGACCTGGCCGCCGGATTCGGCGTAGAACGGCGTCTGGTTGAGGACGACGATGCCCTCGTCGCCGGCGCTCAAGCGGGAGACCTCGTGGCCGTCCTTCAGGAGCGCGGTGACGACGCCTTCGGAGACTTCCGTGTCGTAGCCGAGGAATTCGCTCGAGCCGACGCGGTCGCGCAGGCCGAACCAGACGGTCTCGGTGGCAGCCTCCCCGGAGCCCGCCCAGGCGGCGCGGGCGTCCTCGCGCTGGCGCGCCATGGCGTTGTCGAAGCCGGCGGTATCGACTTTGATGCCGCGGTTCTTCAGCGCGTCCTGGGTGAGATCGAGCGGGAAGCCGTAGGTGTCGTAGAGCTTGAAGGCGGTTTCGCCTTCCAGCGTCGCGCCCGCGTTCATGCCGGCGGTCGCCTCGTTGAGCAGGTCGAGGCCGCGCACCAGGGTCTTGCGGAAGCGGGTTTCCTCAAGCTCCAGCGTCTCGGTGACCAGCGCTTCGGCGCGGGTGAGCTCGGGGTAGGCGCGGCCCATCTCGGCAACCAGCACCGGCACCAGCTTCCACAGCAGCGGCTCCTTCATGCCGAGCAGCTCGGCGTGGCGCATGGCGCGGCGCATGATCCGGCGCAGCACGTAGCCGCGGCCTTCGTTCGACGGCAGCACGCCGTCGGCGATCAGGAAGGACGACGCGCGCAGGTGGTCGGCGATGACCCGGTGGCTCGGCCGGCTGGCGCCCTCGTCGGGGACGCCGGTGAGGTCCACCGAGGCGGCGATAAGGTGGCGGAACAGGTCGATCTCGTAGTTGTCGTGGGTGCCCTGGAGGACGGCGGCGATCCGTTCCAGCCCCATGCCGGTGTCGATCGAGGGCCTGGGCAGCGAGACGCGCTCGTCCGCGCTCATCTGCTCGAACTGCATGAAGACGAGGTTCCAGATCTCGATAAACCGATCCCCATCCTCATCCGGGCTGCCGGGGGGGCCGCCGGGGATGTGGGCGCCGTGGTCGTAGAAGATCTCCGAGCAGGGGCCGCAGGGGCCAGTCTCGCCCATCGCCCAGAAGTTGTCGCTGGTGGGGATGCGGATTATCTTGTCATCACTCAGGCCGGCGATCTTCTTCCACAGGGCGTGCGCTTCGTCGTCCTCGGCGTAGACGGTGACGAGCAGGCGGTCCTTGTCGAGACCGAATTCGCGGGTGACGAGGTTCCAGGCTAGCTCGATGGCGAGATCCTTGAAATAGTCGCCGAACGAGAAGTTGCCGAGCATCTCGAAGAAGGTGTGGTGGCGCGCCGTGTAACCGACGTTGTCGAGGTCGTTGTGCTTGCCGCCGGCGCGCACGCACTTCTGGGCGGTGGTGGCGCGCTTATAGGGGCGCTGCTCGGCGCCGGTGAAGACGTTCTTGAACTGCACCATGCCGGCGTTGGTGAACATCAACGTCGGGTCGTTGCGCGGCACCAGCGGTCCCGAGGCGACGATTTCGTGCCCGTTCTTGGCAAAGTAGTCGAGGAACGCGGTGCGGATCTCGTTGACGCCGGTCATCGGGCGGAACCTATTGTTGGTGCTGCAAGACTGGATTTGCCGAAGCGTTCGGCTGGGCGTGGTTTTAGCGGCGGGTCCGCGGACTGTCCACATGATCAGATAGTCAACGCGCCGTGGCACTCAAGGCAGGCGACACAGCGGGCGTGCGGGCGGGGTTCGCGCAGTCAGCCGAGTGCACTAGTTTCGGCGCGTCCAAACGACAATCGAAAGGCGAACAATGCAGAAAATTGGTCTTATCGGTGGCTTAAGTTGGGTTTCGACGGCGGACTACTATCGCCGCCTCAACCAGATTGCCCAGGCCCGGCTTGGCGGCGTTACCTCGGCGCATCTGGTGCTGGAAAGCGTCAACCGGCAGGACTACGTCGACGCGGTGATCGAGCGGCAGGACGAGGCGGCCGCCTGCACGCAGATCCTCGCCGCTGCCAGAAGCGTCGAGCGGGCGGGTGCGAGTTTCATCGTCATCTGCTGCAACGACGTTCACCGGTTCGTCTCCGAGATCGCGCCGCAAGTCGGCATCCCGTTCCTGCATATCGCCGAAGCGGCGGCTGCGGCGATAAAGGCCGCCGGACTGTGCAGGGTCGCTCTGCTGGGGGTGCGCAAGACGATGGAAGGAAACTTCTATCCGCAGGTGCTCGCCCGCCACGGCATCGAAACGCTGGTGCCCAACGAGGCCGAGAAAGCCTTTATCCACGACTCCATCTATGAAGAAATGGTCCACGACGTATTCACCGAGGAGACCCGTCGTGGCTACGTGAAGATTGTCGACGATCTCGCCACGCGTGGGGCCGAGGGCGCCGTGCTTGCCTGCACCGAGATCCCGTTGCTGCTTGCGCCTGAGGACCTGAATGTGCCGTCGTTCTCGACGACGCAGCTGCATTGCGAAGCGGCCATCGACATGGCGATCAACGGGAAAGGGTGAACCGGGCGGATCCTCGGATACGAAAAACCCGGGCCAGGCGGTTGTAACCGCGGGCCCGGGCTTGGTAATCTTAAAGGCGATGTTGGCGTTCAGGCCTCCAGGGCGGCGTCTCCGTCATCATCTTCTTCACGCTCCGACGGGGGTATGATGGAGACGGCGAGGCCGGCGTTCTGGCGGATCGCGGTCTCGATCTGGTTGGCGATCTCGACATTGTCGCGCAGGAACTGCTTGGAGTTCTCGCGGCCCTGGCCGAGGCGCTGGCTGTCGTAGGAGAACCAGGCGCCGGATTTCTCGACCACGCCGGCCTTGACGCCCAGATCGAGCAATTCGCCGGTCTTGGAGACGCCTTCGCCGTACATGATGTCGAATTCGACCTCGCGGAAGGGCGGGGCGAGCTTGTTCTTGACGACCTTGACGCGGGTCTGGTTGCCGACGACCTCGTCGCGGTCCTTGATCGCGCCGATGCGGCGGATGTCGAGGCGGACGGACGCATAGAACTTGAGCGCGTTGCCGCCCGTGGTCGTCTCGGGGCTGCCGAACATCACGCCGATCTTCATGCGGATCTGGTTGATGAAGACGACCATGGTGTTGGAGCGGGAAATCGAGCTGGTCAGCTTCCTCAGCGCCTGGCTCATCAGGCGGGCCTGCAGGCCCACGTGGTGGTCTCCCATCTCCCCCTCGATCTCGGCCCGCGGCACCAGGGCCGCCACCGAATCGATGACCAGGATGTCGACGGCGCCCGAGCGCACGAGCATCTCGGCGATCTCCAGGGCCTGCTCGCCGTTGTCCGGCTGGCTGACCAGGAGGTTGTCGATATCAACGCCCAGCTTGCGGGCGTAGACCGGGTCCAGGGCGTGCTCGGCGTCGATGAACGCCGCGGTGCCGCCCTCCTTCTGGCAGTTGGCGATGGCCGACAGGCAGACGGTCGTCTTGCCGCTGCCCTCGGGACCGTAGATCTCGATGACGCGGCCCTTGGGCAGGCCGCCGATACCCAGCGCGATGTCCAACGACAGGCTGCCGGTGCTGATGGCGTCGAAGTTGTC
>CAJQNW010000509.1 GCA_905479765.1 uncultured Tepidamorphus sp. | reverse complement strand
CGCCAGGCCGGCCGCTGCCGCTTCCGCGCCCAAGCCGCGCGGCGCAGCCGAAGAATCCGAGGCCGCCAAGGCCAAGCGCAAGCAGGCCGAGCAGAAGCCGGTCCGTCGCGTCGAGGAGCGCCGCCGCGGCCGCCTCACCATCTCCAATGCGCTTGACGAGAACGAGCGCAATCGCTCGCTCGCCGCGATGCGCCGCCGCCGTGAGCGCGAGCGCCGCGCCGCCGGGCCGCGTGAGCCGGGCGAGAAGATTGTCCGCGAAGTGGTTCTGCCGGAGACGATCACCATCCAGGAGCTTGCCAACCGCATGGCCGAACGGGCCGTCGACGTGATCAAGCTTCTTATGCAACAGGACCAGATGTTGAAGATCAACGACGTCATCGACGCCGACACCGCCGAGATCATCGCGACCGAGATGGGCCACAAGGTGAAGCGCGTTTCGGAATCCGACGTCGAGGAAGGCCTGCACGGCGACGACGATGATCCCGCCGACATGACGCCGCGGCCCCCGGTCGTGACCATCATGGGCCATGTCGACCACGGCAAGACGTCGCTGCTCGACGCCATCCGCGAGGCCAATGTCGTGTCCGGCGAGGCCGGCGGCATCACCCAGCACATCGGCGCCTACCAGGCGAAGGCGCCCGACGGCCAGGTCATCACCTTCATCGATACGCCCGGCCACGCGGCGTTTACGTCGATGCGTGCCCGTGGCGCCAAGGTCACCGATATCGTCGTGCTTGTGGTTGCCGCCGATGACGGCGTCATGCCGCAGACCATCGAGGCCATCGATCACGCCCGCGCCGCCGGCGTGCCGATGATCGTGGCGATCAATAAGATGGACAAGCCGGACGCCGATCCCTCGCGCGTGCGCAACGATCTGCTGCGTCAGGAGATCGTCGTCGAATCGATGGGTGGCGATACGCTCGAGGTCGAGGTTTCGGCGCTCAAGCGCACCAATCTCGACAAGCTTCTGGAAGGCATCCAGCTGCAGGCCGAAGTGCTCGAGCTGAAGGCCAATCCGGACCGTCCCGCCGAAGGCGTCGTCATCGAGGCCAAGCTCGACAAGGGCCGTGGCCCGGTCGCCACGGTGCTCGTCCAGCGCGGCACCCTCAAGGTCGGCGATATCCTCGTCTGCGGTGCGGAGTCCGGCAAGGTCCGTGCCCTCATCGACGACCATGGGCGCAACATCGACTCCGCCGGTCCGGCGATGCCGGTCGAGGTGCTCGGCCTCGACGGAACGCCTGAAGCCGGCGAGCAGTTCGCCGTCGTCGATTCCGATGCGCGCGCCCGTGAGATCAGCGACTACCGCCAGCGTAAGAAGCGCGAGCGCTTCCAGGCCCGCGGCGGTGCCGCCAAGACCTCGCTTGAGCAGATGATGACCCAGCTCAAGGAGAAGAATCTCGACGAGTTCCCGCTGTTGCTCAAGGCCGACGTGCAGGGTTCTGCCGAAGCGATCGTCTCCGCGCTCGATGCGCTGGGCACCGACGAGGTCGCCGCCCGCATCCTGTCGTCGGGCGTCGGTGGCATCACCGAATCCGACGTCACGCTGGCCGCGGCCTCCAACGCGATCATCATGGCCTTCAACGTCCGCGCCAACCGGCAGGCCCGCGAGGCGGCCGAGCGCGACGGCGTCGAGATCCGCTACTACAACGTCATCTACAATCTCATCGATGACGTGAAGGCGGCGATGTCGGGCATGCTCTCGCCGACGCTGCGCGAGGAGATGCTCGGCAATGCCGAGATCCTGGAGGTGTTCAACATCTCCAAGGTCGGCAAGGTCGCCGGCTGCCGGATTACCGATGGTGTCGTCCAGCGCGGCGCCAGCGTCCGCCTGATCCGCGACAGCGTCGTGATCCACGAAGGCAAGCTGTCGACGCTCAAGCGCTTCAAGGACGAAGTGCGCGAGGTCAAGGCCGGCCAGGAATGCGGCATGGCGTTCGAGAACTACCAGGACATGCGCTCCGGCGACGTGATCGAGTGCTACAACGTCGAAGAGATCCAGCGGACGCTGTGATCTAACGCGAGATGTGTCCGGCGCGGTCCAAGCCCGCGCCGCACCGTCGAGGATATCGTTATGAAGTCAGGTCAAGGCGGGGCGATTGCCCCGGTCGCGGCGCCGTTCGAGCGCTGCGGCGAAACATATTCGTCAATCGGTTCGGGAGGCAGGGCATGAGCCGCCAGTCCCATTCGGGGGGCCAGGGCCCCTCCCAGCGCCAGTTGCGCGTCGGTGAGATGTTGCGCCACGCGCTGTCCGAGGTTCTGCAGCGCGGCGACGTCTCCGATCCGGTTCTCGACACCGCCGTCGTGACGGTTCCCGAGGTGCGGATGACGCCGGACCTGCGCCACGCGATCTGCTATGTCATGCCGCTCGGCGGCCAGCATATCGACGAGATCATCACGGCGCTGGAGCGCAACAAGAAGTTCCTGCGCGGCGAGCTCGCCCACAAGGTGACGCTGAAATACATGCCCGACCTCAAGTTCGAGATCGATCGCAGCTTCGAGGAAGGCGATCGGATCGACCGGCTTCTGAAGAGCCCGGAGGTCGCCCGCGACCTCGACAAGCCTTCCGACGAAGACTGACGGGGAAAATCGGACCGATGGCGCGCCGAAGACGCGAATCCACCGTGCACGGCTGGCTGATCCTCGACAAGCCGGTCGGCCTGACCTCGACCCAGGCCGTATCGCGGCTGAAGCGCCTGTTCGACACCCGCAAGGCGGGCCATGCCGGAACGCTGGATCCGCTGGCGTCGGGCTGTCTGCCGGTTGCCTTCGGCGAAGCCACCAAGACCGTCCCCTTTGTCGTCGACGGACTGAAGGTCTATCGCTTCACCGTGCGCTGGGGCGCGGAGACCGATACCGACGATTCCGAGGGAAAAACCGTCGAAACATCGGATGTTCGCCCGACGGACGATGAAATCGATGCGATTTTGCCGCGTTTCACCGGCGTGATCGAGCAGGTGCCGCCGCGCTTCTCGGCCATCAAGGTCGCCGGCGAGCGTGCCTACGACTTGGCCCGCGAGGGCGAGGACTTCGAACTCAAGGTGCGTCAGGTGGAAATCCTCACCCTGGAGCGCACCGGACCGACCCGGACCGACGGGAGCGGGCACAGCGAAACCGAATTCGAGTGCGAGTGCGGCAAGGGCACCTATGTCAGGGCGCTGGCCCGCGACATGGGCCGCGTGCTCGGTACCTGCGGCCACATCGTCGCGCTGCGCCGTCTCGTCGTCGGCCCCTTCGGCGAAGACGACATGATTCCTCTGGATAAACTGCAGGAGTTGTGCGATAGAGCCCCCGGCTCAGGCGATCCTTCTGAAGGTTGCTTGGCCGATACCCTACGACCGGTCGAGACCGCGCTGGACGACATCCCGGCGCTGGCCATCAGCCGATCGGACGCGACACAGCTCCGAAATGGACAACCTGTGTTGCTGCGCGGGCGGGATGCACCCGTGCTGAGCGGTCTGGTTTACGCGACGACGCAAGGAAAGCTAGTCGCCCTCGTTGAGGCAGACCGTGGCCAGTTGCACCCGAAGCGCGTGTTCAACCTGCTCGGATAGGACCGGGCGCAACCGATTTGGAGACGATGTCGCTATGTCGATTACCGCAGACCGTAAACTGACTTTGATCAAGGAATACGCCAAGGGCGACACCGACACCGGGTCTCCCGAGGTGCAGGTCGCGATCCTCACCGAGCGGATCGTCAACCTGACAGAGCACTTCAAGACGCACAAGAAAGACAACCATTCCCGGCGCGGACTCCTGAAAATGGTCAGCCAGCGCCGCCGCCTCCTCGACTATGTGAAGTCGAAGGACGAGGCGCGCTACCGGGATCTCATCAGCCGTCTCGGCATCCGCCGCTGACGGACTAGCTAGGCGGCGGACTGACCGCCGCCTTCCACCCCGGAGGCCAGGTGGCCATGGGGAGGATAGCCGGACGCTCCACGCTCGGGAGTCTCTCGCCATCTTGCCCATGGTTCGCCCCGCACCCGGCGAAGCCATGAGGCACGACTAATGTTTGATATCCATCGCGAAGAAATTGAGTGGGCCGGCCGCCCGCTCGTACTCGAAACGGGCAAGATGGCCCGCCAGGCCGACGGTTCCGTGTTCGCCAGCTATGGTGACACCACCGTCCTGGCGACCGTCGTCGCGGCCAAGGAGCCCAAGCCGGGTCTCGATTTCCTGCCGCTGACCGTCAACTACCAGGAAAAATACTATGCCGCCGGCAAGATCCCGGGCGGCTACTTCAAGCGCGAAGGCCGTCCCACCGAGAAGGAGACGCTGGTCTCCCGCCTGATCGACCGGCCGATCCGTCCGCTGTTCGTTCCCGGATTCCGCTGTGAAACCCAGGTGATCGTCACGGTTCTCTCGCACGATCTCGAAAACGATCCCGACGTCCTGGCGCTGGTTGCCGCGTCGGCCGCGCTGACCCTGTCGGGCGCCCCCTTCATGGGTCCGATCGGCGCCGCCCGCGTCGGCTTCATCGAGGGCGAGTACATTCTCAACCCGCCGCTCGACGACATGCCGGAATCCTCGCTCGACCTGGTCGTCGCGGGAACCGGCGATGCGGTCTTGATGGTCGAATCCGAAGCCAAGGAGCTCGATGAGGGCACCATGCTCGGCGCCGTCATGTTCGGCCACAAGGGCTTCCAGCCGGTCATCGACGCGATCATCAGGCTCGCCGAAAAGGCTGCCAAGGAGCCCCGCGCCTTCTCGGCCCCCGACAATTCGGAAGTCGAGACCAAAGTCGCCGGAATCGCCTCCGAAGGTCTTGCCGCCGCCTACAAGATCCCCGTCAAGACCGAGCGTCAGGACGCGGTTTCGGCCGTCAAGGACAAGGTCAACGAGGCGCTGACGTCGGACGCCGACGACAGCATCGACCCGGGCAAGATCAAGGATGCCCTCAAGAAGCTCGAGAAGAAGATCGTGCGCGGCTCGATCATCGAGACCGAGATCCGCATCGATGGACGCGATCTGAAGACCGTTCGCCCGATCTCGGCGGAAGTCGGCATTTTGCCGCGCGCCCACGGGTCGGCGCTGTTCACCCGCGGCGAGACCCAGGCGCTGGTCGTTGCCACGCTGGGCACCGGCGAAGACGAGCAGTTCGTCGATTCGCTGGCGGGCACCTACAAGGAAAAGTTCCTCCTTCATTACAACTTCCCGCCCTATTCGGTCGGCGAGACGGGCCGCATGGGCGGCGCCGGCCGTCGCGAGATCGGTCACGGTAAGCTCGCCTGGCGTGCGCTGCACCCGATCCTGCCCGAGCACACCGAGTTCCCCTACACCCTGCGCGCCGTCTCGGAGATCACCGAGTCCAACGGGTCGTCCTCGATGGCCACCGTCTGCGGCACGTCGCTGGCGCTGATGGATGCCGGCGTGCCGCTGAAGCGGCCGGTGGCGGGCATCGCCATGGGCCTGATCCTCGAAGAGGACGGCAGGTATGCGGTGCTGTCCGACATCCTCGGCGATGAGGATCATCTCGGTGACATGGACTTCAAGGTCGCCGGTACCGAAACCGGTGTCACCTCCCTGCAGATGGACATCAAGATCGCCGGCATCAATGAGGAGATCATGAAGGTCGCCCTCGATCAGGCCAAGGGCGGCCGCATGCACATCCTCGACGAGATGGCAAAGGCCATCACCACCGCGCGTCCGGAGCTCGGCGAGCATGCCCCGCGCATCGAGGTGATCCAGATTCCCGTCGACAAGATCCGTGAAGTGATCGGTGCCGGCGGCAAGGTGATCCGCGAGATCGTCGAGAAGACCGGCGCCAAGATCAACGTCGAGGACGACGGCACCGTCAAGGTCGCCTCTTCCGACGGCAAGGCCATCAAGGCGGCGATGGACTGGATCAAGTCGATTGCGGCCGACCCGGAAGTCGGCGCCATCTATCGCGGCAAGGTCGTCAAGGTCGTCGACTTCGGCGCCTTCGTGAACTTCTTCGGCCCCCGCGACGGGCTGGTGCACATCTCCCAGCTCTCCAAGGGTCGCCCGGAGAAGGTCACCGACGTGGTCAAGGAAGGCGACGAGGTCTACGTCAAGCTCGTCGGCCTGGATGACCGCGGCAAGGTCCGCCTGTCGATGAAGGTCGTCGACCAGGAGACCGGCGAGGAAGACGAGCAGGCCGCCTGATCGCGTTCCCTGATCCCTTCGCGCGCCAAGCGCTTACAAGAACGGCCCCGCGAGCGATCGCGGGGCCGTTTTTCGTTTGGCCGGTTTCGCCGGCCCCGCGCGAATGCGCGTTCAGCGCCGGTCAGTTTCTAACCTGCACGGTCTTCTTGCCGGCGCTGTCCTTGAAGTTTCCGGACTTCTGGAACTTCACCTTCAGCTTCTGCTTGCCCGCCGCGAGCGTCGGCAGCCTGAACTTCGCCTTGCCGTCCTTCACCTTGACGTTGGCGACCTTCTTGCGGCCGAGTTTGACCTGCAGCTTGCCGGCCGGTCTGGCGGTTGCCGGCGTCAGCGCCTGTACGTCGACCGTTGCCCTGGCCTTTTGACCGGCCTTCGGCTTGCCCGGCTTGAGCTTGATCTTCCTGATCCTGGTCTTGGCCTTGTCGACCGTATGGGTGGCCACGTCCGACCCGGACGGATCACTGTCGCTGTCGCCGCCGTAGCTTGCCGTGAAAGCATGCGCCCCGACCTTCAGGTCGTCGACGATCAGGCTGGCCGTCCGGCTGACCGTGGGGTCGAGGACGTCGACCGGCGCCGTGGTGCTGGTCGTGGTGCCGTCGCCGAACTCGCCTTCCGTGTTGAGGCCCCAGGCTTGCAGTAAACCGTCAGCGAGCAGGGCATAGGTGGCACCGGCGCCGCCCGCCATCGCCGTCACGGTGCCGGCCAGACCCTGGACGGACACCGGTGAATTGCGCTGGACCTTCGTGCCGTCGCCGAGCGCCCCGACGCTGTTCGAGCCCCAGCACTTGGCCGTGCCGCCGTCAAGCGCGGCGCAGGAATTGACGGTAGCGGTCGCAATCGCCGTGGCGGTGCTGATGCCGCTGACAGTCTGCGGCGTCGTGTTATTGAAGTTGGTGCTGCCGTTGCCGATCTGGCCGAACGTGCCGCGGCCCCAGCACTGCATGGCGCCGCCGTCGATCAGGGCGCAGGTGTGGAAGGAGCCGGAGGCGATCGCGGTGACAGTGCCGGAAAGGCTGCTGACGGAAACCGGCGTCAGGCTGTCGGCGGTGCCGCCGTTGCCGAGCCGGCCGCTGCTCCCATTGCCCCAGCACTGAACGGTGCCGCCCTGGATCAGGGCGCAGGTGTGTTCCTGGCCCGGCGCGAGCGCCGTCGCGGGGCCGGACAGGCCGGCGACCGTCACCGGCGCCGCGCTGTCGGTCGTGCCGCCGTCGCCGAGCTGACCCTTGTTGTTCTCACCCCAGCACTGGACGCTTCCGCCCTGAAGGATGGCGCAGGAATGCCGATCGCCGGCGTCAATCGCGATGGCCGTTCCACCAAGACCGGTAACCGATACGGGGATCGGCCGTTCCTCTGTGGTGCCGTCGCCGAGCTGGCCGCGGAAATTGTTGCCCCAGCACTGCACGGTGCCATCGTCGATCAGGGCGCAGGCATGGGAGCTGCCGCTCCCCAGCGCCAGGTCCGTCACGGGGCCGGAAAGACCGGTCACGGCCCCGGGTGTGAGCCTGCCGTCGTTGGTCCCGTCCCCGAGCTGGCCGGACGAGTTGCGGCCCCAGCATTGCACGGTGTCGTCGTCGAGCAGCGCGCAGGCAAAGGCTCTGCCGGCGTGTAGCGCGGCATAGACCAGGGGGCCGCCGACCAGCGTCTCCGTCGCAATCGTCTTGCCGCCGTCCTGGATGCGCAAGGCGCCGGAGGGTGCGGCGCCCGTGGCGGCGACGGTGGCCGTCAGGGTGACGGGCTCGCTGAAGACGCTCGTCGGCGAAGCCTCGAGCGTCGTCGTGGTGTCGCCCGCCAATGCGGGCCCGGCGCCAAGCGCGACGAGGGCGAGGAGCGACAGGGCGATCGCGCTGCCCGGGCGAGCGCACATCGGATTTTCGGTTCCGCCACTCGTGGCGGCATGGATGCGTGCGAACATGATCTTGCCTGTGATGATTCTGGTTTGGAGGGTCGGCGGACCTAATTCTTCACCTTGAACGTCGACTTGCCGGCGCTCTTGGCGAAATTGCCGGTGCCGTTGTAACGGACCTTCAGCTTGTGCTTGCCCGCGTCGAGCTTCGGCAGCTTGAACTTCGCCTTGCCCTTCCTGACCTTGACGTTGGCGATCTTTCTGCCGTCGAGCGCGATCTTCATTTTGCCGCCCGGTTTTTCGGTCGCTGGCGCGATTCGCTGCACCTTTACCGTGGCCTTCGCTGTCTTCCCGGCCTTCGGTTTTTTCGGCTTGATCTTGATCTTTTTGATCTTCGTGTCGGCCTTGCTGACGGTATGCGCGACGATTTCAGACGTGCTGCCGGCGTTGGCGTCGTCGCCGAAGTAGCGGGCCGTCAGCACATGGAGGCCGCCGTTAAGGTCGTCGACGACGATGGTCACTCTGCGGTTGGCGGTGGCGCGCGCGGGGTCGAGCACGTCGACGGGCACGAGGCTGTTGTCCGTCGTGCCGGTGCCGAGAGTGCCATCGAAATTGTCGCCCCAGCACTGGATGGACCCGCCTTCGAGGAAGGCGCAGGTGCTGACGAAGCCGCCGTCGACGGAGAGCGCGGTCCCGCCGAGGCCCGTCACCGGGACTGGGGTGGTGCTGTCGTCCGTCGTGCCGGTACCGAGCTGCCCGATGCCGTTGTCGCCCCAGCACTGGATGCTGCCGCCTTCCATTAGCGCGCAGGTATACTGCGGGCTTGCCGAGATCGCCGCGACGCCGGTCAGCGGATCGTCCTCCGAGTCGACCACGGTGACCGGGCTGGCACGGTTCGTCTTGGTGCCGTCGCCGAGCTGCCCGTCACTGTTGCGGCCCCAGCACTGGACGGTGCCGCCCGTGATCAGGGCGCAGGTATGGCCGTTGGAAGCCGCGACGGCGATGGCGGCGCCGGAGAGGCCGACGACGGTGACCGGGTTGTTGCGGTTGGTCGTCGTGCCGTCGCCGAGCCTGCCTGAAAAGTTAAGGCCCCAGCACTGCACCGTGCCGCCCTCGATCAGGGCGCAGGTGTGGTTCTGGCCAGTGGCGATCTCGGTGACGCCCGAAATCGGGTCGTCCTCGGAGTCGATAACGAAGACCGGCGTCAGGCTGTTTTCGGTGTTGCCGGTCCCCATCTCGCCGAAGTCGTTGTCGCCCCAGCACTGCATGGTGCCACCCGTGATCAGCGCGCAGGTAGTGTTGCCCGTCGCCGAAACGGCCGTCGCCGGTCCCGCGAGGCCGATAACGGAGACGGCCGTGGTGCTATCGTCGGTGGTGCCGTCGCCGAGCTCTCCGTCGCCGTTTCGGCCCCAGCACTGGATGCCGCCGCCTTCGATCAGGGCGCAGTTGTGCTCCTGGGCGGCCGCGACCGCGATCGCCGGCCCGGTGAGGCCGACGACGGGCGTCGGTACCGATCTACTGACCAGCGTGCCGTCACCGAGTTCGCCGTCTTCGTTGACGCCCCAGCACTGGACGGACCCGTCGTCGATCAGGGCGCAGCTGTGCTCGCCCGCAACCGAGACGGACACATAGGCCGTCGGTTCGGCGGTTAGCCTGGCCGTTCCGATCGACTTCGAGCCGTCGCGAAACTGCACCGTGCCGCTCGGCGCCGCGCCGGTGACGGTGGCCGTCAGGGTGACCTTCTCGCTGTAGACGCTTGCCGGTTTGGAGGCTTGAAGCGCCGTCGTTGTCTCCCCGGCGCGGGCAGGGCTGGCTGTGAGACACGTGCCCGCGATTGCCGCAAGGGAAAGAATTAGCGCCGCGTGCAAGAGTGGCCGGCGGCGACCCCGGCAGCCGGCAGCCCGGATATGGTTAAAATTACGGGTATTTTGCGCACCTGCGCGGCCGGCCCTCGACAAAACTCTCTGATTCATGGCGAGTTCCCCTGTTTATAGTTGACCAAATGGTCAGGTTCTAGGCCGCAGAAGAACTGGTGTACCGTTGTGATAAGCGTTGTACTGAGCGTTGTAATGCCGCAACGGAACCATTGTTTTTCGCGCGTCGCGTCGCGTCGCGTCGCGGTCGTGGGCAGCGCCGTTTGCGCGTCGCGCTGGACGCGAGGTTTCTGTGATTGGCGTCATGGCTCATGCCGGTCAAGCGTCTCCCGGCCGCGCGGTCGGGCGCCGGATCGGGCTGCCAGATCTTTCTTTATCAAATGGTCGGGTTTCAGATTGAGTGCGAAGCAGCAGGATGGCTGGAAAGCTGTAATCGGCCATTTTTGGTCTATTTTTCGGGCAAATTCGCAAAATGGAATCTCTAAGATGGCAATAGGGATTCAAAATGGGCATTTTGCCTAAATATGCAGCCGGTGCTCTCGCGCGCAGAAATCTCCCGGAACGGCCCTGTGGAAAACTACGGGGCCATTCTTTCTGAGCCGGCTCAAGCGCTTAGTTAACTCGCTAAAATACCGGTCAGTTCGTTCAGACCTCGGCAACGCGTTACACCGCTAAGTTGCGCCGGGAATGGGCTTCCGGTGCGGAATTCGGGCCGGTGAATGTTGGGGGTTGGCAATGCCGGCGGCGCGATCGGGTACAGACCGGGATCCGGTCTCGGGTCTGGGATTCTATCGCTTCCTGAACCGTCTGGGCTGGCCGAAATCCTATCTCGGAAGGCTGCTGCTGGTTTGTGCTCTGGCGTCCTGCGTGCCGCTGCTGGCCAGTCTCGGTCTGGTTGTGTTCGGCGGCGATGCGGTCGCTCATGGCCGCTTCGGCCTGATAGCGGGAATTGTCGCCGGTCATCTCGCCGCGATCGGCCTCATGCTCGTCGGATTGCGGCTGGCGCTGGAGCCCGTGCGGCTGTCGGTCGATGCCCTCGATTCCTATCAGCGCGATCGGTGCCTGCCGCAGCTCCCGACCCAATATGACGACGAGCCGGGCCGGTTGATGCGCGAAATCCGGCGCACGATCCTGTCCGTCGAAACCGTTCATGCCGACCTGCTCAACAGCGCCGAGACCGATCCTTTGACCGAAATCGCCAACCGCCGCCGTCTCCTGCGGCGCGGCACCGAGGCGCTGGCCGAGGCCCGGCGCGCCGGGACCACCCTGTCGCTTGTCATCCTCGACATCGATCGTTTCAAGTCGGTCAACGATACCTATGGCCACCCTGCAGGCGACCTTGTCCTGCGGCTGGTGAGCGGACTCGTCGGACGCGACTTGCGCGACGGCGACTCGATTGCCCGCATCGGCGGCGAGGAATTCGCGATATTGCTGCCGGACACCCCGCTGGCCCAGGCGGTTCTGATTGCCGAGCGGCTGCGCTACCGGATCGGCTCGCTGCCGATCCCCGCGCTCGACGGCGCCGGTGTGACGGCGAGCTTCGGCGTGACGGCAGCCGGTAGCGACGACCCGGGTATCGAGCGGATCATGCACCGCGCCGATGCCGCGCTCTACGACGCCAAGCGCGGCGGGCGCGATTGCGTCGCCTATCGTCCGGCCGACAGCGTCGGGGGGGATGGCGGAGACGGTGATTGTTTCGCGCCGGAGAAAGCCCCCCTGGCGGCCGTCGTCAAACGGGTGGCCGCCGGGGCGGGCAAGGGCGATGTCGCCTGGATCGTCGACTGAAGGTTGTTTCGTGTGGCTAGCCGGCCGCCGTAAGGCTGTCGGCCTCGCCATTGCCGGCGGCGGCCCTGACGTCCTCGGGGCGGGGCATGCAAACGACATGAAAGCCCGAATCGACGAAATGCACTTCCCCCGTCACACCCGCCGACAGCGGCGACAGCAGGTAGAGCGCGGAGCCGCCGACATCGCTGATCGTCGTTGCCCGGCGCAGCGGCGCATGCGCGGAGTGAAAATTGTACATGCTCCGCGCTTCGGCGATGCCCGCGCCGGCCAGCGTCCGCACCGGCCCCGCCGAGATCGCGTTGACGCGGATGCCCTGCGGACCGTAGTCGGCGGCCAGGTACCGGACGCTCGCCTCAAGCGCCGCCTTGGCGACGCCCATGACGTTGTAGTTCGGCATGACCCGTGTCGAGCCGGCATAGGTCAGCGTCAGCAGCGAGCCGCCCTCCGACATCATCGCGGCCGCGCGCTGGGCGAT
>CAJQNW010000508.1 GCA_905479765.1 uncultured Tepidamorphus sp. | reverse complement strand
TTGCAGGTCGAACTGAGCGGCAATGTCACGGCGGAATCGGTTCGCGGGCGCAGGATATCCATGCCCGGCGGACTGCCGGATTTCGCGGCGGGCGCATCCCGATCCGAAGGCGGCATCAGCATCGTCGGCATAGGTTCCGCCTTCGCGGACGGTCGTTTCAGCAACATCGTCATGGAATTCCCCGACGACGTGCCGGTCACGGTGCCGTCATCCGACGTGGACTTCGTGGTGACCGAGTGGGGCGTGGCGTCGCTCCGCAACCGCGATGCCGCCGAACGCGCCGCAGCAATGATCGCGATCGCGCATCCCGATCATCGCGAGCAGCTGGAGCGCGATTCGCGGCAGCGAAAGCTGGCGAGGCGATCGGCATGATATCAGAATTACCGTTCGTGGACATTCCGGGCGAGGACGAGAGCCTGCGACAGTCTGTGCGCCGGTTCGTCCGCGACTATGTGGCGGATCTGCCTCCGGATATCCGCGCACGCTCGTGGCTCGGCTTCGACGCAGAGTTCAGCAGGCAGCTCGCGGCACGCGGCTGGATTGGTCTGACGCTGCCTCCGGAGCATGGCGGCCATGGTCGCGGCCACTTCGCACGCTTCGTGGTGGCTGAGGAATTGCTGGCGGCGGGAGCTCCAGTGTCGGCGCATTGGTTCGCCGACCGTCAAAGCGGTCCGCTCATCGCCAAGTACGGGACGGAAGCCCAGAAGCGCTTCTATCTTCCGGCGATCTGTCGCGGCGAGGCCTTCTTCTGCATCGGCATGAGCGAGCCGGGCGCCGGGTCCGATCTGGCCAGCGTGCGGACAAGGGCCGGGAAAACGGCCGACGGCTGGCAGATGAAAGGCCACAAGATCTGGACCTCGAATGCGCACCACTCGCATTACATGATTGCGCTGGTGCGCACGTCAGGAGTTCCTGAAGACCGCCAGAGAGGTTTGTCGCAGTTCATCCTCGACCTGAAATCGCCTGGCATCACCATCCGGCCGATCCGGGACGCCGCAGGCGACGAGCATTTTTGCGAAGTCTTCTTCGAGGATGTGGAGCTCGGGGACGATGCGCTGATTGGCTCCGAAGGGACCGGATGGGAGCAGGTGACCGCCGAATTGGCCTTTGAACGAAGCGGACCCGAACGACTTTATTCGAGCTCGGTGCTCCTTGAGGAATGGCTGGACGCAATTCGCCGGCGCGCCCGATCCGGCAAGGAATTGCGGCCCTCCGATCAGGTTCTTGCCGGGCGTTTCGCAAGCCATCTCACCGTGCTGCGCGCCCTTTCGGTCTCCGTGACCTGCAAGCTTGAAGCGGGAGAAAGCCCAGTCGTCGAAGCGGCGCTGGTCAAGGATCTCGGGACCGAATTCGAGCAGGCCGTGCCGACGTTGATCGCCGATGCTTTGGCAGCCACGCCGGACGAAGAACCGGTGCCCCAATTGGCTCGCACCGTCGCATATCTCACCCAAGTGGCGCCGACGTTTTCCCTGCGCGGGGGCACGCGCGAAATCCTGCGGAGTATGATCGCGCGGGGCCTCGGCCTTCGATGAGGACTGCAATGGACACCATGATTGCCGATTCGGTCGAACAGATTCTGCAGGTTTGTTGCGATCCGCAACGGGTACGGCACGTCGAGGCCGACCCGCGCGGGAAGGCGGCATCGACGATGTGGGAGGTGCTCGCGCAGTCGGGATTCATCGATGCCCTGTGTCCGGAACACATGGGCGGCGCCGGGCTGGGGTGGAGGGAGGCCGCCCCGATCGTCTTCGCCTGCGGACGCCATGCGCTGCCTCTTCCGATGGCCGCGACCCTGCTGGTCCGGGCGGCGCTCGCGGAGGCGTCCATCGATGCGCCCTCTGAACCTGTCGCGGTCGCATCGGCTGCCAGTGTCCTAGATGATGGGTCGGTGAGGGCGGATGCAGTACCCTTCGGGCTGGCGGCGGGGTGGGTGCTGGTGCGCCTGCCCGCCGGCGACCGCCTCCTGCCACTCGACGGCGCATCGCGTTCGCCGTTCGGCGGCCGGGGCAGTCTGTCTGCGGATATCCGATGGCCTGCGGTTCCAGCCGCTTCGATCTCCCTGCCCCCCGCGACAGATCAAGCGATTTGCTGGCGTGCAACGATGGCGGCGCTGACCGCCGCGCAGATGGCCGGCGCCGCTGAGCGCGTCACGGTCATGACGATCGACCACGCGAACAATCGCAACCAGTTCGGCAAGCCCATCGGTCGACAACAAGCCATCCAGCAGCAGATCAGCGTCATGGCCGCCCAGAGCTTTGCTGCGCGCATGGCGGCGTCGATCGCGCTCGGTGGAGCGGGCTGGCGGGTTCATCCCGATGCCGCGGCGGTCGCCAAAGCCCGTGCCGGGGAGGCAGCGATTCTAGTTGCCGCGATTGGTCATGCCGTCCATGGCGCCATCGGCGTGACGGAAGAATTTGATCTTCAGCTATACACTCGCCGTCTCAACGAATGGCGCATGGAATATGGTGGCGAGAGCTACTGGAATGGTGTCCTTGGCCGCACCCTTTTGCAAGGGGACATGAACGCCTTAGATTTCACACGTATTCTTACCGCCGCCACTTAAGCTGCGGTGTAACTTCTCAACTGTGGTGTCAAGAATGACTGACTTTCTGATCTATGAACAACGAGACGGCGTCGTAACGCTCACGATGAACCAACCGGAACTGCGTAATCCGTTGACAGGAAACACCGCCCTAGCCGAATTCGAGAAGGCATGCGGGCGCATCGCCGCCGATTTGTCGATTAAGGTTGTGGTTCTTACCGGAGCAGGTCCGGCCTTCTGCTCAGGAGGCAATGTGAAGACGATGGAGCGTTACAGGGGTGACGTGGTTGCTCCGTTGGCGATCCGAGACGAGTATGAAACCGGCATCCAGCGCTTGCCGCAGGCGCTTTATCAACTGGATGTTCCAACCATAGCGGCCGTCAATGGCGCGGCTGTTGGCGCCGGATGCGATTTGGCCTGCATGTGCGATATTCGGATAGCCGCCGAGGGCGCCCGGTTCGCCGAAAGCTTCATAAAGCTGGGTATTGTGCCGGGCGACGGTGGCGCATGGCTGCTACCGCGCGTGGTGGGAATGTCCAAGGCTGCCGAAATGTCGTTCACCGGTGACGCCATCACGGCCAGGGAAGCCCTCGATTGCGGATTGGTGTGCCAAGTTGTGTCAGCCGAGCGGCTGATGGAGGAAGCATACAAGCTTGCTACTCGCATTGCGGCAAACTCGGGTCCGGCTTTACGTCTGACTAAGAAACTGCTTCGTGAGGGTCAGCACATGGGGCTTGCGTCATTATTAGAGCTGTCTGCGGCTTTTCAGGCGCTCGCCCACAAGACGCCGGAACATCACGAAGCAGTGTCCGCATTCATGGAAAAGCGAACACCGCGCTCCGTCTGAAAACCATGTATTGGCCTGCTGCCGGTTTTTCGGACACCAGGTGAAGCTAGCATAGCTCGTTCCTCGAACTCGACGGGGCTCAGATACCCCAGTGTCGAGTGCCGTCGCCGAGGATTGTAGAAGCGTTCGATGTAGTCGAACACATCCGCCCTGGCATCGTCCCTTGTCCTGTAGACCTTTCGCGCTGTGCGTTCGGTCTTGAGGGACGAGAAGAAGCTCTCCATCGCCGCATTGTCCCAGACATTGCCCGACCGGCTCATCGAACAGGTGACGCCGTGATCGGCCATCAGGCGCTGGAACTGCTCGCTTGTATACTGGCTGCCCTGATCGGAATGGTGCAGCAGGCTGTCCGGTCTGCCTCTGCGCCAGATCGCCATGATGAGGGCATCGGTAACGAGCTGTGCCGTCATCTCCGCCTTCATCGCCCAGCCGACGACACGCCGGGAGAACAGGTCTATGACAGCGGCAACGTAAAGCCATCCTTCCGCGGTCCAGATGTAGGTGAAGTCGGCGATCCACTTCTGGTTCGGGGCCGCCGCATCGAAGGCGCGGTCGAGAAGGTTCTCTGACACCGCTGCACGCTCGCCAGTGTCCTTCGGCAGCCCGCGTCGGCGAGGTCGGGCACGCAAGCCATTCTCCCGCATCAACCGCTCGACGCGATGCAAGCCGCAGCTGAGCCCTTCCGCCAGCACGTCGTGCCAGACACGGCGCGCGCCATAGGTTCGAGCGCTGATCCTGAAGCTGCGGTCGATCGCCGTCAGCAACACTTCGTCGTGCCGGGAGTGAGGGCTGGGGCTGCGGTTGAGCCAGGCATGGAAGCCCGAACGGGACACTTCCAGAGCGTCGCATAGCCATGCCACCGGCCAGATCGAACGGTGCTTCGCGATGAAGGCGAATCTCATATCGCTTCCCTCGCGAAGTAGGCTGCGGCCTTCCTAAGAAACACACTCGGCATCACGCATCGGTGCCAAGGAATATCCAAGCGTCTTGGCGCGGCGCTGGAGGCTAGCCAGCACTCGACCTCGATGCCGCTCGTCATATGCTGTGGCGCCGGGATCACGATAGATCATGCCGAAGCGCAGGGTGTTGTAAAAGAGGACCGCGATCTTGCGAGCAGTCGCGGTGACAGCTTTTTGCTTGCCGATCCGTGCTGCGAGACGTCGGTAGAATGCACCGAGCGCCGTGTCACTTCTTCCTATCGTGACAGCCGCCAAGCGCAGCAGTGCTGCTGCCCGGCTGGAGGATCGGCGCGTCCGCGATGAGAGCAGCTTGCCGCCCGAGACCTTGTTGCCAGGTGCAAGGCAAAGCCAGGATGTGAAGTGCTTGGCACTCGGCCATGCCTGCAGATCCGAGCCACATTCGCCGATCAGCTTGAGCGCTAATGAAAGACCGAGACCATGGATTTGGGTCAGGTCAATGCCGAGAACACCGTAAAGCGCAGCGCGAACGTCGAAGGACGGCGCATTCACCTGCTTGGTCCTCGTCCTTGCGCTCGGCAACGGTGGCAGTTGCTCTTCAGCACGAACCGTCAAGTCCGAGATGGTCGCCTCCAGCTTGCGATCACATTCCAGCAACTTGTCCTGGTAGAAGTCATAGAGTTCCAACGATTGGATCAGGGCAAAGACATGCTCGTCGCGGTAATTGCCGACCAACGATGCGCGGATTATTTCGACCGAGGAATGGCAGCGGACGTCGCGGAGAGACGCCAGCACATCCGGGTCGCGTTCGCCCGCCACGATGGCCCGGATGATCCGCATTCCCGTTGCGCCGGTGATGTCCGAAACGACGTGATGCAGTTGCAGATTCATCTCCATCAGCGCCTTCTGCATGTGCTGGATATGAGCGGCAGCGTATTCCACCAGTCGCTCACGTTGTCGCAAATAGGCGCGCAGGGTTGCGATCTCTGCCGTGGGACGAAAGCTTCCGCGCAATAGGCCGTAGGAATGGAGCTGCCGGAGCCACCCGGCATCACTGACGTCGGTCTTTCGGCCCGGGACGTTCTTGGCATATCGGGCATTCACGAGGATGACCTCGAAGCCGTGCTGCTCGAGGATCTCGAATGCCGGTATCCAGTAGACGCCGGTAGACTCCATCGCGACGCTGGTCACGCCGCAGGACTGGAACCACTTGGCCAGATTATGCAGGTCTTGCGTGAAAGTGCCGAACGCGCGTACCGGCATGTCGTCACTATCGGGGTTCACCGCGGCCATATGCATGGTCGAACCGATGTCGACTGCGGCGGCACCCGGATTGACCATCTTCAAGCCCGGCTTGTCGCTTGTAGTACTCTTCATCATGGCATCTCCTCCGTTCAGATCGGAGGGGCTGGGCCATGCAAGTCCGTCTGTTCCCCGTCAGCACCTATGGCCCAGATTTGAGGTTGTGAGTTAAGGAGGGTTTTGGTCTCGTCGCATTGACGAAGGAACGACGATGCGACCCAAAACAACGAATGCAAAGCGGCCTGCGGAGCAGGTAGTGAAGGAT
>CAJQNW010000507.1 GCA_905479765.1 uncultured Tepidamorphus sp. | reverse complement strand
TGGCATCCTGCTCTGGGCAATCGGCATTCCGATTCCCGTCATCATCCTGATCTATCTGCTGTTCTAGGTGAGCGATGCGGGACGCGCGGCCTTTCAGCCGGCGCACCAGCCCGCCCTCGCGTTTCCGTCATAGCGGCGCGCGGCGCCGGTCTCGATCATCACAGTTCCGAGGTCGCGGCCATCGGTAAGTTGTACGTCGGCGACCACGCGGCCGTGATACTTGCCGCCCTCGACATGGAAAAGCGTGACCGCGCCGTCCGCCAGCACATCGGCGGCCTGGCGCGACGCGCGAACGGCGTCCCGCTTTTCCGTGGGGCAGCGGCCGCGTAATTCCGGCGCATCGATGCCGCGCACCCTCACCAGCACGTGCACGTCCTGACCGAGCCAGACCCGGGCGCGCACCGCTAGGGTGTCGCCGTCGACGACCCGCTCGACGATCGCCGGCACGGGGCCGGAAATCGTCTCGGCCGTCGCCGGTCCTGTGGCCGGTACGGCGAGCACGGCCAGGCAGGAAAGGGGCGCCAGATGACGATGCATGAGTCATGGATAGGAACAAAAGCGGAAAATGTCCAGATTTAATTCCTATTGCTGATTATTACAGCGTGATGCCTGCACTTCCCTCGCCCTGCGTCATCAGATTGCCTCTATTATTGAAGCAACTAAGATTCAGTGCTGTTCCGATCCGGTTGGGAAACGCAAATGGCAGACATGCCTGCGACGAATCCTGCTGTGTTCCACTTCGTGATGATCAAGCCGACGCATTACGATGACGACGGCTATCCGATCCAGTGGCTGCGCTCGGCGATCCCCTCCAACACGCTGGCCTGCCTGAACGCGCTCGCCGAAGACGCACGGCGGCGCGAGGTGCTTGGCTCCGGCGTCAGGATCGAGTTGCACACCTACGACGAGACCAACAGGCGCGTCCGGCCCGACAAGATCATCCGCATGATCCGCGAGAGCGGCGGCACGGCGCTGATCGGCATGGTCGGCGTGCAGTCGAACCAGTTCCCCCGCGCCGTCGATCTGGCGCAGCCGTTTCTGAAGGCCGGCCTGCCCGTCAGCATCGGCGGATTTCACGTTTCCGGTTGCCTGGCCATGCTTCCCAACCTGCCCGAGGATATCCGCCGCGCACAGGAGATGGGGATTTCGCTGTTCGCCGGCGAGGCCGAGGACCGCAGGCTCGATACCGTGCTGCGCGACGCCTTCGAGGGCAAGCTGGCGCCGCTCTACAACTACATGGACAATCTGCCGGCGCTGGCCGGCGAGCCGCCGCCGATCCTGCCGCGCAAGCACGTGGCGCGCACGTCCGGGTCGCTATCAAGCATCGACCTCGGCCGCGGCTGTCCCTACCAGTGCTCGTTCTGCACGATCATCAACGTGCAGGGCCGCAAGAGCCGCATCCGCTCGGCCGACGACCTCGAGCGGATCGTGCGCGAGAACTACGCCGAGGGCATCAAGCGGTTCTTCATCACCGACGACAATTTCGCCCGCAACAGCGACTGGGAAGCGCTGTTCGACCGGCTGATCGAGATGCGGATCGGCGAGGGCATGAACATCGGCTTCACGATCCAGGTCGACACGCTCTGCCACAAGATCCCGAATTTCATCGAGAAGGCGGCGCAGGCCGGCGTAAGGCGCGCGTTCATCGGGCTCGAAAACATCAATCCCGACAACCTGATCGCCGCCAAGAAGCGCCAGAACAAGATCACCGAATATCGCGAGATGCTGCAGAAGTGGCGCGACAACGGCGCGATCACCTATGCGGGCTACATCATCGGCTTTCCCGCCGATACGAAGGAATCGATCAAGCGCGACATCGAGATCATCAAGCGCGAGTTGCCGCTCGATATCCTCGAATTCTTCGTCCTGACGCCGCTGCCGGGCTCGGAGGACCATCAGAAGCTTGACCGCGACGGGGTCTGGATGGACCCGGACATGAACAAGTACGACCTGAACCACCGGGTCTCCCACCATGGGAAAATGTCGGACACCGAGTGGGAGGAGGCCTACAGGTCAGCCTGGCTCACCTTCTATACGCCCGACCACATCGACACGATCATCAAGCGGGTTTGCGCCAACGAGCGCGGCCGGCCCAGCACGACGATGTCGACGATCCTGTGGTTCTACCTGATGATCCTCTACGAGGGGGTGCACCCGCTGGAAGGCGGCGCGCTGCGCCTCAAATACCGGCGCGACCGGCGGCCGGGCATGCCGCGCGAGCTTCCGGGCGTGTTCCATGCGCGCTACGTCGCCCAGACGGCCCGGAAGGTGGTTGGCTACCTGCGGGTCTATCTGCGGACCAAGAAACTGCTCGACGCGGCGCTGAAATCGCCGGATCGCTGGACCTATTCGGACCTCGCCATCGCGCCGCCGCAGGCCGACGAGTTCGAGGCGCTGGATCTCTATCACGAGACCACCGGCGGCGAAGCGGCGCTGGCGCGTAAGCGCCGCGACGACGAAATCCGCGAGCGGGTCCATGCGAAGGCGGCGGAAGCGGCGGAGTAGGCTTTTCCTGTCAGGTCAGGGGGTTGCCGGATCGATTTTCAGAAATCGCTGGCGATTCCCTTCTTTTCCCAGTCGCCGTAGCGGGTCGGCTCCGGGCCGCGCGGGCCGCTGAATTCCTCGGGCCTGTCGTCGGGCTTCGCATCGGCGCGGCGGGCTTCGGCTTCGGCAAGCGCGCGTTCGGCGGCCTCCCGGCGGCGCGTTTCGCGGGCTTCGGCGTTTTTGTCGTCGGTCATCGTGCGATTTACCCTGTTCCGGCCACGTCTTGTCGGTTGCGGTAACACATCCAACATATAGACAGCTACTTCGTAGAGTGAAGCGGCGACTCCGTTAACCGGGGTCTGGACGAAACGACAGGGCAGAGGACCGATGTCGGGGTATTTCAGAACGGCCATTCTTCTCGCCGGCATGACGGCGCTGTTCATGGGCGTCGGCTATCTGCTCGGCGGCACCGGCGGCATGATGATCGCGTTCATCGTGGCGCTCGGCATGAACGCGTTCAGCTACTGGAACTCCGACAAGGTGGTCCTGCGGATGTACAACGCGCGCGAGGTCGACGCGCGGACGGCGCCGGAATTCCATTCGATGATCCAGGAGCTGTCGCAGAACGCCGGCCTGCCGATGCCGAAGGTCTACATCATCGAAAACCCGCAGCCCAACGCCTTCGCCACCGGCCGCAATCCGCAGAACGCGGCGGTCGCCGCGACGACCGGTATCCTGCAGACGCTGACGCGCGAGGAGCTTGCCGGCGTCATGGCGCACGAGCTGGCGCACGTGAAGCACCACGACACGCTGATCATGACGGTGACGGCGACGATCGCCGGTGCGATCTCGATGCTCGCCAACTTCGCGCTGT
>CAJQNW010000506.1 GCA_905479765.1 uncultured Tepidamorphus sp. | reverse complement strand
CCTTCATCGCATCGAGCGTCTTGGTCGACTCGTGCAGGCCGAACAGGCCGGTGAAGGAGGCCTTGAGCGCCGTCAGCACGGTCTCGTTGGTGGAGAAGAAGCTGATCGCCTGCTGGTAGACGCGTTCCTTGGCGTTGGTCGTCTGCATCAGCCGGGCCATCACCACTTCGGACGTGTTGTAGCCGATGGTCAGATTGTCGGAGAGATCCTTGGCGACCTGATAGCGCTTGTCCTCGTCCTGCATGGCGCGCATCTGCTCGTCGCGGGCCAGCTCCAGGCGGGCGCGCTCGGCGGGCTTGGCGTCGGCGGCCGCCTCGACCCTGGCGGAGGCTTCCTGAAGCTTCTTCTTGGCCGCGTCGAGCTTGTCCGTCGCCGTTTCCAGCACTTCCAGCGCCAGCACCTCGGCATTCTTCAAGGCACCGCGGAAATCGCTGTAGGCTTCCTGGATGACGTGTTCGCGCTCGATCTGGTCCTTGGTGTCGCGCGCGACATCCAGGTAGGTCTGTTTGATATCGTCGAACCGGTCGGCGATATCGCCCCGGCTGACCTTCATCCAGGTATTCTGTAGCCGTTCCCAGGAACTGATCGAACCGTCGGCAAGCTGGTCGACCATGCCCTTTGCATCGTCGCGGATGGAATCGAACGACTTGGTGATGTCGTCGTAGCGCTCGCCGATGTTCATCGCGGCGATCTGTTCGCGCACCACCTCGTTGAAAAAGGACGCCTGCTGCAAAGTGCGGGCGATGACGACGGTCTTGTCGGGGGCAAGATCGGAAATCTTGTTCAGAAGCGCCACGATCGGGGCTTCCTCGCCTTCCTTCGGTGCAAGCCCGATGTCGCGCAAGGCGCCCATCGCGCGGTCGAGATACTGCATTGGTGTGAGTGCTGTCGTCTCGTTCATGTCCCGCTCCCTTTTTCCGGCTCAGACACGCTGACCGGCTGTCCGCATCGCTTCGACAAATAGTGCCTTCCGATGCCCTAAATAAGACATCGGAAATTGATTTCCCGGCAAATATAGACCTTTTTTACACGGAAGGTGACATACTCGCGACATGCTGGATCTGCCGCTTCTTTTCATCCTTGTCAGTTCCACCCTGCTGGTCCTGGCGGTTCTGACGAGCCTGATCGCGTTCCGCATCGGCGCCCCCCTGCTGCTGTTGTTCCTGGGGATCGGCCTGCTGGTTGGCGAGGACGGCGTCGGCCTCACCTTCGACAACGCCCCGGTGGCCTATTTCCTGGGTTCGGTCGCGCTGGCGGTGATCCTGTTCGACTCCGGCTTCAACACCCGGTTCGAAACCGCAAGCCGGGCGGCATGGCCTTCGTTGACCCTGGCGACCGTCGGCGTCCTGCTGACCACCGCGCTCGTCGGCGTGGTCGTCCACTATCTCGCCGGGCTGTCCTGGCGCGCCTCGCTGCTGCTTGGCGCGATCGTCAGTTCGACGGACGCCGCCGCCGTGTTCTTCCTGCTGCGTGTCGGCGGCATCAGTATCCGCGAACGGGTGCGCGCGACGCTGGAGGTGGAATCCGGCTCGAACGACCCGATGGCGGTGTTCCTGACGGCGACATTCGTCGACATGATCATCGCCGGGCCCGAGGTCGGCGCGCCGGTTCTGGCGTTTCTCCAGGCCTTCGCGCTGCAGATCGGTCTTGGCGCGGCCGCGGGCGTCGCCGGCGGATGGCTGATCGCAACCACCATCAATCGGCTGCGGCTGGAGCCGGGCCTCTATCCGGTCATCGTCCTGGGTCTGGCGCTCTTGATGTTCGCGCTAATCAGCCTGATGGGCGGCAGCGGCTTCCTGACCGTCTATATCGCCGGCATGATGACCGGCAATCTCGGCCGGCAGGGCATGCCGCTATTGCGCAAGTTCCAGGACGGGCTGACCTGGCTGGCGCAGATCGGCATGTTCCTGATCCTCGGGCTCCTGGCGACGCCGTCGGAATTCGGCAAGATCTGGGTGCAGGGCATCGTGGTGGCGCTGTTCCTGATGTTCATCGCACGGCCGCTGGCGGTGTGGCTGTGCCTTTTGCCGTACCGGTTCACGCGCGAGGAAACCGCGTTCATCTCGTGGGTCGGCCTGCGCGGCGCGGTCTCGATCATGCTGGCGATCCTGCCGATGATGGCGGCCATCCCGGCTGGCCAGGCGTTCTTCAACGTCGCCTTCATCGTGGTGCTGACATCGATGGTTCTGCAGGGGTGGACGATCCGGCCGGTGGCGCGGAAGCTCGGCCTTGTGGTCCCGCCGGAGATCGGGCCGGTGGAAAAGGTCGAGCTGGAGCTGCCCGGCCAGGCCACGCACGAGCTCGTCGCCTATCATATCGTGAAGGACAGCCCGGTCGTGACGGGCGAGCGCATCCCGCGCTGGGCCCGGCCATCGCTGGTGGTGCGCGACGGGCACTCCATGAAGCCGCACGAGGCGGGCGCGCCGCGTGTCGACGACTTCGTCTACATCTTCACGCCGCCGCGCTACATCCGCCTGCTCGACCGGCTGTTCGCCAGCGCCGTGGCGCTGGACGATTCCGACCAGATCTACTTCGGCGATTTCGCCCTGGACGGCGAGGCGCGTATCGCGGACGTCGCCCACGAATACGGAATCGCGCTGCGGGGCGATCCGGGCGACACGACGCTCGCCGAATTCCTGACGGAGAAACTCGGCGGCGAACCGCATCGCGGCGACCGGATGACGTTCGGTCTCGTCGAACTGATCGTCCGCGACATCGGCGACGAGGACGACATCAAGACAGTCGGTCTCAGCCTTACCCCGGCCCATACCGAACGGCGCCGGTTGCCGATGTTCCATAATCTCGACGAGATCGTGTCTGGAACACGAGAGCGCTTCGCCCGGCGGCGGATGTGGCGCATCGCGGCGAAGGAACAGAAGCCGACCATGCCCGACCAAACCGACGGTCCGGCCGACTCCTCTCCGACCCAGACGACTGCCGCGTCTCCGGTTTCGGCCCCTCCAGTTTCGGCCCCTCCGGCTCCAGGTATTTCGGCAGCGAAGCCGCCGGCGAAGCCGAAAGCCGCGGCACGAAAAGCCGCGCCGTCCGGTTCGGCCAAGCGGAAGCCGCCGTCATCAGCGGGAAAATCCGCCAAGCCGCCGGGCGTCAAAGGTAAGTGATCGCCCCGATACAGCGAATCGATTGGACGAGCCACAATAGGCACGGTTTAATCGGGCCGGCCGGTGGTCCATGATCATCCCTGCCCTGCGTTTCCGCACGATCCCCCTCGCGCACACGGATATCCATGAAGTACATCCCGAGCCTTGTCCCCGCGATTGCCCTGTTTGTTGCCCTCCCCGCTACGGCCCAGCCGGTCGATATCGCGCGCGGACGCGCGCTGGCGGAAACATGGTGCGTCACCTGCCACGTCATCGACCGCGACCAGGCGACGTCCGTGCCGATCGGCCCGCCGCCATTTCCGGAGCTTGCCGATAATCCGGACACGACGCCAGAACGCCTGGCCAGCTTCATGCGGATGCCGCATCCGCCGATGCCGGACATGTCGCTGACCAACAGCGAAGTGAACGACCTGGTCGGTTATATCCAGAGCCTGAAGCAATAGCGTCCGGCCTGGCTTTGCTCAGCCGAACTTGGCGAGGCCCGGAAAGGTCTCGAGC
>CAJQNW010000505.1 GCA_905479765.1 uncultured Tepidamorphus sp. | reverse complement strand
GTGCGTTCGGGCACCGACAGGCGGGTGATGTCCTCGCCGTTCAGCGTCACCCGGCCGGCGCTGGCCTTCAGCTGACCGGAGATCAAGTTGAAGTAGGTGGTCTTGCCGGCGCCGTTCGGCCCGACGATCGCCGTAAGCGTGCCGCGCTCAAAGGCGCAGGAAACGCTGTCGACCGCGACATGGCCGCCGAAACGGATCGTCAGGTCCTGGGTTTGAAGTACCGGATGCTCGGTCATGGCCGAATGGTCTGTCGCTTGCCTTCGCCAACCGCCCCTGGATTCCCGCTTTCGCGGGAATGAGCGGAGTTTGGGGCAGGGGCTTCCCACTTGCCGCTCATTCCCGCGAAGGCGGGAATCCATAGCGGCAAGTTCCTCGGGTAGTGAGACGGATTGGCCGGGCGGCTAGTCATCCAGGCGCCCGGACCGTTGCGTTACTGCTTGCTGCGAACCGGAATGTCCATGTCCTCGATCGTCAGTTCGCGGACGAGTTCGGGGATGCCCCACTCGACGTCCGGATCGACCTTGATCTTGAAGTGATACATGGACTGCAGCGCCTGATGATCCTCGGGGCGGAACATCATCTTGCCCTTCGGCGTCTCGAACTCCATGCCTTCCATGGCGGTAATCAGGTCCTCGGTGTCGGTCGAGCCCGCCTTCTTCAGCGCCTCGACGACAGCGATGCCGGCCGCCATGCCGCCGGCGGTGAAGAAGTCCGGCGGCTCGTTGAAGCGGGCCTGGTGCTCCTTGACCAGCCAATCGTTGATCTCGTTCTTCGGGATCTCATAGTAGTAGTAGGTCGCGCCTTCCATGCCGGGCAGATCCTTGTAGGCCTTCATGGCCGCCAGGATGTTCCCGCCAGTGGCGATTTCGACGCCGAAGCGGCTCGGGTCCATCGCCTTGATCTTGCCGATCGGGTTATTGCCGCCGGCCCAGATGACGAACAGGAACTTGCGGCCTTCCTCGTCCTTCAGGGCATCGAAGATGCGCTGGGCACTTGCCGTGAAGTCCTGGGTGTCGGTGGGCACGTATTCCTCGAAGACGAGTTCGGCGCCGGTGCCGTCCAGCGCTTCCTTGAAGGCGGTCACACCGTCGCGGCCGAAGGCGTAGTCCTGGGCCAGCGTGGCGATCTTGACGCCGTCCTTGCCGAGCGCGACTGCGTTGGAAATCGCATCCTGCGAGGAATTGCGGCCGGTGCGGAAGATGTAGCGATTCCAGTTCTCGCCGGTGATGGAATCGGCGACGGCCGGCTCGACCAGCAGGATCTTCTCGTATTCCTCGGCGACCGGCGCCATGGCGAGCGCGACGCCGGAGGAGACCGGGCCTACGGCCAGCACCGCATCATCGTCTCCGAAGGCTTCCGCGAGAGCGGCCTTGCCGATGTCCGGCTTGATCTGCGTATCCTTCTCGATGACGACGATCTTGTTGCCGTCGATTTCCATCGTGCCGTTGGTCGCGTATTCCAGGCCCATCATCAGGCCGGTGTGCGACTGCTTGGCGTAGGCCTCGAGCGGGCCGGTCTTGCCGTAGACGTGCGCGATGACGATGTCTTCCGCCTGCGCCGCACCGATACTGACGGTAAGCGCGACTGCCGCGAGCGCGGCGGATCTGAGTTTCCCCATGACTATCCTCCCGGTTGAAGCGGCCGTGCGGGGCGCGAACGTGCCGCAAAATCTGCTTCCGGCCCGCCAATACGACGGAAATCCGGACGACGTTTCCTATTATTCTTTAATGATATTATGAAACATGAATCAGTCGTCATGTCAATGATCGCTGTCGAGGTGAATTCATGTCGGAGAGGCGTTGACGCACGGGGTTCGGGGCGGTCTTGTCGCTGCGGAATTGGAAACGCGAAAGGCAGGACGTCATGGCATCCCTCTCAGGCAAGGTTGCGATCGTGACCGGTGCGTCAGCGCCGAATGGAATAGGCCGCGCGATATCCGTGCGGCTTGCGGAGGAGGGGGCGTGTGTCTTCGTCACCGACGTCGACGGAAAGCTGATGATCGACGGCGAAGCGCGCGCGACGCTGCCGCTTCTCGCCGGCATCGTCGAGACGATCGAGGCCGCCGGCGGTAGTGCTGCCGAGATGACCCTCGACGTCACCAGCGAGCAGGACATCGCGAGGTGCGTGAGCGAGATGATCGATCGCTTCGGTCGGGTCGACATTCTGGTGAACAACGCCGGATCGCTTGCCGGCAGCAATGATTTCCTCGAGACCGAGCCGGCGCAGTGGGAGCAGAGCTTCCGGGTCAACCTGCTCGGCCCGATGATGCTGACCCAGGCGGTGATCCCGTACATGCGCGAGGCCGGTGGCGGATCGATCATCAATATCGGCTCGACGGGGAGCCTCGGCGCGGAAGCGGGGTTCGGCGCCTATACCGCCATGAAGCACGGCCTGATCGGCCTGACGAAGACGGTCGCCGCAGAGTTCGGTGTCGACGGTATCCGCTGCAACGCTGTTTGCCCAGGCTTCGTTATGACAGACATGCATGCCGCCGCGAACCACAGGCTTGCCGGGGACGCCGGCATATCCGTCGAAGAGATGAAGGCGCGTCGCTATGCGAGCGTGGCGCTCCGCTCGGCCGGCGACCCCGCCGATGTCGCCGACGCAGTCGCCTATCTGGCCGGTCCGCGCGCGGCCTATGTGACGGGGATCGCCTTGCCGGTGGCGGGCGGCGTTCCGTTCGGGATCTGAGACTGGACCGGTCTTGTGAAGGGCGTCCATTTGACGCCCGCGACAGGTCTATGGCGTTAACACGGCCGCGTATACGATCATCTGACAGTTAGCAGGATGGTCGCGATGCCCTCGTTCGATGCGCTTCTGCCTTTCTTCGTCGCCTCCGCGATCTTCGCCTGCGTTCCCGGTCCGGGCATGTTCTATGCCGCCGCGCAGACGGTCGCGCAGGGCAGCCGCGCCGGCTGGCTCTCGGCCTTCGGCTTCCATCTCGGCGGATACGTCCACATCCTCGCTGCCGCCTTCGGTTTGGCGATAGTACTGAAGACTGTTCCGGTCCTTTACGTCGCGGTCAAGCTTGCCGGCGCCGCCTACCTGATCTGGCTCGGTATCCGGTACATGAGAGGTTTCAAAAGCCGGCCCGTGACGCCGGACGCGCGGGCTTCCACCGGGCGAAAGGCGTTTCGCGACAGTGTTTTGGTGGAAGTTCTGAATCCGAAGACCGCGCTGTTCTACCTGGCGTTCCTGCCGCAGTTCACCGACGGCTCGGCATCGCTTCCGGTCTGGGCGCAGATCGTCGTTCTGGGCGCGATCGTCAACACGGTGTTCTCGATGACGGATGCCGTCTGCATCGTTCTGTCCGACACGGTGACGCGGAATATGACCGCTTCGCGGCGCGTCGAGCGGCTGGCGCAATGCCTCGGGGGCGGTGTGATGATCGCCTTCGGCGTCAATCTCGCGGTGTCGCGTCAGTGACGTTTCAGTCCGCTGTCATGCCGCCCGACGAAGCGCCGCCGCGGTTTTCAAGCCAGGCGACGAAGCGCACCATCGGCCACAGGATGATCAGGTAAATTCCGGCCGCCGCGATGAGCGGGCTCGGATTGGCCATCAGGGCCTGGGCATCGGTCGCCTGCTTCAGCAGATCGGGCATCGCGACCACGGATGCCAGCGACGTGTCCTTGGCGATCGCGATGCAGTTCGAGGTCTGCGGCGGCGTCGCGATCCTCAAGGCCTGCGGGATGATCACCTTGTACAGGGTAATCGGAAACGGGATGCCGAGCGCCTTTGCGGCCTCGAACTGGCCGTCGGGGATTGCCTTGATGCCGGCGCGGAGGACTTCGGCGGTAAAGGCGGCCAGCACGATCGACAGGGCGATCGTTGCCGAGGTGAAGGAGTTGAAGCGAATGCCGACGAAGGGCAAGGCGTAATAGATGACGATCAGCACGACCAGGATCGGCAGGGCGCGGAAGATGTCGATGAAGCCGATGGCGAGATAGCGCAGCGCCTTTGGGGCATAGAGACGCGCAATGCAGATCAGCACGCCTGCCGTGGTGCCGATCGCGATCGAGGCGACGGTGAGCATGGCCGTATTGATCAGCCCGCGCCACAGCATCGGCAGTGCGCGGATCATCACGTCGGAATTGAAAAATGTATCTACCAGGCTCGGCACGGCGACCTCAGGGAAAAGGAACCGGCGGCCCTCGCCGGAAGCGACGGTGCCAGTATAGATGATGCCAGTATAGCGGGGACGGGCAAAATCGAGGCGGGCACTCGTTGCCCGCCAGCCATTATCGAAGGGGTGAGGGGAAACCGGCTTGCCGGTCCGCGCTCCCCCTTTCCCCAAGAAGGGGTGCTGCTTCGTTCAACCGGTTTCCGCCCCATAGAGCGCGGCCGGATTCGGGGCCGCATCCCGCACGTGCGCTATTGCGCCTGCGGGATCTCCATGACCTTCACCGTCGCCGTTTCCGGATCGGCGTCCGCGCCCAGCCACTTCTTGTGCAGCGCGGCCATTGTGCCGTCCTGCTTGATCTCGGTGATCGCGGCGTTGACCTTCTCCAGCATTGGCGAGCCCTTCGCCATCATGATGGCGAACCGGTCACCGGTGCCGATGCGCTCGACGACTTCCATCTGAGGCATCTGCTGGAAGGCGAACTGGAAGCCGGCGATGTCGCCGACGGCGCCAGCGACGCGCCCGTTCTGGGTGTCGAGCAACAGGTCCTGCTGGGTATTGTAGCCCTTGTAGTCACCGAAACTCATCGCGTCGGCGTTCTCCTTGATCCAGGCCTCGCCGGTCGACGTCGAGATCGCGCCGATCGGCTTGCCCTTCATATCGGCCATGCTCTTCACGCCGGAGTCCTTGTTGGAGACCAGCGCCAAGTCGGAGTCGTAATAGCCTTGCGTGAAGGACTGGTTCTGCAGCCGGTCGTTGGTGATGGTGATCGAGGAGATCGCCAGGTCGATGCGGCCGGATGAGGTGGCGGCGAACAGAGCCTGAAAACCGAGATCCTGCATGTCGACGTCGGCGCCCATGCGCTTGGCGATCTCATTGACGAGATCGACCTCGAAGCCTTCGAAGGAACCGTCTTCCTTCTTGTTCTCCCACGGCGGATTGGCCGGATAGGCGCCGACCGTCAACGTTTCGGCGGAAACCGGCGCTGTCATGCCGAAGCCGATGGCCGCGGCGATCGCGGCAAGTGCGAGTGTCTTCAGTTTCATTTCGCTCTCCCTCATTGTCGGCCGTGTGGCCAGTTTCGGTCTATTCCCCCGGGCTTTTGCCCCAGCCTATTCGCCGAGCGCGTTCGCGATCCGGCGACTGGCTTCCCCTATTCGTTTGGTATCGCGGCAGACGCACATGCGCAGGAACGCGTTCGAGGACTCGCCGAACAGCCAGCCCGGCGCGAGCCCGACGCGCGCGTCTTCGAGGATGCGCGTGCAGGCATTGCGCGAGTCCGCTTCGCCGGCGAGGGCAAAGGTCACGTACATGCCGCCTTTCGGCTTTTCCGGCAGGACGATGCTGTTCAAACCGGAGAGTGCCTCATAGGTGGCATCGACGCCGGCCCGGCAGCGCTCGCGAACCTGTTTGACGAAGTCCTCGCCCCTGGTGACGGCGGCCAACCCGCCGGCCTGAACGAAAGCCGCCGAGCCGCTATTGATGTACTGCGTCATCGCCGCCAGCGGTGTGGCGACGGACTTCGGATGGGTGAGCCATCCCAGCCGCCAGCCGGTCATCGCCCAGGCTTTCGAGAAGCCGTTGACGCTCATCACCAGGTCCTCGTCTTCGGCGATCTGCAGAACCGAGGGGGCGCGATCGGCGGTGAAATCCAGCCGATTGTAGAGTTCGTCGCTGATGATCCAGATGCCGGTGCGGCGGCTGAACGCGATCAGCTCTTCGAGTTCCTCGGGGCTCGCCGTCCATCCAAGCGGATTGGACGGTGTCGAGAACATGATCGCCTTGGTGCGCGCGTCGCAGCGAGCGAACAGCTCGTCGAGGTCGAGCCGCCAGTCGTTGTTCTCGTAGCGCAAGGCCACCGGGCGCGGCTCGCCGCCGACAACGTGGATGGCGCTCTTGATGTTGGGCCATTGCGGCTCGATGAAAACGACGTTGTCGCCGCGGTCGACGATGAGTTCCAGCGCCAGAAAGACCGCCTGCATTCCGCCGGGCGTGATGGTCGAACGGGGGACGGGAATATCGCGGCCGTGCAGATTCGTGAGGTAGGCCGACAGCGCCTCGGTCAGCGCCGGCAGGCCGCGCATGTCGGGTACGTAGAAGGTGTTGCCGGCATCCAACGAGGCTTTCGCGGCGTCGCGGATGAAATCTGGCGTCACCAAATCGCCTTCGCCGTACCACAGCGTGATGACATCGGTGAGCGACTTGGCGCGGACAGCGAGTTCGGCGATGTTCTCGGTCTGCAGATCCATGATCTGCGTGCGGATCCGCTCATAGGCGCGGGGCTCTCCTGATCTGTCGAGTACCGGCGTCGCGATCTTGTTCACGTCGTCCATCCTCATCGTCCGGTCATGCCGGATTCAATCGTGCCTAATTCAGCCACGCGAGGGTGGCCGTAACGGCAACCGCAGGACAGCTTCCGCGAAAACTGTATCCATTTCAAGCTTGAAATTAATTTGCGTTTACCGGTTCGATGCGCCACGATCTTGCGAATTCCAGTGACGAGTGGACGGGCGTGACAGACGAAGCCAAAACCAGATCGGCTAAAGTGGCGGGTGCCGGAATGGTGCCGTCGAGCCTGCGGTCACAGATTTACGCGAGCCTGCGCCGCCGGTTGCAGCGTGCCGAATTCGGTCCGGGATACCGCCTCGTCGATACGGATGTCGCTGCGCAATACGGCACGTCCCGAATGCCGGCGCGCGAAGCGCTGATGGCGCTCGCCTCGCAGGGGTTTCTTCAGCAGACGACGCGCGGGTTCGCGGTTCCCGAACATTCCTCCCACGACATTCGCGACATCTTCGCGGTGCGCAAGCTGCTCGAGCCGGAAGCCGCTGCCGCGGCTGCCCGAAACCTGGATGCAGGCGGACTGGCCGCCCTGCGCGCAGCTCGCGACCTAGCGCGGGAGGCGTGCCGAAACGACGATGCGGAAGCGCTGATGGAAGCCAATATCGCCTTTCGCGGACTTTGGCTCGACGCGGTCAACAATCCGCGCCTGGTCGAAACGATCGAGAGTTTCCGCGATCACATCCAGACCGTGCGGATCGCAACGCTCCGAAGGGCCGCCACCCGGGTCGTGGTGCTGGACGGGATCGAGGCGCTGTCGGCGGCCTTCGCCACGCGCAACGAAGCTGCTGTGCGTGCTGGCATGCTCGCGTTCATGGACGCCGCCGAGGCGGAATTCTTTGCTGCGGTCGAAGCTGAGACGGGGGGCGAAGCCAAAACGGGCGGCGGCGCTGAAGAGGGGGAACGATGACGCATCCATTGCACGGTCCGAACGCCTTCAAGCTCGGAGTCTTTTCCACCAACGCCGATGGCGGCCTTGCACTCACTACCGTGCCGGAACGCTGGCCGGCGACATGGCCCGACAACGTCGCCGCCGCGCAGATCGCCGACGAGGCGGGTCTGGACTTCTTCCTGCCGATTGCCCGGTGGGCCGGGTTCGGCGGCAAGACGCGCGTGCGGGAATGGTCGTTCGAGACATTCACCTGGGCAGCCGGCATTGCCGCTTTGACCAAGCGGATCGGCATCTTCTCCACGGTTCACGTGCCTTTGGTGCACCCGGTCTATGCGGCCAAGGCGCTTGCCACGGTCGATCATATCTCCGGTGGACGGGCAGGGCTCAACATCGTTTGCGGCTGGAACCCGACGGAATTCGCCATGTTCGGTGCGACGCCGGATGAACGCGGGTATGACCGGGCGGCAGAATGGATTTCGATCATCGAGCAGGCGTACGGCTCTGATGAGCCCTTCGATTTCGAAGGCGATTACTACCAGCTCAAGAGCGTTGTCTCGAAGCCGGCAAGCCTGCAGAGGCCGCGTCCGGTCACCATGAACGCCGCCTTCGGTCCGCCCGGGCGCGACTTCGCCTCGCGCCACTGCGATTTCCTGTTCTCGACCTTCACCGACATCGAGGACGGGCGGAAGCACCTCGCGGACATCCATGCCCGCGCAAACACCGCCGGCCGGCCGGTCGGAGCCTATACGGTTTGCCATGTGGTATGCCGCGAGACGCAGGCCGAAGCCGAGGATGCCTACGACCGTTATGCGGTGCGCGAGGCCGATCACGAGGCCGTCGACAATCACATGGCAGGCAAGAAGCAGTTTTCCCAGTCCCATGACGAGCGCGCCTACAACGAGTACCGGCAGCGCTTCGCGGGCGGCGCGGGAACCTATCCGCTGATCGGGACGCCTGAACGGAT
>CAJQNW010000504.1 GCA_905479765.1 uncultured Tepidamorphus sp. | reverse complement strand
CCGCAATGTCGAGGCGACCACGATCTGGCCCGATCTCGGCCTGGAATTCCGGCAGCAAAAACTCTGGGCGCCGACCCTGAACATGGTGCTGTACCTGCGCACCGAGGTCTGGGAGCGCGGGGTGCAGACCCGTGTCACTGTCTTCGACGCGGACTGGATCACGGAGTAACGGGGCCGTCCGGCCAATGGCCGGAACAAGCCAACTTAAGAAATTGATTCACGAGTCCGCTCAGGCGCTTCGGCCCGGTTCCTCTTAATCAGATTCAAAAAAACGGTTGCCCGCCTACCCCTGCGGCACCGCCACATCGCGCAGGTGAAGCTGTACGGTCTCGCGGCCGCCCCAGCGGTCGACGCGCAGGGTGCCGGCGGCGTGCAGGGTGTTCTGGCGGCCCGACAACAGGGCGTCGCCGAGCGGCGTGCCGACGGCCCGGAAGGCGATGGCCTTCAGGCGCCCACCGTCGGGCGAGGCAAACGTGCAGCGGATGTGGCCCTGTTCGGTGGCGTCGGCGAACGACAGCCGGTGCGCGGGGAATGCGAAGACCGGCTGCGGATTGCCCGATCCGAACGGTCCGGCGGCTTCGAGCGCCTTGACCACCTCCAGCGTCGCGCCGCCCGCCGTCAGCAGCGCATCGATCTCCAGCCGGCTCGCATCGACGGCGGCGACGGATGACGCCAGCCGGGCGTCGAGGAAGGCGGTCAACTCCTCCATCTTGACGCCAGCAACCGTCAGCCCCGCCGCCATCGCATGGCCGCCGCCCTTGACGGCGATCCCCTCGTCCACGGCGGCGCGAACGGCCGCGCCGATATCGACGCCGGGGATCGACCGGGCCGAGCCGGTGCCAAAGCCGCCGGGACCGATCGCAATGGCGATGGCCGGCTTTGCGAACCGTTCCTTGAGGCGGGCGGCGACAAGGCCGACGACGCCGGGATGCCAGTCCTCCTCGGAATGGACGAGCGTGACCGACCTGCCGTCCGCAGCCGGATCGGCTTCGACCATCGCTACGGCTTCGGCGACGATTGCCGCTTCGATCTCCTGGCGTTCGCGATTGAGCTGATCGAGTTGCGCCGCGATCGCGGTGGCCTCGTCCGCGTCGCTCGACAGCAACAGGCGCACCCCGAGCCCGGCGTCACCGATCCTGCCGCCGGCATTGATGCGGGGGCCAAGGAGGAAGCCCAGATGATAGGTGTCCGGCGCCTCGCCCAGCCGCGAGGCGTCCGCCAGCGCGCTCAAACCCAGACATTCGCGGCTTCTGAGCGCGATCAGGCCCTTGCGCACATAGGCGCGGTTGAGGCCCTTCAGCGGCACGACATCGGCGACGGTGCCGAGTGCCACCAGATCGAGCCAGCCGAGCAGGTTCGGCTCGCGCTTGCCCGCATACCAGCCGCGCTCGCGCAACGTCCTGTTGGCGGCGACGAGTGTCAGGAACACCACGCCGACGGCGGCAAGGTGACCCTGCCCGCTCAGGTCGTCCTGCCGGTTCGGATTGACGACGGATATGGCCGGCGGCAGGTCGACGCCGATCTGATGATGATCGATGACGAGGACGTCGAGGCCGATCGCGCCGGCATGGGCCAGCGCCTCGTGACTGGTCGAGCCGCAGTCGACGGTGACCAGAAGGGACGCGCCGGCTTCCTTCAGCGCCGAGATGGCCTGCTCGTTCGGGCCGTATCCCTCGGTGATGCGGTCGGGAATGTGGATCTGCGGCTCGATGCCATTCTCGCGCAGGAACCGGGCCAGCAGCGCCGCCGACGTTGCACCGTCGACATCGTAGTCCCCGAAGATCGCGACCGCCTCGCCCGCCTGAACGGCGTCGGCAAGCCTGTCAGCCGCCGCGTCCATTCCGGCCAGGCTCGACGGATCGGGCATCAGGTCGCGCAAGCTCGGATCCAGATAGGAGGCGACCTCGTCGGGACCGATGCCGCGTCCGGCGACCACCTGCGCGAGCATCTCGGGAACATCGTGCTGCTGGGCGATTGCCAGCGCGGCCTGATGGGCGGCCCTGTCGAGCCGGTCGACCCAGCGGCGGCCGCCGGCGGACTGCCCGACACCAAGAACGGTGCGCTCGGCGGTGTCGCCGATCCCGGATACTTCGTTCTTTGCCGCAGCCAAGGAGCCAGCCAAATCGGAGTTCCCCGAATCCCTAAAACGGTCCCGAGCCTAGTCCTCCCGGCGGGAACCGTCACCTGCCGGGGGTTTCCACACACCGCTCATTCCCGCGAAAGCGGGAATCGGGCTGCGGCACGCGAATACGGAAAGCGATCCCCGCCTTCGCGGGGATGAGCGGACAAGTCAGGCAGGCAACCGCGCGGACGCTACTCCGCCGCGCCAGTCCACCTTACTTGAACTTGGACAGCATCCGGTGCTCGGCCTTGATCCAGCGAACCGTCTGGGTCAGGGAGCGCATCACGACCGTCTCCGTCGTGATTGTCTTGCCGGCGAAACGGACACCGGACAGGAGATTGCCGTCGGTGACACCGGTGGCGGCGAACAGCACGTCGCCGCGCGCCATTTCCTCCATCTGATAGACGCGCTCGAAATCGTCGATGCCCATCTTCTTGGCACGCTTGCGCTTTTCGTCGGTGTCGAGGATCAGCCGGCCTTCCATCTGACCGCCGATGCAACGCAGCGCCGCGGCCGCCAGCACGCCCTCGGGCGCGCCGCCGATACCGATATAGATGTCGATCCCGGTTTCCTGGGGATCGGTGGTGTGGATGACACCGGCGATGTCGCCGTCGCCGATCAGGCGGATGCCGCAACCGATTGCGCGGATATCCTCGATGATCGAGGCATGGCGGGGGCGATCCAGGACACAGGCGGTGATCTCGGCGACCGGTACGCCCTTGGCCTTGGCGAGCGCCTTGATGTTCTGGGCCGGCGTCGCGTCCAACTTGACGAGGCCGGCGGGATAGCCCGGTCCGATGGCGATCTTGTCCATGTAGACATCGGGCGCGTTGAGCAGGCTGCCGCCTTCGGCAATCGCGATGACGGCGAGCGAATTGGGCAGGTCCTTGGCGCAGATGGTCGTGCCTTCGAGCGGATCCAGCGCGATATCGACCTTCGGGCCTTCCTTGGTGCCGACTTCTTCGCCGATGTAGAGCATCGGCGCCTCGTCGCGCTCGCCCTCGCCGATCACAACGGTGCCATCGATCGGCAGTCGGTTGAGCTCGCGGCGCATGGCATCGACGGCGGCCTGGTCGGCGGCCTTTTCGTCGCCGCGCCCGCGCTGACGTGCGGCCGCGACGGCGGCGCGCTCGGTTACGCGCACGATTTCGAGGGTCAGAATGCGGTCGAGCACCGCACTCAGGGTGCTTTCACCCTTGGATTTCCCGGTTTTCTTATTGGATTTAGCCATATTGTCCCTGCCTGGCATCTATGCCGTGTTCGGTTCGTATAAATTCAGGGCTTCTCGATGCGGATCATTTTCGGCTGACCCTCGATTTGCCCGTCGTCCATTATCGCCTGAAGCGCGGTCCTGATCTGCAACTCAGTCGTTTCATGGGTAATAAGCACGACATGTCTCGCTTTGATGTCCTGTTTGTCCGGTTTCTCCTTTTGCATGATGCTTTCCAGAGAAATCGACTGCTCGGCCATCCGCTGTGCGATCGCCGCGAAGGCGCCGGGGCGATCGTAGACGGCCAGCCTGATGTAATATCCGCCTTCGTGGGCGCGCATCCGTGCCGGCTTATAGTCCACCAGGCCGGCCGCAGGAATACCGAAGACCGGCGCGCGCATCGAACCACGCGCGATATCCACAATATCGCCGGCGACCGCCGATGCCGTGGCGGTGCTGCCGGCGCCCGGGCCGACCAGCATGATCTCGCCGACCTCGTCGCCATCGACGGCGACCGCATTGAGCACGCCCGGAATTCCGGCCATCGCGGATGACAGGGGCACCATGGTGGGCGTTACGCGCTGCTCGATACCCGTTTCGGTACGCCGCGCGACGCCCAGCAACTTGATCCGGAAGCCCAACTCATCGGCGGCCTGGAGATCGTCCTGGGTGATCGACGAAATGCCTTCCAGATGGATCGAGTCCGTATCGATCTTCGTGCCGAAGGCGAGCGCCGACAAGATCGCCAGCTTGTGGGCGGAATCATTTCCTTCCACATCGAAGGTCGGGTCGGCCTCGGCATAGCCGAGCCGCTGCGCCTCGGCCAGGCAGTCGGCGAACGACAGGCCTTCCTCCTCCATCTGGGTGAGGATGTAATTGCAGGTGCCGTTGAGGATGCCGTAGACGCGCGAAACTCGATTCCCCGCAACGGCTTCGCGCAATGTCTTGATAATCGGAATCCCGCCGGCGACGGCCGCCTCATAGCCGATCGTCGTGCCGTTCGCCTCGGCCAGCAGCGCCAGTTCGACGCCGTGGGCGGCAAGCAGCGCCTTGTTGGCGGTGACGACGGCTTTGCCTGCGGACAAAGCGGCCTTGACGGCGGTGTACGCCGGGTCACCGTCGCCGCCGATCAACTCGACGAACACGTCGGCATCGTCGGCGGTCGCAAGCGCCACGGGATCATCGTGCCAGGTGACGGCCGACAGATCGATGCCGCGATCGCGGTCGCGCGAGCGGGCGCAGACGCCCGTGACCGTGACCGGCCTGCCGGCGCGGGCCGTGACATGGTCGGATTTCTCGGAAAGCAGCCGGAACACCGCCGCGCCGACGGTTCCCAGGCCGGCGAGCCCGATACGCAACGCCTGGCTCATAATCCCTCGTCTCAGACCAGAATTTCGGAACGCACCCGCTAATCAGCCGCGTTTGGCGTCGAGTGCGACGACGTTGTGCATGGTTTCGTCGGCCGAGGCAAGAAACCGGCGGATATTGCGGGCGGCCTGGCGAATGCGCTGCTCGTTCTCCACAAGCGCGATGCGCACGTAGCCCTCGCCGTCCTCGCCGAAACCGATGCCGGGCGAAACCGCGACTTCGGCCTTCTCGACCAGTAGTTTGGCGAATTCGAGCGATCCGATGTGGCGGAACTTCTCGGGGATCGGCGCCCAGGCGAACATG
>CAJQNW010000503.1 GCA_905479765.1 uncultured Tepidamorphus sp. | reverse complement strand
TTCGACGCGCTTGCTCGAGAGTGTGGCGATGACGCTTTCCGCCCGCGTATCCGCCGCCGACAGGGCCGCCGCCATGGCAAGGATCAGGGTGGCCATCCGGGCGAACTGGGCACGTTTCATTTCGTGGTACCCGCCGCCGTGGTTAGCGTGAACAGGTCCGCTGGCGTCGCCACCAGCCCGTAGAGCATGCGTCCGCACACCGCCAGAACGAGCAGCGCCAGCAGCAGCCGAAGCTGTTCGCCGCGAAGTTTGAGTCCGACCTGCACGCCGAACTGCGCGCCCATGACTCCGCCGACCATCAGCAGAAGCGCCAGCACGGCGTCGACCGACTGGGTGGTCACCGCGTGCAATACCGCGGCGAAGGCGGTGACGAAGATGATCTGGAACAGCGACGTGCCGATCACGACGTTGGTGGGCACGCGCAGCAGATAGATCATCGCCGGCACCATGATGAATCCGCCGCCGACGCCCATGATCGCAACCAGCAGGCCCATCAGCGCACCGAGCGCGATGATGGGCAGCACCGAGATATAGAGTTTCGAGCGCTTGAAGCGCATCTTGACCGGGAGCCTGTGCAGCCAGGTGTGCTGTCCCGGCCGGCGCGCGGCAACGGACCGCCCCAACTTGCGGCGGATCATCGCCCGTCCGCTTTCAAGCAGCATGATTCCGCCGACGGCGCCGAGGAAGAAGACGTAGAGAAGCGCGATGATCAAGTCGAGCTGACCGAACTGGCGCAAGGCCTCGAACAGCACGACACCACAGGCCGCGCCGACCAGGCCGCCGGCGATCAGGATGACGCCGAGCGAGATGTCGATGGTCTTGCGATGCCAGTGGGCGAGCGCGCCGGAGACCGACGATGCGACGATTTGCCCGGTCTGCGTCGCCACGGCCACGGCCGGCGCGATGCCGGTGAAAATCAGCAGGGGGGTCAGCAGGAATCCACCGCCGACACCGAACATGCCGGACAGGAAACCAACCGCCGCGCCCATGCCAAGCAGCATGAACATATTCACGGCGATTTCGGCAATCGGTAGGTAGATCTCCATCACTCGACCTGTTCGGCGTCGGATGGCGACGCGATGGCGAGAAAGCTCATGCCTGTTAATGGCCACCGGGCCGGCGTTGTCAATCAGCCGGCCCGGTGAAATCGCAAATCTTCGTTATCAAACAGGCCTGTTCGGGTCAGATCGTCTCAACTGGAGGTCTGGATGAGCGTGCTGATGAGCTCGGGCGTGATGTCGCCCGTGTCGGGCATGCCGACGGACCGCTGGAACGCCCGCACCGCGTCGCGTGTGCGCGGGCCGATCTCGCCGTCGGCGGGCCCCGGCGTATAGCCGAGCTTGGTGAGTGTCGATTGAGTGGTCATGATCATGTCGCGGTCAACAAAGGCTTGCTTCGCCGACTTCACTTCGCCCCAGCCGCCCTGTGGCTCGGGAACGACGTTGGCGCTGGCCGCCGTCGGCTTCGGCTGCCAGGCGTCGAGCGTCGCGCGCGCCTTCATCAGGGTTTCCTGGTCGAGCTGCTGGGCGATCTCGTCGCGTTTCAGCAAGGCTTCGCTGTCGCCTTGATCGGCGGCGACGGCGAACCAGTGGAACGACTTGGCGAAATCCGTCTGCACGCCCAGCCCGCGGGCAAACAGGACGGCCAGGTTGAACTGGCTGTCGGCGAGGCCGTATTCGGCGGCCTGGTTGAACCACGTCGCCGCCTTCTCGTAGTCCGGCTTGCCGTCGATGCCATCGGCATAGAGCACCGCCAGATTGTGCATCGCCTTGCGATTGCCCTGTTCGGCGGCGCGCTGATACCACATGCGCGCCAGCGACAGGTCGCGCTCGACCCCTTCGCCCTTCTCGTAGAGGCTGCCGAGGCGATATTGCGCGGGTGCCAGGCCCTGTGCGGCGGCCTTCTGGTACCATTCGGCCGCCTTGGCCGCGTCGTGCGGCAGGCCGCGCCCGTCCATGAAGCGCACCGCGACCTCGAATTCCGCTGCGGGGTCGCCAGCAACTGCGGCCTGGCGCAGCTTTTCAGGCGTTGCGCTGGCAGGCAGGTCGTTGAGAATTGATCCGTTCTGCTGCGCCGAAGGTAACTGCGGCGACGGCGAACCGGCCGGTGCGCTGTCCGGCGCCGGGGTCGGTGTCGTATCGACCACGGTGTCGGCCGGATTCGGGATCGAACCGGTCGTGTCGCTTGGCGCCTTGGCGGTTGATTTCTGGGCTGTGGTTTTCTTTGCCTTGTTGCCGGAGGCTTTCTTGTTCTCCGCCTTGGCCACCTGAGCGGTATCCTTCGGGATCGCGGGCGGCGCAGCCGTCGTATTGGGCTGAACGGTGCGAGCTGCGGAAACGATCGGTGCGGAAACGGCAGGCGCCGTTTCTTTGAGCGAGCTGGCAATGGCCGGCCTGTCGAGCGAGGAGGCGTTTTCCGGGTCTGTCTTCAGCAGGCTGGCGACTTTCATCGCGCCATAGACGAGGATCAGCATCGCCGCCGCGATCGCCAGGGGCCGGCGGTACTTGTTCAGGCCGCCACGCAGGCCGCCGAGCGCGGATTTCTTCGATTCCGCCGGTGTCTTGTCGCCACGCTGTTCGGCAGCCGCCACCTGGGCGGCGCGGCGAGCCGCAGCCACGAAGTCGGATGGAGAGGACAGGCCCGATTCCGAGGCCGTGTCGGTTCCGACGCGCGGCGATGGAGCCGTCTTCGGCCGGCCGGTTCCCGGCACCAAAGGCGTATCGTCCTCGATCGGAGCCGATTTCGGCGCCGTGGTTTCGGATGCGCCGCCCAACTCCCCGTGAACCGGGTCGTCGTGGATGTCGGTGTCGCCGAGATCGAGGTCGCCGAGGTCCAGTCTCGGCTCGGTTCTGATGTCCGGTCCCGGTCGTCCGGCAATGTCGACGTCGTCTTCGAGGTCTTCGAGGCGGTCGACGACCTTCATCAAGGTCGCATGCACCACCTGCAGCGCTTCTTCGGTCTTCTGGCCGCTTGCTTCGGCGTCCCCGCGCTGCCGGGAGAGTTCCTCGCGGAGCACGCCGACGATTTCTGCGCTGCTCGAACCCGTATCCAGCTTCGAAAGGGCCTGCTCTATGGCTTCTTTCGCCGCGTCGCGCGCCGCGGTCATCGTGTCCGAACGGCTTGCCTCGATGCGCGAGAAGAGGTCGTTGATCGATTTCTCGATATTGCCGGTGTCCACAACCTGGCGGGACGACGCGTCGACGGTTTCGGCAAGCCGTGAAATCTGCTGCTCGATCTGCGCAAGGGCTTCCGGGTCGCCGTCGTTGGCTGCGCCCGCCAGCCGGTCGCCCAGCAGCACAAGCTGCTTTTCCAGTTCGCCCGTCTGCAGGCTCGGCGCTTGGGTTACGCGCTCTCCGATCGCCTGCATGTCACGGCGCAGCGCGGCATAGTCGTCGCGGCGCACGCCGTCGATCTGCTCGGCGAGACTGCGTATGTCGGAGCGGATCGCGTCGAGTTCGGCAAGACCGGTGTCATCGAGTCCCTGGGTCGCGGCAATCGCGGTGCGCTCGGCCAGCAGGCGCTCGCCGAGGTCGCGCAGCTCCTTGCGCAGCGCATCGATCTCACCACGGCTGGAGCCGTCGATCCGGGTGGCGAAGTCACGCAGTTCCTGGCGAAGCGTCTCAAAGTCGCCGCGCCCGGACTTATTGTCGATCTGTTCGGCCAGTTCGCGGATGTCGGCGCGAATGGCTCCGAATTCCTCGCGCGCCATCGCCCCGAATTCTTCGCGGGCCGCGGCGCTCAGCCGGGTTGCGATTTCCTCGAGCTTGCTTTCGATGTTGAGCGAATCCGGCGCCGGCATCGTTTCGATGCGGGTGGCCAGCAGTCCGATCTCGCCGCGCAAGGCGTCGAATTCGCCGCGCGTCGTGCGATCGATGTCCTGGGCGATTTCGCGCAGTTCGGCACGGATCGCGTCGAGTTCGGAGCGCGTGGCCGTATCGAGGCGGCGCACGGTGTCCTCAAGCCTTTCAGCGAGATCCGCGGCGACCTGGTCCGGCACCGTTTCGATACGCCGCGCCATTTCCTCGACCACCAGCCGAAGTTCGCTGAGCACCTTGGATTCTGCAGCGCGGGCGCCGGGGTTGCTCGCGAGGTTGCGAAGTTCCTCGCGGATTTCCCTGATCTGGCCGGTTGGCAGGGCTTCGTCGATCGTCCGTTCCAGCCGTTCGGAGACGATGTCGATGCGATGGTCGACGCGGTCGGCATAGCCCGAAACGGCGCGGTCGAATTCCACCTCGAGCGTCTTCTGGCGCGAGGCGATGCCGGCGATCGCTTCCTTCAGCCCGTTGATGGGGGCAGGCGAGACGTCTCTTTGATGGCGTGCCGGCTCCGGCGGCGGGCGGTCCAGCGAGGGACGCTCCAGCGGCGGGCGGGTCCGCGACGCGGGTGTCGAGACGGCAGCATCGGGGTCGGGTTGCGAGACCGGCGGACGCTGCCGGGATTCCACGCGACGCGCGATATCCTGAAGCCGGCCTTCCAGTTCGCGGATCGTCTCGCGGGTGCTGCTGCGCTCGTTTCCTTCCGGAACGCTGGCGCTCAGCCTGTCGAGGCGGCGGGCGATGCCGCGAAGTGATTGCGGCGCGTTGTCGTGCGGTGTTTTCCGGTCGGTCCCGATTGCATCATCCAGCCGGTCGAGGCGGTGCTCGGCGGAGACGGAAGCATCCGGGCGGCTTTCGTCGGCGATCGGAGCGTCCTGTTCATCAAGATGGTGCCGGGCGGCGCGCCGACTGGCCGGGCGGGCGGTGTCCTCGTCGGATTCGTGCAGGACGGCGTCGAGCCATTCGCTCAGGCTCATGCCGGCGCGATTGGCCGCGCGTCTGGCTTCCGCCGCCGGGTCGTCGTGCACGGAATCGCCTGGGTCGACGGGAGTTCTGCGTGAGCCGCGAAGTGCCATGTTATATACCGATCAGGTCTGTCAGTGCCGGGTGTGGCCCCTATCCGTTTCCGGGGACGGAATCGTCCAGCTAGGCCGACCCCAAAGCTGATCCCTCACGGAGATAATTTTCGCATCAGGGTAAATAGTTAGTTAAGGACGCTAAACTTGTGATTGATCGGCACCGGCCGCGGCGGGCGTTTCGGGGGGTCCCGGAGGCCGTCGGCAGGTCCCCCGGAGGGCATTCGCGCGACGGTTATCGGGACGCCGGACGCGCGAAAACATTTGACCTTTACGTAAACGGAATGTACGAGATCGCAGTGAATATGAGGATGTTTTGATGATCGGGAATTCCGCGGCGAACGCACCGGTGGACGCTGCCGCGCAGGCCGGCGCCCACGACCAGGATCGCAAATCGGTCTTCACGATCGGTGAACTGGCGCGCGAATTCGGCATTACACTGCGCGCCATTCGCTTTTACGAGGACAAGGACCTGCTCAATCCCCGCCGGCAGGGCATGACGCGTCTGTATTCGCGCCGCGACCGCGCCCGGCTGAAACTGATTCTTTTGGGAAAGCGGGTCGGCTTTTCGCTGGTCGAGATCGGCGAGATGCTCGATCTCTACGATCTCAAGGACGGCCAGGCGACCCAGCTCAAGGTGGCGCTGACCAAGTTCGATGAGCAAATCGCCTTCCTGGATGCCCAGTGCACCGAGATCGAGCAGGCGCTCGGCGATCTGAGACGCGCCCGTGAGGTCGTGTCGGGTATGCTGAAGGAAAAGGAAGGCCGCGAGTCCTGAAGACATGGTCCGGCGGGACGGTCGCGCTTTGGCCCAACCTGCAGGCAATGCTCATACCGGGCCAAACCGGGTGAGAAACCCCATTCCGGGAGAGGAACAATGCCGAGCTACAAAGCCCCCGTCGACGACGTGCTCTTCGTGTTGAACGATGTCATCGGTATCGACCGCTACAACAACATCCCGAGTTTCGCCGAAGCGACGCCGGATCTCGTCAAGGCCGTCCTCGAGGAAGGCGCCCGCCTTTGCGAGGAAGTGCTGCAGCCGCTGAATCGCGTCGGCGATACCAAGGGTTGCACGCGCGCTGACGATGGCAGCGTCACCACGCCGGCCGGCTTCAAGGATGCGTTCGCGCAGTTCTCCGAAGGTGGCTGGATCGGGCTATCGGCCGATCCCGAATATGGCGGACAGGGCCTGCCGCACACCCTGTCGGCGGCGCTCAACGAGTTCGTCTCGTCGGCCAACATGGCCTTCGGCATGTATCCGGGCCTGACCCAGGGCGCCATCGCCGCGCTGACCCTTCATGGCACCGACGAGCAGAAGGCGCTGTACCTGCCGAAGCTGATTTCCGGCGAATGGCTCGGCACCATGAACCTGACCGAGCCCCATTGCGGCACCGACCTCGGCCTGCTCAAGACAAAGGCCGTGCCGAACGGCGACGGCTCCTATGCGATCACCGGCACCAAGATATTCATCTCGGCCGGCGAGCATGATCTCTCCGGCAACATCATCCATCTGGTACTCGCCCGCATCGAAGGCGCGCCGGAAGGCACCAAGGGCATCTCGCTGTTCGTGGTTCCGAAGTTTCTGCCCGACGCCGACGGAAACCCCGGCGAGCGCAACCCGCTGGGCTGCGGCGCGCTGGAAGAGAAGATGGGCATCCACGGCAACTCGACCTGCGTCATGAACTACGACGGCGCCACCGGCTGGCTGGTCGGCGAGGCCGACAAGGGCCTGCGCGCCATGTTCACGATGATGAACGAGGCGCGCCTCGGCGTCGGCATCCAGGGCCTGTCGCAGTCCGAGGTCGCCTATCAGAACGCGGTGACCTACGCCAGGGAGCGCCTGCAGGGCCGCGCGCTCTCCGGCCCGGCGGATCCCGACAAGCCCGCCGATCCGATCATCGTGCATCCCGACATCCGGCGCATGCTGATGAACATCAAGGCCTTCAACGAGGCCGCCCGCGCGCTGGTGCTGTGGACGGCGATCCGCGGCGACATCGCGCATCGCGGCACCGACGAGGCCGAGCGTCAGGCAGCCGACGACCTGATGGGCCTTATGACCCCGGTCATCAAGGGCGTTCTCACCGATACCGGTTTCGAAAACGCGGTTGCCGCCCAGCAGGTCTATGGCGGCCACGGCTACATCGCCGAATGGGGCATGGAGCAGTTCGTCCGCGACGCCCGCATCGCCATGATCTACGAGGGTGCCAACGGCATCCAGGCGCTCGACCTGGTCGGCCGCAAGCTGCCGGCCAAGGGCGGACGCGCGGTGATGGCCTTCTTCGGCGAGGTCGAGGGGTTCCTCAAGGCCAACGCCGAGGACGAGGCGATGGCGCCTTACGCCAAGCCGCTGAAAACAGGTCTGGAGACGCTGCAGCAGGCGACCATGTGGTTCATGAACAACGCCATGACCAAGCCGGACAACGCCGGCGCCGGCTCGACCGATTACATGCATCTCTTCGGCCTCGTCGCGCTCGGCTACATGTGGGCGCAGATGGCCAAGGTCGCGCAGGCCAAGCTCGCCGATGGCGCCGACAACAAGGCGTTCTACGAGACCAAGCTCGCGACCGGCCGCTACTTCATGGACCGCGTCATGCCCGAGGCCCGGGCCCATCTCGCCCGCATCGAGACCGGATCGGATTCGATGATGGCGCTTTCGGCTGACGCGTTTTGATTGACGATTTCAACCTTTCGGTCGTCATCCCGGCCGAAACGAAGTGGAGAGCCGGGATCGGAGAGCCCCGGTACCATCGGTGGTTCACCGATCCCGGATCGGCCTTTGGGCCGTCCGGGATGACGAAGGACAGGTACTAAAACATGACCGCACTTGAAGTCCCCCGTCCCGACTGGATGGGCGAGGACGTCGTCCTCCTGGAAGAGCAGTCCCGCCGCTTCTTCGACAATGAACTGGTGCCGAACTACGAGGACTGGCTCAAGGAAGGCATCGTGCCACGCTGGGCCTGGGAGAAGAGCGGCGAGGCCGGCCTGCTCGGCGCCTCCATGCCGGAGGAATACGGCGGCTCCGGCGGCACCTTCGCCCACGAGGCGGTGATCACCTATCAGCTCGGCATGGCCGGGCTCGATTCCTTCGGCATCGCGCTGCACAACGCCATCGTCGCCCCCTACATCCTGCATTGCGGATCGGAGGACCAGAAGAAGCGCTGGCTGCCGAAGCTGGCCAGCGGCGAGATGATCGGCGCGATCGCCATGACCGAGCCCGGCGCCGGCTCCGACCTGCAGGGCGTCAAGACGACGGCGAAGAAGGACGGCAACCACTACGTCATCTCCGGATCGAAGACCTTCATCACCAACGGCCAGCACGCCAACCTGATCATCGTGGTGGCGAAGACCGATCCGTCCGCCGGCGCCAAAGGCACGTCGCTGTTCGTCGTCGAGACCGAAGAGGTCGAGGGGTTCCGGCGCGGCCGCAACCTCGACAAGGTCGGCCTCAAGGCACAGGACACCTCCGAACTGTTCTTCGACGAGGTGCGCGTTCCAGCCGACGCACTGCTCGGCCCCGAGGAGGGCCAGGGCTTCGTCCAGCTGATGACCGAACTGCCGCAGGAACGTCTGCTGGTCGCCGTGCAGGCCATGGCGATGATCGAGCGCGCGCTGGAAGAAACCATTGCTTACGTCAAGGAGCGCAAGGCCTTCGGCAAGGCGATCCTCGAATTCCAGAACACCCAGTTCCAGCTGGCCGAAGCCAAGACCGAGGCGACGATCGCCAAGGTGTTCATGAACCACTGCATCGCGCAGCATCTCGACGGCAAGCTCGATTCCGTCACCGCCTCGATGGCCAAGTACTGGCTGTCCGACCTGCAGTGCAAGATCGTTGACCAGTGCCTGCAGCTGCACGGCGGCTACGGCTACATGAACGAGTATCCGATCGCCCGCATGTACCAGGACGCCCGCGTGCAGCGCATCTATGCCGGCACCAACGAGATCATGAAAATGCTCATTTCACGGAGCCTGTAAGGGGAGATTGCAAGGCGATGGCAAAAGGCTACTGGATCGTCCAGGTAACCGTCACGGATCCCGACCGTTACGCGCAGTATCTTGCGTCCGACAAGGAAGTCCTGGCCCGCTACGGTGCGAAGCCGATCATGCGCGGCGGACGCACCGAGGCGCCGGAAGGCGAGGCGCACGGGCGCCAGATCGTGCTGGAATTCGAGAGCTTCGAGAAGGCCGTGGAGTGCTATCATTCGCCCGAGTATCAGGCGGCGAAGGAGCACCGCTTGGCCAGTTCTAAATCCGACATAGTTATCGTTGAGGGCGCGGACTGACGCGCCAACTGGATCACGGGCGTCGCAGGAGACGATCCGCGGCGACACAAGGGAGGCCAACATGCCTGATTGCTTCATCTACGACCACGTCCGCACCCCGCGCGGGCGCGGCAAGAAGGACGGTAGCCTCCATGAGGTGACCGCGCTGGAACTCGCCGCCCAGAGCCTGAGGGCGATCCGCGAGCGCAACGATCTCGACACCACCCGTCTCGACGACGTGGTGCTGGGCTGCGTCGATCCGGTCGGCGAGGCCGGCGGCGACATCGCCCGCGCCGCGGCGCTGAAGGCCGACTACGACGACACGGTGCCGGGCATCCAGATCAACCGGTTCTGCGCCTCGGGTCTCGACGCGGTGAATTTCGCCGCCGGCGAAATCATGTCCGGCCAGCACCAGATGACCATCGGCGGCGGTGTCGAATCGATGAGCCGCATCGGCATCGGTGCGTCGGGCGGCGCCTGGCCGATGGATCCCTCGCTGGCCGTGAAGTCCTACTTCATGCCGCAGGGTGTCTCCGCCGATCTGATCGCCACCAAGTACGGCTTCTCGCGCGACGACGTCGACGCCTACGCGGTGGAGAGCCAGAAGCGCGCGGCCAATGCCTGGGAGAAGGGCTACTTCAAGAACTCGGTCGTGCCGGTCAAGGACATCAACGGCCTGACCATCCTCGACCGCGACGAGCACATGCGCCCCGACGCCTCCATGCAGTCGCTGGGAAGCCTCAACGCCTCCTTCGTGCAGATGGGCGAGCTCGGCGGTTTCGACGCGGTTGCCATTCAGCGCTATCCGGAAGTCGAGGCGATCAACCACGTCCATCACGCGGGCAACTCGTCGGGCATCGTCGATGGCGCAGCCGCCGTGCTGCTCGGTTCGAAGGCCGCCGGCAAGAAGGCCGGCATCGAACCGCGCGCGCGCATCAAGGCCTTCGCCAATATCGGCTCGGAGCCCGGCATCATGCTGACCGGCCCGCTGAGCGTCACCGAGAAGCTGCTCAAGAAGGCAAAGATGACGTTTGCCGATATCGATCTCATCGAGATCAACGAGGCCTTCGCCTCGGTCGTCCTGCTCTACATGAAGCACTTCGGTCTCGACCCGGACAAGGTCAACGTCAACGGCGGCGCCATCGCCATGGGCCATCCGCTCGGCGCCACCGGCGCGATGATCCTCGGCACCGTGATCGACGAACTGGAACGCCGCGACAAGAAGACCGCGCTGGTCACGCTGTGCATCGGCGCGGGCATGGGAACCGCCACGATCATCGAACGGGTCTGATATTTTTCATCGTCATGCCCGGACTTGATCCGGGCATCTCATGCCACACGCCCGAGATTGCCGGGTCAAGCCCGGCAATGACGTAGAGAAAGAAGAGCAGGGATCTAACAGATGCCCAGGATCGACATCAATTCGGTACCCGAACGAAAGGGATCGGGATATCCCGATCCCTTCAGGGCGGCCTACGGGAACCGCGTCAAGCAGCGGCTCGGCGATGCCGCCGGCCTGACCCAGTTCGGCGTCAACCTGACCCGGATCGCGCCGGGAACCGGAACGGCGCTTCGCCATTGGCACGAGAAAGAGGACGAGTTCGTCTACGTCGTCGAAGGCGAGCTGGTGCTGGTCGAGGACGAGGGCGAGACGGTGCTGCGCGCAGGCGATGCCGCCGGCTTCAAGGCCGGCGTCGCCAACGGCCACTGTTTCGTCAACCGAAGCGACACCGATGCGGTTGTCCTCGAAGTCGGGACCCGCGCACCGACCGAACGCGCCCACTACCCGGATGTCGATCTTGCCGTCGTCAAGGACGAGACCGGCTTCCATTGGCTGCATAAATCCGGCGAACCCTACGCCTGAACCCATCAACGGGGAAGAACCATGACCTACACGAACTTCACGCTCGACGTCGACGCCGATGGTATTGCCCTTGTCACCTGGGATTCACCCGGCAAGTCGATGAATGTCTTTGACGCCTCGGTGATGGACGATCTCGACGCAATCGTCACCAAGGTCACCGAGGACGACGCCATCAAGGGCGCGGTTATCACCTCCGGCAAGGATACCTTTTCCGGCGGCGCCGACCTGACCATGCTGCAGGGCCTGCTAGGCCAATTCCACAAGATGCGCGCGTCTGACGAGACGGCGGCCATGCAGGCTATGTTCGACGAGAGCCGGCGCATGTCGCAGCTCTGGCGTCGTCTGGAGACCTGCGGCAAGCCGTGGGTCGCCGCGATCAACGGCACCGCGATGGGCGGCGCGTTCGAGCTGGCGCTCGCCTGCCATCACCGCGTCGCCTCGCAGAACGACAAGACCAAGCTGGCGCTGCCCGAGGTCAAGGTCGGCCTGTTCCCCGGCGCCGGCGGCACCCAGCGCGTGCCGCGCATGGTCGCCACCCCGGATGCGCTGCAGTTCCTGCTGCAGGGCCGCGAGCTTCGCGTCAGCCAGGCCAAGGGCATGAAGCTGATCGATGAGGTGGTGCCCGCC
>CAJQNW010000502.1 GCA_905479765.1 uncultured Tepidamorphus sp. | reverse complement strand
GCGGGAAGACGAGACCCACGAACGCCGTACCGAGGATCACGACGAGCACCGTCGTTGTCCAGGGATGGCGCTTCAGATAGGGCGCCGACAGGTCGAGATGCGCGGGCGGCGGGCGGTTGGCGAAGGCCTGGCTCAGCCGGTCGAGCGCGATGGCGAGCACGACAATGGCAACGCCGGCTTCGATGCCGCCGCCGATGTCGAGACGCCGAAGCGAGGTCAGCACGTCGTAGCCGAGGCCGCCGGCGCCGATCATCGAGGCGATGATCACCATGTTGAGCGACAGCATGATCACCTGGTTGACGCCGACCATCAGGCCGTCGCGGGCAGACGGCACCATAACCTTCCAGGTCATCTGGCGCGGCGTGCAGCCGGCCATCCGGCCGAAGTCGCGGATCTCGTCGGGAACGCCCCTGAGCGACAGCATGGTGACGCGCACCATCGGCGGCATGGCGTAGACGATAGTCGCAATCATCGCGGCGACCGGCCCGAAGCCGAACAGGAACAGGATCGGCACCAGATAGGCGAAGACGGGCACGGTCTGCATGATGTCGAGGAGCGGCGTCAGAGCGCGCTCGACCGCGCGCCACCGGTAGCCGGCAAGACCTAGTAGAATGCCGCCAGCGACCCCGAAAGGCACGGCGATGACGATTGAGGACAGCGTGACCATGGCGCTGTCCCACTGGCCGAAGACCGCCAGATAGAAGAAGCAGGCGCCGACGAAGGCGGCGAGCTTCCAGCCGCGCGCGTAGTAGCCCATCGCCACGACGATCGCGATCACCGCGATCCAGGAAAGCTGCGGCAGCACCTGCACCGCGTCCGAGCCCTGCCCGCGCAGGAAGCCGGTCGACAGCAGGCTGGTCGCGATGGTGAGCGGGATATCGAGCAGCCACGAGACGAAGCGCGTCAGCTGCAGGAACGTGAACAGCCCGAAGGTGGCGTCATCGATCAGCCATGTCATGAACGCCGAGATCCACGAGGCGAGCGGCACCGTCCAGGCGCGCGGCCAGGCGAAGGCCCAGTCGAGTCCCAGCGCCTCGGCGACATCTTCGCCGTGCGAGGCCGCAAACAGCGAGACGACAAGGATCGCAAGCCAGAGCAGGCCGACCGGCCCGATCCAGGCCGGACGCTTTTCGGGCGATGCGAGGGCCGAGGAGCGCGCCGTCATCAGCCCCCCTCGCCCACCGGGTGATGCCCGGTCCGTCCGACCAGCACGTCGATCACCGCGCGCGCATCGATCAGGCCGGCGCGCGTGCCATCGCCATCGATCACGGCGAAGGGCCGATCGGCGGACTCCACCTTGTCGGCGATCTCTCCGATCCGGTCGCCGGCGTTGACCTCTCCGGCCGTCTCGACGCCGTCGCGCCAGGGCGTCATTACGGATGCCGCGGTCATCACCTTGTCGCGCGGGATATGGCGGGTGAACTCGGCGACGTAGTCGGTGGCCGGCGCCAGCACCAGTTCCTCGGGCGTGCCGGTCTGGATGATTTCGCCGTCCTTCATGATGGCGATGCGGTCGGCGAGACGGATCGCCTCGTCGAAATCATGGGTGATGAAGACGATGGTCTTCTTCAAAACGCTCTGCAGGCGAATGAACTCGTCCTGCATCTCGCGGCGGATCAGCGGGTCGAGCGCGGAAAACGGCTCGTCCAGGAACCACAGCTCCGGTTCCACGGCGAGCGAGCGGGCGATACCGACGCGCTGCTGCTGGCCGCCCGACAGTTCGCGCGGGTAGTAGTTCTCGCGGCCTTCCAGCCCGACCAGCTCGATGATGCCGCGGGCGCGGTCTTCCCGCGTCTTGCGGTCGATGCCCTGCACTTCGAGCGGAAAGGCGACGTTGCCAAGCACCGTCAGGTGCGGCAGCAGGGCGAAGTGCTGGAACACCATACCCATGCGGTGGCGGCGGATCTCGATCATCTCGCGGTCGCTGGCCCTGAGCAGATCGCGCCCCTCGAACAGGATCTCACCGGCGGTCGGTTCGATCAGCCGCGACAGGCAGCGCACCAGCGTCGACTTGCCCGAGCCCGACAGGCCCATGATGACGAAAATCTCGCCCTGGCGGACATCGAGGTCGGCGGCGCGGACGGCACCGATCAGGCCGGCATTGTTGATCTGCTCGAAGCTCGGCGGCGCGGACCGGTCGTTCAGGAACGCCTCGGCGCCATTGCCGAACAGCTTCCAGACGCCCCGGCACGAGAGCTTGATTTCGGTTTCGGACATTACGGCTTCCCTCCGGGCCGCCGAGGCATGCGCCACCGCGTCCGGACGACGTTCCAGGGAGATCCGCTCGGGATCGCTTCTGACTAAATCGAGTTGACCGGGGACAGGCTCAGGCCGAAGGGAGCCAAGGCTGCTTCACCCGTCCCCGGTCGGAGGAACCTAGTTCCCGATCCACTTGCTCCAGCGGTCTTCGTTCGCGTCCATCCAGGCAGCGACGACGTCGTCGATCTTCTTGCCGTCGAGATCGACTTCGCCAACCATCGTGTTCATCTCGTCGCTGGTGATATTGAACGCCTTGATGGCCTCGTGGGCGCCGGGCCACTTGTCCTTGACGCCGACCCAGCCGGCCTTCCAGATCGGGCCGCTCGGCTTGCCGCAGTCGTAGGCCATGTCCGGGTTCGAGCCCCAGCTCGGATCCTCGTAGCAGGCCGCGTCATATTCCGGGAACTCGACCCATTCGCCCTTGAACTTGGCGGGTGCCCAATGCGGCGAGTAGACCCACAGCATGATCGGGCCCTTGCGCTGGTACGCGGATTCAAGCTCCGCGAACAGGGCCGCGTCGGTCCCGGCGTGCACGACCTCGAAGGGCAGATCGAGCGCCTCGACGCGCTCGTCGTCGAAGCCGCCCCAGGTCACCGGACCGCCGAGATACCGGCCCTTGGGCGCGGTTTCTGCAACCGCGAACGCCTCGGCGCAGGCCTCTTCCTTCAGCGCTTCCCAGTTCGGCAGCCCCGGGCACTTCTCCTTCATGTACTCGGGATACCACCACTCTTCCTTGGCCAGCATTCCGGTTTCGCCGAGGTTCTCGACCTTGCCGCTGGCAACCGCCTCGTCGAGCGCTTCCTGGCCGGTGGTGGCCCAGATCTCCATCGCGACGTCGAGGTCGCCTGTCTTGAGACCGGCGAACTGTGCGAGATAATCGGCCTGCACGTAGTCGACGTTGTAGCCGGCCTTCTTGAGCACTTCGCCCATGAGCTGGGTTGTAATCAGCTGGCCGGTCCAGTCGTGCAGGGTCAGCTTGATCGGATCCTTGGATTCCACCTCGGCAAGCGCGGGCAGCGCGCCGGCTGAGGCGAACAATGCGACCGCGGTTGCTGCGGCTACGGCAGTGCGTGTCAGTTTCATGTTCGCTCACCTCCGTTTTGTTTTGAAGAGCGTGAAGTCTGTTCCCCTGGCGCCGGGGTGCACGCGACGACCTGCTTGCCCGACCCACAGGGATGATCCGGCGAACTTCGCGGGTACGTCAACAGAAAAATCACAATTTGTGTGGATTTACCGTGGAGTTATGGCCTAGATTCTTGGAAATCAGTGGCAATGCCTCACCGATATACATGGCGTCGATGCAGGCACGGGAGGACGGCGCGGTGTACCGCACCCAACGGCAAAGCGAGATCCTGCGGCTCTTACAGCTGCGCGGCGCCTGCTCGATCAGCGATCTGGCGGAGCGCCTGAGTGTCTCGGACGAGACGATCCGGCGGACGGTCAAACCACTGGTATCCGAAGGCCTGCTGGCCAAGGTGCACGGCGGCATCACCCTGCCCGATGCCGGCCGAGAGCTGCCCTTCCAGAAACGCATGCACGACAATTCCGAGGCCAAGCGCCGGATCGCCGAGCGGGTTGCCGGCCTCGTGTCGAACGGCGATACCCTGATCCTGGACTGCGGCTCGACGACGGCCTTCGTCGCCCGCGCGCTCAGCCAGCACTCCGGACTGACCGTGGTGACGAATTCCGCGGAGATCGCGCGGACGCTGGCGCCCAACGACTCCAACCGCGTCTTCATGGCCGGCGGCGAATTGCGCTCCGACGACACCGCCGCGCTCGGACCCGAGGCGTTGAGCTTCGCCCGTCAGTTCCGGGTTCGCCATGCGATCCTGTCGATCGGCGCGATGGAACTGGACGGCTCGCTGATGGTCTATCATCTGGCCGAGGCGGAGTTTTCCCGGGCCGTCATAGACCAGGCCGAGCAGGTGATCGTCGCCGCCGACGCCTCCAAGTTCGGCCGCCCGAGCCTGGTGCGGATCTGCGGGCCGGAACGCGTGGACGTGCTGGTCACCGATGTTGCGCCGCCGGCCGACCTGGCCGATGCCCTGACCGCCGCCGGCGCACAGATCGAACTGGCCGGCTAGACGTCGCGGTCGCGAAGGATATTCAGGCCCGGCATCAGGCGCTGGCGACGCGAAGCTCGGCTGTCTGCTGGTCGTTCGTGGCGAAGCCGGCCTTGCCGGCATAACCGCCGACGATCGCCTTGCGTTCCGAAACGCTCATCACCTTGTCGATATCGTCGAAGCCGGCCGGCGCGCGCTTCTCGGCCTCGTCGATGACGCGTTCGGGCCCGCCCTTGCGGTTGAGGCGAACGACCTCGGCCGTCTTCGGCAGCCGGTCCTGCTCGTAATCCCACAGGCCCTGGCAGGGATGTTCGGCCCGAACCAGAGCATCGGCCAGCGCGCGGGCATCGAGGATCGCTTGCGAGGCACCGTTGGAGCCGACCGGGTACATGGGATGGGCGGCATCGCCGAGCAGCGTCACGCGCCCGTGGGTCCAGCGCGGCAGCGGATCGCGGTCGGCCATCGGATACTCAAAGATCTGCTGCGTCGCCTCGACGAGCCCGTTCACATCGAAATCCGGGATCCTGAAGCGCCTGGCGAAAGGAAGCACCATCGCCCGCTGGGCGGGACGCGACCAGCTTTCCTTCGGCGGCGGCGACTTCTCGCCGTCGGCCATCTTGATGTTGACCACCCAGTTCATCAGCTGGCGGCCGCCGCTGGCATGGGCGATCGGATAGAGCACGAACTTGGCGCCCATGCCGCCGCCGATCGCCATGGTCCGGCCGTCGCGCCACGGGGTCCAGTCCGCCGCACCGCGCCACATGACGACGCCGTTCCAGTGCGGCGCACCCTCGTTCGGGAAGAAATAGCGTCGGCCGACGGAGTGGATGCCGTCGGCGCAGATCAGGATATCGCCGCGCACCGTCATGCCGGCGCCGCCCTTGATGGAATCGGTGAAGTGAGCGGTGACGCCGCCTTCGTCCTGCATGAACCCCGACAGGCTCAGACCGGCCCTGACGGCGTCGGGTCCAAGCCGCGCAAGGACGGCGTCGTAGATCACCTTCTGAAGCCGGCCGCGATGGATCGAGAACTGCGGCACGGGATGGCCGGCATCGATGCCGCGCGGCTCGTTCCAGACTTCCTGGCCCTGCCGGTTGTAGTAATAGAGCTCGCGGGTTCTAACGCCGACCATGTCGAGCGCGGGAAGAAGACCGATGTCGGCCAGTTCCTTGATGGCATGCGGCAGGGTGTTGATCCCGACGCCCACTTCGCGGACTTCGGGCGACTGCTCGTAGACTTCGACCTTGATTCCAGCCTTGTGCAGCATCAAAGCGGTGGTCAGGCCGCCGATACCGGCTCCAACGACGATCACCTTCATGTTCAGTCTCCCGTCAACGCATACGCTTTTTGACTGTATCTACACCGCCGCCCTTAATTTTCCTGCTTACGCTTCGTCCGGAGGCGGCAGGAAGTCCACCTCGTGCTGGGCCGATACGGCCACGACGTCGGCTGGATCGGCTTCCGGCCCCAGATTGTGAAGCGCCCAGAACAGATCGTAAAGCCGCTGCGCGGGCGCTACCCAGAACACGCACTTCGCGTGGGCTTCGCTGTGATTGAAAAGCCCGTGGGGGATGCCGCGCGGCAGGCGGATCGTATCGCCCGGCTCGGCATGGCTCTTTTCACCGTCGAGGATCAGGTCGAGCCGGCCCTCGAGCATGTAGATGAACTCGTCCTGGGTCGGATGGATGTGCGGGGGAACGAAGGTGCCCTGCGGAAACGTGGCGTGCCAGGAAAACGAGTCCTCGCAGTGCTGCTTGGGCACGTAGATCTGCCCGAGGATATTCCACTTGATACCCTCCATGCCCTCTCCGGCCTTGGTGATACCCGCTGACATGGGCTTCATGATTGTCTCCGTTGGCTTTGGTTCAGGTTCAGGTTCAGGTTCAGGTTCAGATTCAGATTCAGGCTTCGGGTTCGTCGCATTGGCCTTGCGGCGCCAGTTCAGGAATTTCGGGATCATCGCACCGAGCCTCCTTCACACATGCCTCCTTCACACATGGAGGTAGCGCTCCTTGATGTCCGCGGTTTCCTCCAGGTCCTTCGTCGTGCCCGACCACACGACGCGGCCCTTCTCGATCACGACGTGACGGTCGGCGAACCGGGCGAGCGCGTCGACGTTCTTGTCGATCACCAGGATCGCCTCGCCTTCCTCCTTGATCCTGCGAAGGCAGGACCAGATTTCCTCGCGGATCAGAGGCGCCAGGCCTTCCGTCGCCTCGTCCAGTACGACAAGGCGGGGATTCGTCATCAATGCGCGGCCGATGGCAAGCATTTGCTGCTCGCCTCCGGAAAGTTGGTTACCCATATTGCGCCGCCGCTCCTGCAGGCGCGGGAACAGCGCGTAGATCGCCGCCAGCGTCCAGCGCTTGCGATCCGCCGTCGTGCGGTGCGTGGCGATGAGGTTTTCCTCCACCGACAGGTTCGGGAAGACCTGCCGGCCCTCGGGCACCAGGCCAAGGCCGCGCTGCGCGATGACGTGCGGCTCGCGGCCCGTCACGTCCTCGCCGTCGATCAGCACCCGGCCGCCGCGCGGCTTCAGGAGCCCGAAGATGGAATTGATTGTCGTCGTCTTGCCCATGCCGTTGCGGCCGAGCAGCGTCACCGCCTCGCCGGCGCCCACCGTCAGGTCGATGCCGAACAGGATGCGGGAATCCCCATAGGCGCTTTCGAGGCCTTCGACTGCAAGCATCAGGCGACCTCCTCTTCGCCCAGATAGGCGGTGCGCACGTCGGGATCGTTGCGGATCGCTTCAGGCGTGCCGGTCGCGATCAGGCGTCCGTAGACGAGCACGCTGACCCTGTCGGCCAGCGAGAACACGGCTTCCATGTCATGCTCGATGAGGACGATCGTGTGGGTTTCTTTCAAGGACCGCATCAGCTCGACGAGGACGGCGGATTCCTCCTTGCCGGTGCCGGCGAGCGGTTCGTCGAGAAGCAGCAGGCCGGCGTTGGTGGCCAGCGCGATGGCAATCTCGAGCTGGCGCTTCTCGC
>CAJQNW010000501.1 GCA_905479765.1 uncultured Tepidamorphus sp. | reverse complement strand
TGGGCGGCATTTCGCGCGTCGGACAGGTGCAGCTCCTGCAGACCTTCGTGACGCTCGGCATCGCGGCCGTTCTGCTTGGCGAGCGGATCGGCCTGACGACGGTGCTGTTCGCCGTCGCCGTTGTCGTGGTGGTGGCTCTGGGCGCCCGGGCCCGGATCGGGACACGCCAGAGTCCCGCGAAAACAAATGTCCGGCGGTAACAAAGGCGCAGGATCGGATACGATAAACCGCCTCTCGATATCGTGGCCGCATTCGCCGATGATGTCGCGATAGTTCGAGACGAATGGAGAAGTCGGAATATGTCGGGCATGTGGGATTTCTGGATCGACCGTGGCGGCACGTTCACGGATATCGTGGCCCGCACGCCGGACGGTGAAATCGTCGCCCACAAGCTGCTGTCGGAAAATCCGGAAGCCTATCGCGACGCCGCCATCCAGGGCATTCGCGATCTGCTCGGTATCGATCGCGAGGCGTCAATTCCCTCCAACGCGATCAACGCCGTGAAGATGGGAACGACGGTCGCCACCAACGCCCTGCTGGAGCGCAAGGGCGACCGCACCGCGCTCGTCATCACCAAAGGTTTCCGCGACGCGCTCGAAATCGGCTACCAGGCCCGCCCGCACCTGTTCGACCGACACATCGTCAAACCTGAACTGCTTTATGAAGTTACCGTAGAGGTAGCGGAACGCATTTCGTCCAATGGTGACAAACTACTAGACCTGGACCTTGAATCAACAAGGCAGGCACTTGAATCAGTTTATCAAAGCGGAATCCGCGCCTGCGCGATCGTGCTGATGCACGGGTTCCGCTACCACGAACACGAAAAACAGGTCGCCCGGATCGCCCGCGAGATCGGCTTCACCCAGGTCTCGGTTTCGCATGAGGTCTCGCCGCTGATGAAGCTCGTCGGCCGTGGCGACACTACCGTGGTCGACGCCTATCTCTCTCCCATCCTGCGGCGCTATGTCGATCAGGTGGCCGGGGAGCTATCGGGTGACGGCACCCCTCCCCCGCCTCTTCCCCACAAGGGCGAGGGGAGTTCCAAGCGGCATGGCCACTCTTCCCCTTCCCCCCTTGTGGGGGAGGGTCGGGGTGGGGACGCGCCGACAACACCCGCCACCCCCCGCCTGATGTTCATGCAGTCGCATGGCGGCCTCACCGCCGCCGATCTGTTCCAGGGCAAGGACGCGATCCTGTCCGGGCCGGCCGGCGGCGTGGTCGGCGCCGTCGAGACCTCGCGCATGGCGGGCCACGATAAGATCATCGGCTTCGACATGGGCGGCACCTCGACCGACGTGTCGCACTATGACGGCGCATTCGAGCGCACCTTCGAGACTGAGGTGGCCGGCGTCAGGATGCGCGCCCCGATGATGCGCATCCATACCGTCGCCGCCGGCGGCGGATCGATCCTGCACTATGACGGCGCGCGCTTCCGGGTCGGCCCGGACTCCGCCGGCGCCAACCCCGGCCCGACTTGCTACCGCCGCGACGGCCCGCTCGCCGTCACCGACGCCAACGTCATGCTCGGCAAGGTCAGCCCCGATTTCTTCCCGGCGATCTTCGGCCCCGGCCGCGACCAGCCGCTCGACGTCGACGCGGTCCACGCCACCTTCACGAAACTTGCCACCGAAATCGGAGACGGGCGGACACCCGAACAGGTCGCCGAGGGCTTCCTGCGCATCGCGGTCGAGAACATGGCCAACGCCATCAAGAAGATCTCGGTGGAGCGCGGCTACGACGTCACCGAATACGCGCTGACCTGCTTCGGCGGCGCCGGCGGCCAGCACGCCTGCCTGATCGCCGATACGCTCGGCATGAAGACCGTGCTGATCCACCCGCTGGCCGGCATCCTGTCGGCCTACGGGATGGGGCTGGCCGACATCCGCGCCAACCGCCAGCAGGCAATCGAGCGTCAACTGAGCGAAGAGGCGATGCCGGAAGTCCGCGCCATCGCCGAACGCCTTACCATCGAGAACGAGGCGGAACTGGACTCGCAGGGCATTTCAAAATTAGAGGCGACGACCGTTGCCCGCGCCCATCTGCGCTATGCGGGCACCGATACCCCGCTCACCGTCGAACTCGACGAGCCGGCAGCCATGACGGCTGCCTTCGAGGCCGCCCATCGCCAGCAGTTCGGCTTCGTGACACCCGAAAAGGCGATCATGGTCGAGGCCGTCGAGGTGGAGACCGCCGGCGGCGGCGCCCGTCGCGACGAACCCGATCATCCGACGACCGAGACGACGCCCGAGCCGATCTCCGCAACGCGCCTGTTTGTGAGCGGCGAATGGCGTGACGCGCCGGTCTACCGGCGCGAGAAACTGAAGCCCGGCCAGACCGTTTCCGGCCCCGCCCTCGTCGTCGAGGCACACAATACCACCGTCGTCGAGGACGGCTGGCAGGCCGAGATCACGCCGAAACTGCATCTCGTCATGCACCGCGTGAAGGCCGCCACCAGGCGCGTCGCTATCGGCACCGACGCCGATCCGGTGATGCTGGAGGTGTTCAACAACCTCTACATGTCGATCGCCGAGCAGATGGGCGCGGTGCTGGAAAACACCGCGGTTTCCGTCACCATCAAGGAGCGGCTGGACTTCTCCTGCGCCGTCTTCGACGCGCAAGGCGACCTGATCGCCAACGCGCCGCACATGCCGGTGCATCTGGGCTCGATGGCCGCCTCGGTGCGCACCATCATGAAGCTGAACCCGGACATGCGGCCGGGCGACGTCTATGTGCTGA
>CAJQNW010000500.1 GCA_905479765.1 uncultured Tepidamorphus sp. | reverse complement strand
GCGCCCCGCGCGCGCAGGTCTTCGAAAACGGCGCGCGCATCGGCCTGGGCCGTGGCCCCGCGCCGGTCTTCGCTGAAGTACACATGGCTGAAGCGGATGCGCCAGGGCTGCGCGAAGCGCTCGGGATTCTGCTGCAGATAGGCTTCAAGCTCTTCGTCGTCCGGCGGCCTTTCGCCTGCCATCGGCGCGTTCGCCGCGACGAGCCCCATCATCGTGGCAAGTTGCCGGCGCACGACGGTGTCGCTGCGATCCAGTCCGAGCTTCAAGGCGGTCTGATACAACGCCTCGTCGTCCAGACTGGGATCCTCGGAGATGAAGCCGGCGACCTGTATGAGCCGCCGGCGGACCGCCTCGTTATCGCGATCGAGGCCGTGGGCCAGCGCTTCGCGAAACAGAATCTCCTCCTCGATCGCCGCGTCGATGGCGGCGCGAAGCTGCCCCGGGCTCGGCGGGCCGCCGATCTGCCCGGCAAGCTCGCGGCGGAACTGGTCGATCTGGCTGTCGGTGATCGCGATCGGCTCGGGATCGGTCGCAAGCAGGCCGTTACCGGTCCGGGCCTGCCACCAGCCGTTGGCGACAAACAACACCGCGCCGAGCAGCAGGAAGTGCAGCGCCGGAGCGCGGATCAGCCTGGCAACCAGAATGGACAAAGCGAATGGGTCCTGACTCTAACCCGCAGGAGCATACCAGATCGGAGACGTCCAGGCGCGCTCCTGAATGGCCCGCTCCATGAACGGGTCGTTCTTCTCGTTCAGGCAGCAATTGTTGAAGGGCTCCGCGCCGGCTTCGATCTCGCCGTCCCTGATCGCCTTCCTGTTCGCCCTGGCAGCCTGTTTCTTGCAGGCTTTCTGGCTGGCGAAGGGGTTCACGCCGGCGGCTTCGCAGGCCATCGTGCTCCACCGGCACGTCGGCATTTCCAGAACGCGGGCGTAGTAGAAGGCGCGCTGGCCGGGATCGAAATCCTCGTCCTTCCACACCACGCACAGCTCGTTGGCGCCGCTCTGCAAGGAGGTCAGGACCTTCGCCGAGATATTCGGATTGGCGTTCTTGCTCTTGTTGGTCAGGGAGGCGAGCTTCAGCCCGCCGGTGATCTGCCCGTATTCCTTCGAGCACACCGCCTTTTGCGCCTGGGTGCCGAAACTCTTCCTGCCGCCGATCACGGTGTGGACCCGCTCGTGGGTGTTGCCGTCGTCATCGACCCAGCCCTTGACGATCTGGACGCGCTGCAGCTTCGCGCTGTCGGTGTCGCGCAGGGCCGAGACGTAGAATCTCGGTTTCTTCCTGGCGTTCGGCCCGGCTGTCAGGTCACCGCCCATGGGCACGCCCTTCCTGTAGGCGCGCTTGATGGGGTTCGGCTGCGTACAAAGGTTCTTGCGGCCGAGCCTGTAATTGCCGGGCCTGAATTTCCAGCCGCCGAAGAACCGCACGGTGGGCCGGGTCCCGCTGGTGGCATAGGTTTCCTTGCGCCGCATGGCGGCGAAGATCGAGTCGCGCGTATTCTCCTCCGCCCAGACAACGGCGAGGCCGCCGGGGCCGAGGCGGACGGAATCGACCATCTTGGCGACCGGCGCGTCGAGGCTTCCGGCATGGCCCTGGAAATCCCGCTCGACCGTGTTGCCGGGATCGCCGTTATGGCTATCGGTGGCCGCGATCAGCCCGTACTTGAAGGGATTGGTTCCGCCGTAGTCCGGCGCCAGCGCCATGCCGTCCTTGAGCGCGTTGCGGATCATGTTGCGGGGCGGGAAATCATAGATGTCGGGCGGATTGGGCTGGGGGCTGAGAACGTCGTTGATCGCCTGCTCGAAGGTGCACAGTTTATCCTTCGTCTGAACGCCCGCTCCTTCCAACCGGTCATAGCGGCACTCGGACGCAGCCTTGTGCTGGTAGATCTCTGTAAGCGGCTCGAAGAAGGCACGCTCGGCGGCTTCGTCCGCGTCGGCCGGATCGGGGTACATCAGCCCGCCGGACAGGTTGGCGTTGTGCGGAATGGTCAGGACATCGCAGCCCGTTCCCGCGTCGACGCACTGGTCGCGCAGCATCTGCCACAGGACCGGCGGATGGGGACCGCCGGTCTGGACATTGCTGATCGGGCTTTCCGGCACCTCGGCGTTGCGGAAGATGACATTGCGGTGGAGGTTCCGGGTCAGCGGCTGGGCCGTGTACTCGTAGCCGACGAAGCTGGTGAAGCTGCAGTCCGGACTGCGGTCGTAGGCGTCCTCGGCGGCCTGCTGGATCGACTGCCACATGGACACGGTCGCGGTATCGCAGTCGGCACCCGCGCACAGCGGCAGCAGCGGCCCGGCGCCATCGGGGCGCAGGATCGTATTGATGGCCCAGAGCCCCGATATCGCCGTCGGATTGAACGTGCTGGAATCGCCGGGCGTTACTTCCCCGGTGCGCATCTGCTGGCACTGAATGCTGTCGTAGCCGGTCGTTCCCGCGCCTGACCGGGTGCAGATCTGCATCGGGCCCAGCAGTTCGGAATGGTCGGTCACGGCGGCGAAGTCGAGCGGCGTGCGGAGCTGGGCGGTCCGCGTCTGGGGCACGCCGGCCATTGCGTTGGGGCCGGGCAATTCCACCGTACCGCCCTTGGCGAACGCGTAGGCGGCGTCGGGGTTGTTGCGGTTCGACGTGGTGTAGGCATCGAAGGAATAAGAGGTGTGGAGGTGGGTTTCGCCAAAGAAGGGCTGCTTCAGTGAATCATACGAGTCGCAGGCGGCGCGCTGTTCGGTTCGTTCAAACGGCGCGACCGGCTCGGCCGGAACGGCCCGGGGCGTTGCGAGAAGGATTGTTACGCCGGTCATGGTGACCGCGAGCAATGCCTGCGAACATCTCATACCAAATTTCCTTCCGAAATCCCCCGTTTCCGCAAACAGAATATCCGCCGCGAATCACGGACAGATTCGACCACTCATTGGTACGGATATCAACTATGCCCGCGACAGTGACAATACAGCATCCGGCTAACATTTTCGTGGATCAACTGCCACGCAGCTAACAACCGGCGCAACCAATGCAGTGCACTGCGGTTGCGAAACCAGAACCGTGGACAGTTACAACTACGGCAGGTGACCGACGGCGCCGTTCCGGCAAGCCGGACCATCCGGCGAGGCGCTCTATCCCGCGAAACGTGGTTCCGGGACGCCCTTGATTCCGAGATCGTGGATGGCGAACAGCGACCCGCGCAGCACGCCGTCGCCGGGAAAGCGCGGCAGCGGCGGCTTGGCCATCGAGGTGACGTAGAGCACGTCCATGTCCGGCCCTCCGAAGTTGACGCTGGTCACCTTCTTGACCGGCATCTCGATGACCCGGTCGACGCTGCCGTCGGGCGCATAGCGGACCAGCTTGCCGTCGTAGACCTGGGCGCTCCACAGGCAGCCCTCCGCATCGACCGTGGCGCCGTCGGCGGCCCCGCCGGTCGAGGTGTCGATGGTAGTAAAGGTGCGCCGGTTGGAGACGTTGCCGGTGTCGAGGTCGTAGTCGTAGGCCCAGATCTCGCCGGACCAGGAATCGGCGAAGTAGAAGATCGCGCCGTCCGGGCTCCAGCAGGGGCCGTTGGAGACGATGATCTTGTCGTCGAGCTTGTGCAGGCTGAGGTCTGGATCGAGGCGGTAGAGCGCGCCGTTGGGGCCGTCCTCCATCGTGTCCATCGTTCCGGCGACGAAGCGGCCGCGCTTGTCGACCTTGCCGTCGTTGAGGCGGTTGGCCTCCTTGCCGGGCTCGGGATCGACGATCAGCTCGACGTCGCCGGACTTGAAATCGAGGAAATGGAAGCCGCGCGCCAGTGAAACCACCGCGCCGCCGCCCTTCCTCAGCGCCATCGAGCCGATCTTCATCGGCACGTCCCAGGAGCGCACTTCCGAGCCGTCGGGCGCGCAGCGGAAGACGCGGCCATCGAAGGAATCGATCCAGTAGAACCGCTGCTCCTCGACATCCCAGAGCGGGCCCTCGCCCAGGGTCGTCTTGACGTCGACCAGAACCTCGATGCGCATGGTTTCCTCCTGTTGGTCTTTTACTTTCGTCAGCCCGCGTACCGCGGCTCCGGAACGCCGGTGACGCCAAGGCCGTGAACGGCGAAGACACCGCCGGCTTCCTGCTCCAGCGGCGCGCCGCGTCCGGGTACGGTGCGGGCCATCGACGTGACATAGGCGATGTCGAGATCGGGCCCGCCGAAGATCACGCTGGTCGCGTAGTCGACCGGCAGCTGCACCACCCGGTCGAGGCTGCCGTCCGGGGCGAACCGCACCAGCCGGCCGGCATAGACCTCGACGCTCCAGACGTGGTCGTCGGCATCGACCGTCGCGCCGTCGGGAAAACCGCGAAGGCCGGCCTCCCTGAAGTCGCAGAAGGTCCGCTTGTTCGAAATCGCGCCGGTGGCGATGTCGTAGTCGTAAGCCGAGATCGACTTCGTGTAGGAGTCGGCGAAATAGAAGGTCCTGCCGTCGACGCTCCAGCACGGCCCGTTCGAACAGATGATGCCGTCCTCGAGCTTGTGCGCCGAATGATCGGGATCGAGCCGCCACAGGCTCGCCAGCGGCTCGCTCTCGCCGTAGTCCATGGAGCCTGCGAGGAAGCGGCCCTGCCGGTCGACCTTGCCGTCGTTCAGGCGGATGCGCGGCTCATCGGAATTGGTGTCGGCTATCAGCGCGCACGCGCCGGTATCCAGGTCGAGCGTGTAGAACCCGTCGCGCAGCGAGACGACCGCCCCGCCCTGCGCGCGCAGCGCAAACGAGCCGATGTGATCGGGAACGTCCCAGGAGCGCCGCTCGCCGCCCTTCGCATCGCAGCGGTGCACCGAATTGCCGAGCGAATCAAGCCAGTAGAGGCGCTGCTCGTCGACGTCCCACAGCGGTCCCTCGCCGAGCGACGCCTTCGCGTCGATGATCAGCTCAATTCGCAGCATGTCGGACGCTCCTTCCTGCCGGGTCGGCCGCGGCCCAGAACCGCGCCAGATCCACACACTCCGCTCATTCCCGCGAAAGCGGGAATCCAGGAGCGGCGCTGCACGGCCGTGCCCCAAGTGCCCGATTCCCGCTTTCGCGGGAATGAGCGGGTGGGAGAGGTCGTAATCGAGCGGGGCACGGCAGCCATCATCTCTAGAACGCGACCTTGTCGCCGCCCTTGAGGCCGAGGATCTCGCGGGCCTCGTCCGGCGTCGCCAGTTCCAGGCCGAGCCCCTCGACGATCTTGCGGGCCATGCGGACCTGATCGGCGCTGGAGGTGGCGAGCTTGCCCTTGCCGGCCCAAAGCGAATCTTCCAGTCCGACGCGGATGTTGGCGCCCATGGCGGCGGCCTGGGCTGCGACGCGGAACTGGCTGGACCCGGCGCCCAGCACCGACCAGCGATAGTCGTCGCCGAACAGGCGGTCGGCGGTACGCTTCATGTGGATGACGTCTTCGGGGTGCGTGCCGATGCCGCCGAGGATGCCGAACACCGACTGGACGAAGTACGGCGGCTTGACCAGGCCGCGCTCGGCGAAGTGCGCGAGGTTGTAGAGGTGGGCGATGTCGTAGCACTCGAACTCGAAGCGCGTGTCGTTGTCGTAGCAGGTCTCGAGAATGTACTCGATGTTCTTGAAGGAGTTGCGGAACACCAGGTCGCGCGTCGCCTCCAGATGCTCGCGCTCCCAGTCGAACTTGAAGTCCTTGTACTTGTCGAGCAGCGGGAACAGGCCGAAGTTGATCGAGCCCATGTTGAGCGAGGCGACCTCGGGCTTGAAGGTGGCCGCCGGCTTCACGCGCTCCTCGACCGTCATATACGGGCTGCCGCCGGTGGTAATGTTGATCGCCGCGTTGGTGGCCTGCTTGATGCGCGGCAGGAAGCGGGCGAAGGCTTCCGGCGTCTGGTCGGGCTTGCCGGTCTCCGGATCGCGGGCGTGCAGGTGCAGGATCGCCGCGCCGGCCTCGGCGGCCGCCACCGCGTCGGCGACGATCTCGTCGGGCGTGATCGGCAGATAGGGCGACATGGTGGGGGTATGGATCGCGCCCGTGACGGCGGTGGTGATGATGACTTTGCCTTTGACGGCCATTGCAGTGCCTTTCCCTTCGGTGTCCCGAATTTTCAGTTTCCGATGTCCTTATCGGCGCGCCGCTTGTGCGCGGCAAGTGCCATCAACCGGCGGTCGCGCCAGACCTGACGGTCCTGCAGCCTGTCCTCCGGCAACCGTTCGCGCCGGTCGCGCTCGACCTCGTCCAGCACCGGGCCGGCCCAGTCGACGCGCTCCATCATCGAGGGATGGATGCGCGAGTAGATCGACTGGTAACGCTCGACATAGTCGCGCACGCCGCCCGGGGCGTTGAGGTCGATCGTCTCGAACGGACCCATGAACGACCAGCGCAGCGCCAGCCCCTCGCGGATACCGATGTCGACGTCCTCGATGGAGGCATAACCGTTCGCGACCAGCCGGAAGGCCTCTTCCAGCAGCGCGCCCTGCATGCGGTTCATGACGAAGCCGTCGAGCTCCTGCTTCATGACGATCGGCGCGTGGCCGGCTGAGATCATGAAATCGCGGGTGCGCGCCATCGCCTCGTCCGACGTCCACGGCGCCGGCACCACCTCGACGGCGGGCACCAGATAGGGCGGGTTGATCGGGTGGACGACGAGGCAGCGGGCACGGCCCTTCAGGTTTTCGGTAAAGGAGGAGGGAAGCAGCGCCGAGGTGGAGCTTGCCAGGATCGCGGTATCGGGTGCCGCCTCGTCGAGCATGGCGAAGACCTCAAGCTTCACGGCGAGGTTCTCCGGCGTGTTTTCCTGGACGTGGTCGACGCCGTCCAATGCCTGTTTCAGGTCGGTCGCCGACGACATGCGGGCGCGTACGGCCGCGGGTTCCTCGCCGTTCAGCAGGTCATTTGCGGCCAGCTCCGGCAGCACCCCCTCGATGTACTCGAGGGCGGCTGCCGGCGCCGGTCCGTCCGCATCCCACAGGCAAACCTTGTGGCCGGCGCGGGCGTAGCTGATCGCCCAGGCCCTGCCGATGAAACCGCTTCCGATGATCGCGACGTTTGCCATCAGTTTTCCTCACAGAGGTTCGACCTGGAAGCGAACCTGGACTTGAACCCGGCCCAATCCACCCGCTCATTCCCGCGAAGGCGGGAATCCAGCAGCGGCACGGCGAGACGGAGCTTGTGGCCCCGGATTCCCGCCTTCGCGGGAATGAGCGGAGTGTGTGTCAGCGCCTGCCTATCCATCTTCCTCCCCATCACAACGTCTCGACGTTGCGGTCGACGCCGATGGACTGGCCGGAGATGCTTTCGCCCGGCGTCGAGAACAGGAAGGCGACCGTGTTGGCGACATCCTGGTTGGTGACCATGCGGCGCATCGAGATGCGGTCGAGGTAGGTCTTTTCCATCTCCTCGTAAGGCACACCGACCTGCTCGGCGCGGGCACGAATGACGCCTTCCATGCGCGGCCCCTCGACGATTCCGGGCAGGATTGCGTTGACGCGGATGTTGTGGGGACCGAGTTCCTTGGCGAGACTGTTGGTGAGCCCGATGATCGCGAACTTGGCCGACGAATAGGGTGTGCGGTAGGCGTAGCCGAAGCGGCCGGCGGCCGAGGACATGTTGACGAGCGAGCCGCCGCCGGCGGCCTTGATCATTGGCACGGCGCGGCGCGCGGAGAGGAACTGTCCGGTCAAGCAGACGTCGATGCAGCGCCGCCAGTCGGCCGGGTCGATCTCGTCGATGCCGCCGGTGGGACCGGCGATGCCGGCGTTGTTGACGAGCGCGTCGAGACCGCCGAGGGACGCCGAGGCTTCGGCGAACAAGCGGTCGACGTCGGCCTCGTCGGAGACGTCGGCCCTGGTCGCGCCGGCATCCGGGTGGGCTTTGGAGAAATCGGCGAGGAAATCATCGGACACGTCGCAGATGTGAACCTTCGCGCCATACCCGATCAGCGTGTCGGCGATCGCCCGGCCGATGCCGGACGCTCCGGCTGTGATGACGACACGCTGGCCCTCTATTCCTGAAGACATGGGGCCGGAGTTCATCGGCACGCCGCCTTGGGCCTGGGCACTCATTGGACTGTCTCCTGACTACGATTGTTCACGATCTTCGATCCCTCAAAGCGATCACCGCGCCGAGCACGACGAGGCCGAACAGGATGGCGCGCGTTGCGTAGGGCAGCGTGGTTCCGGCCAGCAACGTCTGCAGCCCGGTCAAGAGCAGCACACCGCCGAGCATCCCGAGATAATGGCCGCGCCCGCCGGTGATCAGCGCGCCGCCGACGACCACAACGGCGATCGACGGCAACAGGTATTCATCGCCCATGCCGAGGCTCGCCTGGCCGGAAAAGCCGGTGAGCAGGATCCCGACAAGCGCCGCGCAGAGGCCCGACAGCATGTAGACGAGCACCAGCGTGCGGCCTGTCCTGATGCCCGAGAGCTCGGCGACCCGAAGACCGTTGCCGATGCCATAGACCCGCCGGCCGAACGGAGTGCGACCGAGCAGCACCACGGCGAAGACGACGAAGGCCGCGATAAAGAAGACCACCGGCGTGATGCCGAAGATCTTCGAGGTCATGAAGGCGCGCAACATCGGCGAGGAGAAACCGTCCGGCGTGCCGCCCGAATAGATCAGCGCCAGCCCTTGCAGGATGCCGTTTGTGGCGAGCGTCATGACGATCGGGGAGAGGCCGAGGAAAACGATGCCAAGCCCGTTGACGATGCCGATCAGGCAGCCGACGACGAGGACGATCGGCAGCGCGTAGATGAGCGCGGCGTCCGAGCCCTTGACCATGCCGGCAAGCAGGATGCCGCACAGCGCGATGGTCCAGGGAACCGACAGGTCGAGCCCGCCGGTGAGGATCACCGTGCCCTGGCCGAGCGCCAGGATCGCCAGGAACGAGGACAACACGATCAGCGAGTTGTAGTAGGTCCAGTTGAACGCGGCGTTGCCGAGGACAGCCTGCGTCACCACGATCACCACGACGAAGCAGATATAGGCCGGCAGCGCGTAGCGCAGCGTCTCGGCATGGCGGACGCGGAAGGCGGGAAGCGGCGAAGACGACTTCGCGCCCGCCTCGCGTGCGGCCAGGCTCAGCCGGTGCACGGCGGTACCGATCTGGCCTGGCAGCCGTCCGCCGCGCCAGGCGGAAATCCGCGAGCGCGCGTCGCGAAGCTGGCGCGCCAGCGTCGAATCGGACGACACGGAGGCCGCGAGCACCGCCAGGATCAGGATCAGGCCCTCGGCGATGGTCGAATAGTAGGCCGAGACATTCAGCACCAGCAGGATGTTGACGACCATCATCAGGATGTAGGCGCCGAAGATCGAGCCGACCGGACCGCCGCGGCCGCCGCCCAGCACGGTGCCGCCGACCACGACGGCGGCGAAGATCTGCAGCAGCATCGGATTGCCGATCAAGGGATCGGCGGAACCGGTCTGGCCGCTGATGAACGTACCGGCGAGACCGTAGAAGCCGCCGGCCAGCACGTAGACGAAGAACAGCACCCAGCTGGAGCGGACGCCGGCGGAGCGGGCGGCGTCGGGGTCGCTGCCGACGGCGTAGATCGCCGTGCCGAACCGGGTGCCCTTCAGCCACAGCCAGAACAGGATGACGACGCCGAGCAGGACGATCGGCATCGGCAGCCATTCAGTGATGGCGTCGCCGACGTAGATGCCGAGCGAGGGCGCGACGAAGCCGCCGGGCTTGTCCATGATCAGCAGCGTCACGCCCTGGACGATGAACATGGTCGACAGCGTCACGACGATCGGCTGCAGGCGCAGGAAGGCGACGAAGAAACCGTTGAAGGCGCCGGTGATGGTACCGATGCCGATGCCGACGAGCGTCCAAAAGAACAGGCCGGCGTCGGGATCGCCCATCGCGTAGTTGGAGGCGAGCACGACGTTGACCAGCGAGATCACCGCGCCGGCCGACAGGTCGAACCCGCCCGACAGGATGACGAAGGTCTCGCCGACGGCCGCGATCGCCAGCGTCGCGCCGCCGGACGACAGATAGCTGACCTCGAAATAGGAGATCGGGCCGGGGCTGATCAGGTCGGCGAACAGGAACAGGGCTGCGAAGACGGCGATGGCGATCAGCAGGCCTCGGTGGCGGCTCAGCCTCAGGCCGCGCAGGAACGACGTGCGCGGCAGCGGCTTGGCGGCGACGGTGTCGCTCATGCCACCTGCTCCACGATCTTCGACTCACCGCCCAGTGCTGCGCGCACGATGGCCTTCTCGCTCAAGTCCTCCACCGGTATCTCTTCGGCCACCTTGCCGCCGTAGAGCACCATCACCCGGTCGGAGAGATGGACGAGTTCAGGTACCTCGGTGGAGAAGAACAGCACCGCGCCGCCGGCCTCGGCGTATTCGCGGATCAGCACGTAGAGCTCGTGCTTGGTGCCGACGTCGATGCCGCGGGTGGGATCGAACAGGAGCAGGATGCGCGATTCGGCGACCAGCCACTTGGAGATGGCGATCTTCTGCTGGTTGCCACCGGAAAACGATCCAACCGAGGTCCAAAGCGCCCGGCGGTCGATGTCGATGCGGTCGAAGACACGTGAGATCGCCTCGCTTTCCCGGGCGCTGTCGATCAGGCCGAAGCGGGTGAACCGCTCGATCACCGGCAGCGAGGCGTTGTGGCGGCCGTTGAGTTTGAGAAACAGCGCCTCGGTCTTGCGGTCCTCGGGCACCATGCCGAGCCCGATGTTGGCGCGGATGGCATCGGCCGGCGAGGTCAGGGCGACGGGCTTGCCGTCGACGGACACCGTGCCGGAATGGATCTCGGCCATGCCGAAGCAGGCCAGGAACAGGTCGAGCTGGCCCATGCCCTGCAGGCCGGCGACGCCGAGGATCTCGCCCTTGCGCAAGCTGAAGGAGGCGTCGCGCAGCTTCTTGCCCGCCGACAGGCCGTCGACCGCCAGCACCTCGTCGCCCAGGGCGGGGCCGTCCTTCGGGCGCGGCGGGAAGGTCTGTGAGATGGAGCGGCCGACGATCATCTCGATGATCTCGCCGTCGGTGAATTCAGACACGTCGCCGGTGGCGATATGGCCGCCGTTGCGCATCACGGTGAGCCGGTCGCAGAAGGCGCGCACCTCGGGGATGCGGTGCGAAATGAAGACGATGGTGACGCCCTCGCCCTTCAGCCGGGCGATCACGTCGCCAAGCCAGTCGACGTCGCGGCCGGTCAGCGTCGAGGTCGGTTCATCAAGCAGCAGGATGCGGGGCTTGCGGTAGATGGCGCGGGCGATCTCGATCTTCTGCTGGAGCGCGAGATCGAGGTCGCGGACCTCGTCTTCCAGATCGATGCCGGTGATGCCGAAGCGCTCGAAATGTTCAGCCACATGGCGGGCGGCCTGGCGCCGGCGGATCATGCCGATCGGCCCGACGGGCGCGTAGGGCAGCAGCATGTTGTCGAGGACGGTCAGGTCCTTGACCAGCGTCATTTCCTGAAACGCCGTCTCGATGCCGTGGCGGTGCGACACGCGCGGCGAGTTCAGCCTTGTGGTTTCGCCGAAGACGTCGAAGCCGCCGGAATCCGGCTCGATCAGCCCCGACATGAGCTTGACGATGGTCGACTTGCCCGCGCCGTTCTCGCCCAGCAGGGCATGCACGCTGCCCGCGTCGATATGAAACGAGACGTCATCGACGGCAACCGTCGCGCCGAATGCCTTGCGCAGGCTATCGGCCCGGATCGCCGGATGCGGTGAATTCGTGGTGGCGGACATGCGCCAGCGTCCCCTGCCCGTGTGCCGCACCCTCAACACGGGCGCGACCGGAGAGATCGGGACGGGGGACCGCCGAATGGGCGGCCCCTCGCCTCACGGAGTTTTCAGAGCCCGGGATCAGAGCTCGGGCTGGCCGACGAGCGCGGCGTTGAGGCCGATCTCGGGGGTTTCCTCGGAGAAGATCGAGGCGAACCAACCGGGGTTCACGACGATCGAGGGAAGGAACGCGTTGCAGCCGTCCTTCATCTCCTGCCAGGTGCCTTCCTGGCACAGCTTGATCGTCTCGCTGGTGACGATCGGCAGCGGCAGGACGGTCTTCTTGGGAACATCCTTGCCGTCCAGCTTGTCGACCGCGAGCTTCAGCGCCAGACCGCCGGAATAGGGCGGCGATGCATAGGAGATGCGCGGTGCGCCGAGCGGGGCATAGGGAGATGCGGCGCCCTCGACCTCGGTGCCGATCGGCAGCATCTGGACGCGGCCGCCATTGGCGCCTTCACCGGCGCACGGCAGCAGCTCTTCCGGCGTCTTGCCGGCTTCCAGCTGCATGGCGTTGGCGGTGTAGCAGCCGACCTGCAGCCACAGGCCGTCGATGTCGTCCCACTCGCGGGTGGCGAGGATCTTCGACAGCTCGGTGCGGGTGACCGCCTGGCTCCACATGCCGACGGCCTCGCCGACGATGTTGATGTCGGGGTGCTTGGCGAAGACTTCCTTGGCGGCCTTGGTGCGCAGCGTATCGACCGAGGTGCCGGGCACGCCGGTCAGAACGACGATGTCGCCCTTGCCATCGAGCTTCTCGACGAGCCACTCCGCCGTGACGCGGCCGGCTTCTTCCTGGTCGATCGAGACGTTGTAGGCGCATTCGTCGGTAATCTCGGCGTCATAGGCGATGACGATGACGCCCTTGGCGCAGGCGTTCTTGACGACCGAGTTCAGCGCCGTCGGCGAGATCGGGAAGACAACGATCGCATCGGCGCCGGCCTGGACCATGGCGTTGATCTGCTGGATCTGGCGCTGCGCGTTGGGACCGGCCACCTGAACCTGCAGGTCGACCTTGTCGGCCATCGACTTGTGGGCGGCCATCGCCTTGACCATGTTGGCGGCCTCGGCCTGCCAGTCGTTGCCGATGTAGCTCATCGACAGGAAGACCTTGTATTTCTCGTCCTGGGCCTGAGCGGGCTGCGACACCGCCGCCGCCATGCCGAGGCACAACGCGCCGGCCGCCGCATAGCGAACCAATTTCGAAGCTATCGTCATTATTCCCTCCCGGTTTTGTTTGTTCCGAGACCTCAGGCGGGACGGGCGGAAACACCGTTTGCCACGCGACCTCGGTTCGGCTGCGCTTGCATGCGCTGTTTTGATCATAGATCATACATCAAAGAATCCGCAATACCGCGGCGTCAATTCCCGCGTCCCGATTGACATCCCGGGCGCGGCGTTGTCAGAGAAGCGGTGCTGGCGAGGGGTAGATGAATGCCTGACACAACCGTCGCGCGAGACGAGTTCGCGTCGATCGAAAAGATTCCGAAGGAAACGCTGCAGGACCGGGTCTACCGGCAGCTGACCGACCTGATTCTGAGCGGCGAACTGGCGCCGGGCCAACTGGTGACCATCCAGCGGCTCGCCGATGCCTTCGGCACCAGCGCCATGCCGGTGCGCGAGGCGCTGAAGCGGCTTGCATCGGCGAACGTGCTGACCGTGGTTTCGGGCCGGTCGATCGGCATCCCGCCGCTCACCGCGGAGCGGCTGTCGGACCTGCGCCGGGTGCGCCGGGAAATCGAGCCGCTGGCCGCCGAGTGGGCCATCGGCCGGATAACGCCGGCGCAGATTGCGGACCTCAGGAGTTGCCTTGAAGGAATGAACCGAGCCATCGCCGAGGACCGGATCAAGGCCTATCTGCGCGGCAACAAGGCCTTCCACTTCGGCATCTACACCGCTGCCGGCTCGCCGGTGATGGACGCGATCATCGAGACCCTGTGGCTGCAGATCAGCCCGTACTTCCACCTGCTCTACGATTCGGGAAACTACCTGGTCTCCAACAAGGAGCACGAGGTGATGCTCGAGGCGCTGGAATCAGGCGACAAGGACGCGCTGCGCGCCAGCGTGCAGCGCGATATCGACCTGGCCTTCGACGTCCTGCGCGACCTGCTGGACTGACCCGCCGGGTCCTTTCCAAACAGACCTGAGCGCCCGCTCAGCGCGCGACCAGCCCTCAGTAGTACGAAGGCCGACAGCATTATGGTTAACGAGATATCAATCGGCGAAAACTAATCTATTGATCGGACGGGATTATTTTTGGAAGTTGCAGCGAATTGTTCCCTCTTTGTTCTCCGCAACAAAGCTGCTAGAATATCTAAACGTTCACGAGGCGAGGCTGTGGCACAGAAGTCAGTTATTGAGTGGACCGACGCGACTTGGAACCCGGTGACAGGCTGCACAAAAGTCGGGCCCGGTTGCGACAATTGTTATGCTGAGCGCTTCGCGGAACGTTGGCGAGGTATTGCCGGCCACCCGTACGAACAGGGCTTCGACTTGAGATTGTGGCCGAGCCGATTGCAGCAGCCAGCGCTATGGAAAAAGCCGCGAATGATTTTCGTGAATTCAATGAGCGACCTTTTTCACAAGGAGGTGGATCGGTCTTTCATCGATGAAATTTTTGATGTCATGGAACAGGCCGAGTGGCACGTTTACCAAGTGCTGACAAAGCGAAGTTCGCTTATGCGAAATTATGTGCAGAAGCGATATAGTGGCGGCAAGATTCCGGCTCACATTTGGCTCGGCGTTTCCGTTGAGGATGCTCAGCATACGAGCCGCATTGATCACCTTAAGCAGATAAATTCCGAAGCAAGGTTCATTTCATTTGAACCCCTCCTCGGACCGATTTCCGACGTCAATTTACATGGTGTTGCATGGGCAATCGTCGGCGGCGAAAGCGGTCCGCGCGCCCGACCGATGGAAGAGTCCTGGGCCCGGCGCATTCGGGACAGCTGCGAACGGGACGGAGTAGCATTCTTCTTCAAGCAATGGGGCGGCCCGAGACCAAAATCCGGCGGCCGTCTCCTGGACGGAGAGGAGTGGAATGGATTCCCCTGGCAGATCGTACCCAAGCCAATCCTTGATCAGTTATCGACATAACACGGAGGTGATGAGCCCGTGAAAAGGTCACACACCGAGAACACGGTTGGACCATGGGCACGCCAGAAGCTGAATGGGCTTGAGGCTTATCTTGATAGTTACACCACAGCACTGAGCAAGCAGAGATTCAAACTCGTCTATATCGATGCATTCGCCGGGGCTGGGAAGTCGCGTATTCGCGGCGCATGGGAGAACGCGGACGAGAGTGACCTACTTCTCCTCGATGAAAAATTTAGGAAGGAGGAATCCGAATTCGTAGAAGGTTCACCGCGTCGGGCATTAAGCTTAGCTCGACCTTTCTCGGAGTATTTTTTCTTCGACGCCGACAACGTCCGAGCGCAGCTCCTGAAAGAATTGCAGGACGAGTATCCAGATAGACAAATCAATATAGGAATAGGCGATGGCAATTCACTCGTGCAGGCACTTTTACCGAGCATTGACGGGCCAAACACTCGGGGCGTCGCGTTCCTGGATCCCTATGGACCGCATCTTCGCTGGAGCACCGTGCAAGCGCTTGGCACGACAAAACGCTTCGAAGTAATCATCAATTTCCCGCTGGGAATGGCAATTAATCGACTAATCACCCGCTCCGGTGATATCCCGAACAACTGGCGTGCGGATCTCAATGCGTGCTTCGGCGGCGATGAATGGGAGAAGCTTGTCTACTCCGAAAACAGAGATTTGTTCGGCGACACCGATCGGCAGAAAGTGGACAATGCGGCCGAACGGCTGCTGGAGTATTATGCAACTCGCCTGAAGGACGTCTTCGGGCATGTCGCAACGCCTAGCGTCGTACGAAATACGCGCGGATCGCCCATTTACTATATTCTTTGGGCCGGACCACATCCATTGGGCCGCAAGATTGCAGATTACATTCTAAGGCTCGGCGACCGAGTTTCGGTGCCAAATGACAGAAAGCGTCGCTGATCCTTCAGTCTGGTTTGCGGCCCGCCGATTGTCTGCAAACGCCATTTACCGCGCGACCAGGCCCAGTTCCTCGGCCATCTCCTCGCGCATCAGGAACTTCTGCGGCTTGCCGGTGACCGTCATCGGCAACGCATCCTTGAAGCGGATGTAGCGGGGGATCTTGTAGTGGGCGATGTTGCCCTTGCAGTAGTCCGTGATCTCGTCTTCGGTGGCGTCCTGTCTGGGCTGCAGCACGATCCAGGCGACAAGCTCCTCGCCGTATTTCTCATCTGGAATACCGAACACCTGTACCTCGGCGACCTTGGGATGGCGGTAGAGGAATTCCTCGATCTCACGGGGATAGATGTTCTCGCCGCCGCGGATGACCATGTCCTTGACCCGCCCGACGATGGCGCAATAGCCGCGCGCGTCGATTTCGGCGAGGTCGCCGGTGCGCATCCAGCCGCCCGGATCGATCGCCTCGCGGGTCAGCGCCTCGTCGTTCCAGTAGCCGCGCATCACCGAATAGCCGCGCGTGCACAGTTCGCCGTCCTGGCCAACGGGAACGGTCGCGCCGGTCTCGTCGACGATCTTCACCTCGACATGGGGATGGATGCGGCCGACGGTGGAGACGCGTTCCTCCAGCCCGTCGTCGACCGACGACTGGAAGGAGATCGGGCTGGTCTCGGTCATGCCGTAGCCGATGGTAACCTCGGGCATGTGCATGTCCTTGATCACCCGGCGCATCACCTCGATCGGACACGGCGCGCCGGCCATCATGCCGGTGCGCAGGCTGGTCATGTCGTGCGACGCGAACTCGGGATGGTCCAGCATGGCGATAAACATGGTCGGCACGCCGTAGAGCCCCGTGCAGCGTTCGGCCGCGATCGCGGCAAGCGTACTCACCGGATCGAAGGCTTCTGCTGGAAACACCATCGACGAGCCCGTGGTGATGCAGCCGAGCGTGCCCAGCACCATGCCGAAGCAATGATAGAGCGGCACGGGAATGCACAGCCGGTCGGCCTCGCTGAAGCCCATCGCGCGGACGGTGAACCAGGCGTTGTTGACGATGTTGTAGTGCGTCAGCGTCGCGCCTTTCGGCGAACCCGTGGTGCCGGAGGTAAACTGGATGTTGATCGGATCGTCAGGATCGAGGCCGCGGGTGATGGTGTCGAGCCGCATCTGCTGGGCCGGTCCGCCGATCGCGCAGACCTCGCCGAAATTGAACATGCCCGGCGTCTTCTCGCTGCCCAGCCGGATGACGCTCTTGAGCGAGGGCAGGCGCTCCGCCTTCAGCGCGCCCGGTTTGCAGGCGGCGAGTTCGGGGGCAAGCGTCTGGATCATCTCCAGGTAGTTCGATTTCCTGAACCGGTCAGCGGCGATCAGCGCATTGCAGCCGACCTTGTTCAGCGCGTACTCGACCTCCGACAGACGGTAGGCCGGGTTGATGTTGACCATGATCAGGCCGACGCGGGCGGTGGCGAACTGGGTGATCAGCCATTCGGGCCGGTTCGGCGACCAGATGCCGATGCGGTCGCCTTTCTCCAGCCCGAGCGCCAGCAGGCCGCTCGCCAGCCGGTCGATCTCGCGGTCCAGCTCGTAATAGGTGAAACGCTGCTTCTGCTCGCGGAAGACGGCGGCCTCGCGCGGGCCGAAGCGGTCGACCGTCTCGGCGAAAACCTGCGCGATCGTCACGCGGCGCAGCGGCACCGAGCGGTCCCCGGAGACATAGGACTTGCCGTCGACAGGGGCGATGATCGCGCCGCTTCCGGCATCGGCGGCGTCGTTCTTCTGAATGAAGCTGACCGAGAGTTGTCCCGCCATCGATTCCGACAGGATCGTCATGGCACCCCTCCCTTTCCGTATCCCTTCACATTGCGCGCCAGTCGCCGAGCGATTCGAAGGCGCCGGCCGCCCGGTAGATGGTCGATTCTTGGTAGTGCTTGCCAATCAGCATCATGCCGACGGGCAGTCCCTGGCTCATGCCGCACGGCACGCTCATGGCCGGATGGCCGGAGCAGTCGAACGGCGCGGTGTTGTTCACCATCTCGAAGGCGCTCTGGATATAGAGGGCGAGCGAAGCGTCAGGACCGGGGATCGGCGGGGCCGTCATCGGCACCGTCGGCATCACCAGAATGTCGTAGCGCGACAGGGCGTCGTCGTAGGCAGCCCGCAGCACGCGGCTCAGGTTCTGCGCTTTGGCGTAATAGTGACCGCGATAGTACTTCTGCATGTACTCGCCGACGAACATCGAGATCTTCAGGCTCTTCGACAGTTCGTTGGCCCGCGCGCGCCAGTTGGCGTGATAGTCGAGCAGGCTCGTCACATAGAGCCCCTCCCAGCCGGTGGCGAAACCGTTGCCGTGCATCATGATGTCGGTGAGGCCTTCCAGCGCGATCGGCGTCCAGATCGCCGGGCCCATCAGGTGCATGGGGATCGAGACTTCCTCCACCGAGGCGCCGAGCGCGCGGTACATCTCGGCGGCCGCGCGCACCTTGTCGTCGACGCCGGCCTCGGATTCAGGGCGACCAAAGCCTTCGGTAACGATGCCGATGCGCAGCCCCGAGACGCCCATGCCGACGGCCTGGGTGTAGCGGTCGATCTTCGGGCAGTACTGGCGCGGATCGAGACCGTCCTCGCCGGCGATGACCTCGAGCAGCAGCGCGTTGTCGCGGACGTTTCCGGTGATCGGACCGGCGTGATCGATGGTCGGCTCGATCGGCATGACGCCGGTATAGGGAACCAGACCGTGCGTCCCCTTCATGCCGTAGGCGCCGCAGAAGGCGGCCGGCATGCGGATCGAGCCGCCCTGGTCGCCGCCGATCGCCATCTCGACCTCGCCCGCGCCGACCAGCGCGCCGGAGCCCGACGACGAGCCGCCGGCGGTGTGACCGATCCGGTAGGGATTGTGGACAGGTCCCGTCGCATTCGTGTGGCTGCCGCCGGACAGGCAGAAATACTCACTGTGCGCCTTGCCGACGATGGTGCCGCCGGCATCGAGGATGCGCGTGACCAGCGTCGCGTCGACGTCGGGGGTATACCCTTCCAGCGTCGAGGCGCCGTTCATCATCGGCACGCCGGCCAGGCACACGTTGTCCTTCAGTACGATCTTGCGGCCTTCCAGCGGCCCGGTGGCCGCGCCACGCACCTCGGACTTCACGTACCAGGCATTCATCGGGTTCTCGGCGGCCGGCGGCCGGTAGCCGGGCGTGCGCGGATACTTCACCTTCGGCAGGTTGTCGGGCATCGCGTCGACGGCGTCGTAGGCCTTGAAGGTGTCTTCCATAATCGTCAGGTAGTCGATGATCTCGCGGTCGCCCATCGACATGTGGAGACCAGCGACGATGTCGCGCATCTGTTCGACGGTCGGTCTTTTGACGCTCATGAACGCCTCCATTGGCCGCGCAACGCTGGCGTTGGCGGGGGAAATTTGTTGCCTGGGCCGTTCGGCCGGATAGGACATGCCGGATGCAGGCGGACCTGCCGGCGCCGCATAAGCAGTCGCTAAAGCCGCCATCGCCGCGGCGGGAGCC
>CAJQNW010000499.1 GCA_905479765.1 uncultured Tepidamorphus sp. | reverse complement strand
CATTCTACAGGAGAATCAGCAGGGCTTGAAATGCCCGCGGTTCGTGAAATCTTTACACAGCTCGGTTTGATTAATCGACTGGTCCAAACAAACACAATCCGGTGAGGCGGAGGAGCCGCCATATATGCAGAAAATCCTGTTGGCCGAAGACGACAACGACATGCGCAGTTTCCTCGTGCGGGCGCTCGAAAACGCCGGGTACGAGGTGATTTCCTACGATAACGGCCTGAGTGCGTACAACCGGCTGTGCGAAGAATCCTTCACGCTTCTCCTCACCGATATCGTCATGCCGGAAATGGATGGCATCGAGCTGGCGCGCCGAGCGACCGAGCTCGATCCGGAGATCAAGGTGATGTTCATCACCGGATTCGCGGCCGTCGCGCTCAATCCCGATTCGAACGCGCCGAAGAACGCCAAGGTGCTGTCAAAGCCCTTCCACCTGCGCGATCTGGTCACCCAGGTGGAGCGCATGCTGGCGGCCTGAGGGCCGCCCGGGCGCCGCGCACAGGGCCTTCCCGAACGCTCCGGCCATGGACGTCCGCGTCACGCGGACCGGTCACATGCGCCAGCGGTTATGCAGCCACAGCCACTGGCCGGGGTTTTCGCGCACCCATCCTTCAACGATTTCGTTGACGACGCGCATCGCGCCTTCCGGATCGATCAGCCCTTCCTCGTCGCGCGGCAGCTCAATGGGCGGGGTCAGATCGAGGCGGAAACGGTTGCCGGGCAGCCGTACCACTCGGACACCGTGGACGGGGCAATCGAAGCGGCGCGCCAGCCGGCCGAGGATCGGATTGGTGGAGGCGGGACGTCCGAAAAAATCGATTTTCAATCCGCGCGTCAGCCGCTGATCCACCAGAAGGCCGAGGTGATCGCCCTTCTCGAGGACCGAGGCCATGGCGAAAGCGACGGCCTGGCCCGAACCGGCGGCCAGCAGCTCTCCCATCGTGCCACGGCGAATTTTCAGCAGCCGGCGCGCCACATAGGCATTGTTCGGGGTCCGGTAAACGGCGGTGGTCGGCAGGTCGTGGCGCGCCGCGCAGACGGCCGGCAATTCCCAGTTGGCGAGATGCGCGGTGAAGATGATCGCCGGCTTGCCGTCGTCGCGCAGGTCGGTGAAATATTCCATGCCGGTGGCTTCGACCCGTCCGCCGCCGGGATTGGCCTCGTCCCAGTCCCAGATATGGTCGAGATGGGGATACTCGGCGGCGATGCGGCCGAGGTTGTCCCAGACCTCGCGCAAAATCGCCTTCAGTTCGGCCTCGCTCTTTTCGGGAAAGGCGTGGCGCAGATTATCCATGCCGAGCCGGTTGACCGGCAGAAGCGGCCCGAAGGACCGTGCGATCGCGGCGCCGGTGTTGCTGGCCCGGTCGATGGGCAGCGCGCGCACCAGCCGGAACGCGCCGACCGCCAGGGTCGCGACCAGCCAGTCGATCGCCGGCCGGACGGCGTTGCTGATGCGTCTGTAGAGTATGTACAGCCGTATCTTGAGGGGCATGGCGCGGCCTCTCCCCGTCGCTCAGAGCAACGTGACGATCTTGCCGAACACCCTGCGGCTCTCCAGCCGGTCCAGGCCCGTCTCGAAATCGTCGATGCCGATTTCGGTATCGATGACCGGCCGGACGCCATCGGCCATCTTGGCCAGGCTGTCTTCCATGTTGCGCATGGTACAGCCGAAGCTGCCGATGAGCCGGAGTTGCTGCTGGAAAAGCTGCATCAGATTGATCTGCGCGGTGACGCCGGACGTGGAGCCGCAGGTGACCAGCCGTCCGCCGCGCTTCAGCGACAGCATGCTGCCGGCGAAGGTATCGGGTCCGACATGCTCGAACACCACTTCGACGCCCTTCTTGGCCGTGATCTTGCGGACCATGTGCTCGAAGCGTTCCTCGCGGTAGTTGATGACGTGGTCGGCGCCCAGCGCCTTGGCCTTTTCGGCCTTTTCGTCGTCGCCGACCGTGGTGATGACGTTGGCGCCGATGGCCTTGGCCATGCGGATGGCGGCCGAACCAATGCCGCTGCCGCCGGCGTGGATCAGCACGGTCTCGCCGGGTTCCAGTTTGGCGTTGTCGAACAGCATGTGCTGGACGGTGCCGAAGGTGACCGAGGTGCAGGCGGCGTCGACCCAAGACACGCCGCCGGGCACGGGAACGGTCAGGCGGGCCTGGATGTTGGCGAGTTCGCGGGCAAAGCCGTCGACGTGGAAACCCATGACGCCGGCGACGTTTTCGCACAGGTTGTCGCGGCCTTCCCGGCACGGTCGGCAGGTGCCGCAGGTGATCGCGCCGTAGAGCGCTACCTTGTCGCCGGGATTGCGGTCCGTGACGCCGTCGCCGACCGCGACGATCTCGCCGGCTGCCTCTGCGCCGACAACCAGCGGCAGCTTGCGCTTGGCGAACGCCATGCCGCGCCAGCCCCACACGTCGATATGGTTGAGCGCCATGGCGCGGACACGCACCTGGACTTCGCCCGGCCCGGGCGGTGGCGGATCGGGCTGGTCTACCAGCTGCAGATTGCGATCGGAGACGAGCGTTAGGGCGCGCATCGACACTGTCTTTCGTTTTGGCAGGCTTGTCGGATCAGCGGTGAACGGGGATCGCGGCGGTCAGCCCGCCGTCTACCGGCACAACCGCGCCGGTTATATAACCCGCCGCGGGCGACATGAGAAAGTCCACGACACCGGCGATTTCACCCGCGGCGGCGAACCGGCCGATCGGGATCTGGCTTTCCATGTGTTCGCGGTAGTCGGCATAGGGCGCCAGCATGTCGGTGTCGATGAAGCCGGGCGCGACGTAATTCACCGTGACACCGCGCTTGGCGGTTTCCAGCGCGAGCGTGCGCATATAGCCGAGGAGGGCCGATTTGGACGCGGCGTAGGCGGCGTTGCCGACGCTTCCACGCAAGGCGATCACCGAGCCGATCATTACGATACGGCCGTTGCGGGCACGTGTCATGCGGCGCACAACGCCGCTGGCCAATCGGGTCAGCGACCAGAAATTGACCTGCATGGCGGCTTCCGCGCGGTCCTGGTCCATGATGGCGGCGAGGCTGTCATAGGTCATGCCGGCATTATGGACGAGGCCGTAAAACGCCGCTTCGTCGTCGAGCTCCGTGACGAAGGCGTCGATCGCGCCACGATCGGAAAGGTCAACCGGCCGTGCCTCGAAACGATTATCCGGATAGGCGGTCCGCAGTTCCTGCAGCGTCGCCTCGGCGTTGCTGGACGAGGAATTGTAGGTGAAAACAACGTCATGGCCCGACGCGGCCAGCGCCATGGCGACCGCGCGACCAAGTCCCCGCGCGCCACCGGTGACCAGGACGCGCCGCGCCGCCGTCTCGTTGCCGGTGGCGGCAACCGTCATCAGGCGGGCTCCGCGGCAATGACGAGGGTGACGTTCTGGCCGCCGAAGCCGAAGGAATTCGAAATGACACGCTCGACCTTGGCCTCTCGAGCCTTGTTTGGCACGACGTCGAGCGGAATCGCCGGGTCGGGTACGTCGTAGTTTATGGTCGGCGGAATAACGCCTTCATTGATCGTCATCAGCGAGAAAACCGCCTCGATCGCTCCGGCCGCCGTCAGCGTGTGTCCGATCATCGACTTGTTCGAGCTCAACGGCAGAGACGACATTCTCTCACCGAATACAGCTTGCATGCTCGTGCACTCCATCTTGTCGTTTTCCGGCGTGCTGGTTCCGTGAGCGTTGACGTAGTCGATGTCGTCGGGGGTCACATTGGCGTCTTCGAGCGCTGCCTGCAGGCAGGCGATGGTGGCGTGGGCATCGGGGCTGGAGCGCGTGCGATGGAACGAATCGGCGCGCTCGCCGGCACCCTCCAGTACGCCCAGGATATGGGCGCCGCGACCCTTGGCGTGCTCCAGGCTCTCCAGAACCAGCGCTGCCGCGCCTTCGCCCATGACGAAGCCATCACGGTTCTTCGAAAACGGTTTGGATGCGCTCTCGGGCGGATCATTGTGGGTGGACAGGGCGGACAACAGCGAGAAGCGGATCAAGGCCTCCGCGTGGATAGAGCCGTCTGTGCCGCAGCAAAGTGCCGCATCGGCCTCGCCGCGCCGGATCGCCTCGACGCCAAGCTGGATCGCGCTTGCGCCGGAGGCGCATGCGGTTGACAGCGAAACCGGCGAGCCCTTGGTGCCGTATCGGTCGGCGAGGGTTTCGGCGACGCCACCGAACAGAAAACGATGATGCATATCAGGCCGGCCCTTGCGGGCGGCGGCGAGAAGCGTGCCGTAGTCGACCGGACCGGCCGGGTCCATCGAGCGGGCGAGTTCCTCGCGCTGGGGCCATTCCATCTCTACCGGCGGCACAGCGATGAACAGGGGTCCGGGGAAGTCGCCGCGCGAACCGACGACGGCTTGTTCTATCGCCTCGCTGACGGCCATGTCGGCCAGCGTTTCGGACAGGCCCGGTGCGCAGAAGAACGGCTCAACGTCGACGAATTCGACGGTGCCGCCGATGGTGGTGCGAAGGCCGTCGGTGGGAAACCGGGTGATCTCGTGAATGCCGGAGGTGCCGGAGGTCAGCGCCTTCCAGTTGTCCTCGCGGCCGCGTCCCAGCGAGGTGACAATTCCCATTCCGGTCACGACGACGATCGGACGACCCTTGTTGTCGTGGTATCGGTTGGTTCCGGACATGCCTAGCGGACTCCTGTTGCTGCGACGGCCCGCAGCCGTGGGTTCAGCCCGTAGGGCCTAGACGGGGCTTACCAGCGCCATGCCTTCGCCGCGCCAATGGCCCCACATATTGACGAGCACCTGATCAATTGGTGCATTCGTGGCAGTTTCAAGACCTGTACCGTCGACCGGTGGATAGAGCCGGCGTTCAGCTACCGTCATCGCGGCTATCGCCACGAGGGCTGGAAATTGTGCTTCCAGACCATGCCCGATCATCGATCCGACCGCCCTTACCGAACCGTCGATATCGCCAGCCAGAAGACCCGTCAAGAACTCCCGTTCCTCCGCGCTGGCCGGCTGGGCGCCGGTGGCACCGGACAGGATGGCGGTAGGGCCGCCGGCAAGCTTCGAGCGGAGCGCGTCGATCTGGCGTTGAGCCGCGGCGGTTGCCTGGCCCGGCTCTCGCTTGCAGCGATCCGACAGCACCGCGTCGATCTTGGCGATCGGCGTGGCACCACGCGCTTCGGCGTGCTCCGGCGACTCTAGGACCAGGAAGGCGCCCATCGAGCCTGTTATCATCCCGGCACTGCTTTGGACGGCGTCCTGCAGACGGTCCCAGACCGGAAGCCAGTCTTCCCGCCACAAATAATTACCGAGCTCGAACAGGAGCAGCATGTCGAGCCTTTCGGCATTGTAGGAGCCGCCAACCAGGCAGATCTCGCTTTGGCGCGCGGC
>CAJQNW010000498.1 GCA_905479765.1 uncultured Tepidamorphus sp. | reverse complement strand
CACCTGGTCGGCCTTGTAGTTGCCGGTCAGCGTGTACATGACGATGTTGACGCCGGAGCGGTAGGCCATCTCGCGCTGCAGGTCGCCGCCGGGGGCGACGGGATAGAGCGGGCGCCGGTCGTCGCCGATCGCCCAGGCGCCGGCCAGGTCGTTGGATGTGATGATGATGGCCGACACGCCATCGGTCGTGCGGGCGGGGTGCGCCGTGTCGTTGGCCTCGCGCAGTGCCGCTTCCACCCACAGCGGCCCGCCGTCCCAGCGGCCGGGGAACGACTGCAAAAGATAGAACGCCTTGGTCAGCACGTGGTCGCCCGGCACCGGCTCGAGTTCAGGAAGGTCGAGGCCGCGAAGCAGGGTGCGCAGGCGCAACATGCCGGGGCCGGCGACCGATCCGTCGAGGCCCGGCCGGGCCTCGAGCTGGTCGCGGGTATCGAACAGGATCGTGCCGCCCTGCTTCATGTAGGCGTCGATCTTGGCGAGTACGGCGGGCGCGGGCGCCTCGGCGTCCGGATCGATCGGCCAGTAGAGCAGCGGGAAGAACGCCAGTTCGTCGGACTCGATGTTGACGCCGATCGGCGAGGCCGGCTCCAGCGCGGTGCGGTCGGCGAGCGTCGCGGTCAGGCCCTCAAGGCCGGCGCGGCTGGTCTCGTCGATCTCGCGGTTTCCCGTCAGCACGTAGCCGAGCCGTGTCTTGAGGGTCGCCTCGAGCGCAATCCGGTCGGCGTCGCTCAAGCCATCGGCGGAATTTTGAGCGTTTGCCGGATTGGCGTGGAAGGCGGCGAGGACGCCAATCGCCAGGACGAGCCCGGTCGCGGCGCCGCGCAGCGGCGGATTGCGCAGGCCGCGGCCGCTCAGCATCAGCATGGCGATGCCGTCGGCGATCAGCACGATGACGGCGGCGACCAGCAGCCAGGGGCCGATCGAGCGCGGCTCGGCGGCGGGATAGCTGGCGACGGTCAAACCACCGGCATCCAGCGCGGTGTGGGTCGTCGTGGTTTCCATGACATTGAGGGTGCGGAAGGCGTCCGCTTCGCCGTAGAGGCCCGGAGGATGGGTGGCACCGGGCCGCGTCGCGTCGAAATCGACTGCCGCGATGGGCTCGGCACGCGGCGTCGGGGCGGTGAGCAAACCCGAGGCGTCGAGCGAGCGCAGCGGCCTCAGGATGCCGCCCGGCACCCCGCGCGCGGCGCTGGACGCGTCTTCCGGCGCGCCCGACAGATCGACGATCCGGCGCAGCATCTCGACGAACACGCCCGACAGCGGCAGGTTCGACCAGGCGGCGTCGGCGGTGACATGAAACAGCACGATCCAGCCATCGCCGCGCCGGACGGCGGTGACCAGCGGCGTGCCGTCTGCGAGGCTGGCCCAGGTCTTCTCGACGAGATCGATCGACGGTTCGGCCAAAACCTGCCGGGTGACGAGGACGTCGGGCGGGAGGTCGAGGCCGGCGAACGGACTGTTCTCGGGGAACTCGGCCAGCGGCTGCGGTTCGCTCCAGGACAACGTGCCGCCGAGCGAGCGGTCGCCGGAGCGCAGTTCGACCGGTACGAAGGTATCGTCCTCGGCACCGGCGAGACGCGGTCCGGCGAAGCGCACCAGCACGCCGCCATTTTCGACCCACTGGTTCAATTCGTCCTGTGTATCGCCGATCAGGGTGCCGATGTCGGCGAGCACCAGCGCGGAGACGCGTTCCTCGAGCAGTTGCCGGACTGCCACCGCGAGGTTCGGATCGGGGCTTTCGCGCAAGTCGGCGAAGGGCGCGAGTGCACGGGTGATGTAGTAGAGCGGCGAGAGCAGCGGCTGGGCCCGTTCGCGGGTTTCGCCGGAAACCAGGCCGACGACCCGGCGGCGCCAGCGGTCGTCGAGGAGCTGGACGGCTCCGGCGGTTTCGCTGCCGGCGATCTCGAGCCGGGCGATGTCGTTCCTGAGTTCGACGGGCAGGTCGAGAACCGCGTCGGTTCGTGTCGATCCGGCTTCGAATGCATAGGGCGTTTCGGCGATCACCCGGCTTTTCAGATCGCGGGCGCGGATCGTGCCGTCCTCGCCGGTACCCGCCGGAGCTCCTGGCGCGCTGTTGGCGGTGGCACGCAGGACACCGATTTTCAGTCCACCCGTCTCGTTGAGCGCCGGCAGCAGGGCAAGCGGCAGCTCGGCGCTTGCCGGGGCCGCGATCTCGATGGTCTCGGCACCGCTGCTTTCCAGAGCCGCGGCGAAGGCGGCTCCGCCTGTATATTCGAGGCCGTCCGACAGCCAGACGATCTCGCCGATCCCGTGACGCTCGACCGCCTCGACGATCAGCGGACCGAGGGCGGCGCGGTCCGGCGCGTGCGGGGCGACAGAGAGGCCTGCGAGCATTTCCAGCGCCGCTGCCGCGTCGCCGGGCTCGCCGATCAGCCTGTCGGTGGCGGTCGCCGCAACCAGGGCGGGGCGCCCGGCGCGACCGGCATCGGTCAGGATCTCGCTCGCGGTGCCGGAGATGCGGCCCCAGTTCGGCGCCGCGCCCCAGCCGTTGTCGACGATCACCAAAATCGGGCCACTGCCGCCGGCGGTGACGTCCTGCGGATTGAGGATCGGCCGGGCCAGCGCGATGATCACGAGGGCAGCGAGCAGCATCCGGAGCAGGACCAGCCACCACGGGCTCTTGGAGCGGGTTTCGTCGCGCTGATCGATTTCCAGCAGGATGCGGGTCGGCGGAAATGCGACGCGGAGCGGCCTCGGCGGCGTGAACCGCAGGAGCCACCAGATCGCCGGCAGCAGGATCAGCGCGGTGAGCAGCCACGGCTGGGCGAACGCTATGGGCAGGCCGGCGATCATGCGCTCTCCCCCGACGTCGCGCCCGACGTCATACCTGGGGCGACACTGTGCGCGAAGGTGCGCGAATCGGTGCCGCCGGAAAGGCGGGCGTGCAGCGACAGCACCGGTTCCTGCGACGGGCGGTCGGTGTGATGGATGAGCTGGCTCCAGCCGATCCGGTCGGTGACGGTCTTCAGCCGCGTGCGCCGCTCCTTCATTCGTTGACGATAGGCGTCGCGGACGGTCTCGGCGCGGCCGGCGACGTAACGCAGGCCCTGGGTGGGATCGTGGAACTCGGTGCGGCCGGTGAAGGGAAAGGTTTCCTCGACGGGGTCGAGAACCTGGGCGAGATGACCGTGTACGCGCCGCCCGGCGATCCTGGCGAGCGCCGGTTCGATATCCGCGAGGGGTTCGAGAAAATCGCTGACGGCGATCAGCTCGCAAAACGGGGTGAAGGGGGCGTCGACCGGCATGGTGTCGTCGGTGAGCGGCTCGCGGGCGATGGCGACGGCGGCCTGCTCGACCGCGTGGCGCTGGGCGGTTGGACGCAACAGTCCGACGAGGCCGACCCGCTCGCCGCCGCGGATGAGCAGGTCCATCAGCGCCAGCGTGATCACCACGGCGCGGTCGATCTTGCGGCAGGCGGCGAGGCTGGAGCCGAAATACATCGACGGCGAGCGGTCCAGCCAAAGCCAGACCGTGTGCGCTGCCTCCCATTCCTTCTCGCGGACGTAGAGCAGGTCGTCGCGGGCCGAACGCCGCCAGTCGACGCGTCTGGCCGGCTCGCCCGACTGGAAGCGGCGGAACTGCCAGAACGTCTCGCCGGGGCCGGCGCGTCTGCGGCCGTGAATGCCGTGGGCCACCGTCGTCGAGACGAAGCGGGCCTGCAGCAGCAGTTCAGGCATGCGTGCCGACAGCGCCGCAGCCTCGTGCCCGAGGTCGGTCGGAGCGGGGGCCGTGAAGTCCGGTTCGGGCCTGGCGAGAGCCAAGGCGTCTACCCAACCTTCCCGACGAAGCCGTCGATGACGGAACCGACATCGATGCCGTCGGCGCGCGCGGCAAAGGTGATCGCCATGCGATGCTGCAGCACCGGCCTGGCCAGCGCGACGACATCGTCCACCGACGGCGCCAGCCGGCGCTGCACCAGCGCGCGGGCGCGGACCGTCAGCATCAGCGCCTGGCTGGCACGCGGGCCAGGTCCCCAGGCAATCTGCGAATCGACCGCCGTGTCGCCTTCGCCCGGACGGGCGGCGCGGACGAGGGCGAGGATCGCCTCGACGACGGACTCGCCGACGGGCATGCGGCGGACCAGCCGCTGCGCGGCCATCAGTTCGTCGGCATCCATGATGGGCTGCACCGCCGAACTTTCTTCCGTGGTGGTCTCGAACAGCATGCGCCGCTCGGAGGCCAGGTCGGGATATCCGACGTCGACCTGCATGAGGAAGCGGTCGAGCTGGGCCTCGGGCAGCGGGTAGGTGCCTTCCTGCTCGAGCGGGTTCTGGGTCGCCAGCACGTGGAAGGGACGCGGCATGTCATGGCGGACGCCGGCGACCGTTACGTGGTGCTCCTGCATCGCCTGCAGCAGCGCCGACTGGGTGCGGGGGCTGGCGCGGTTGATCTCGTCGGCCATCAGCAGCTGCGAGAAGATCGGCCCCCGGATGAAGCGGAACGAGCGGCCGCCGCCCGGGGCTTCCTCGAGCACTTCGGAACCGAGAATATCCGACGGCATCAGGTCGGGCGTGAACTGGATACGACGTGCGTCGAGGCCAAGGACGGTGCCCATGGTCTCGACGAGTTTTGTCTTGGCCAGGCCCGGAACGCCGACCAGCAGCGCATGGCCGCCGGCCAGAACGGTCACGAGCGCCTTTTCGACGACGTCCTCCTGCCCGAAAATAACGGTTCCGATGGCCTCACGGACAACCTTGAGGCGTTCGGCGGTGGCGTCAGCGGCGGCGACGATGTCGTCGGTGCCGGTCGGAGTGGTTTGATTGATCGCTGTCATAGCCTTGACTATATGGCCCATCGGAGGCGTGCTGGAAGTGGAGCGTGCTCACAGCCGCGTGATTTATGGTCGACCGGCGTTCGGCGGTGACGCCGAGAGCGGGTTGAAAACAACTTTTCTAGGGGGATCAGGCCGGGTGAGATGGGCGGAACTATGACCGCACGCAAGCAAACGGCGGCAACAGAAACGACAGAGCCGGACGGCGGGCCCGCGAACGGTCTGGCCGGTCTGGAGGCGGTCGCACGGGCTGCCGGGAGCAAGGGCATCCCGCCGGTCGAGAAATGGGAGCCCGAAAACTGCGGCGATCTCGATATCCGCATCGCGCGCGACGGCACGTGGTACTATCTGGGCTCGCCGATCGGGCGTAAGCCCTTGGTCCGGCTGTTTTCTTCGGTGCTGCGCAAGGACGACGACG
>CAJQNW010000497.1 GCA_905479765.1 uncultured Tepidamorphus sp. | reverse complement strand
GGCTCGAGCAAGCCGAGAACGCGTCCCGCGAGGCCAAAGGCCATGTTGCGGCGACGGAGGCGGGCATCGGTGCAATAGACGGACGTATCGAAGCCACTCGAAAGGAGCTCGACCTCGTGGCGAACCAGATCGCCAAGACCCGGCTCCTCGCACCGATCACGGGAACGGTCGTGGCCAAAGCCCTGGAAACCGGCGAAGTCGTGCAGCCGGGTCAGACGGTAGCGGTGATTGTCGACCTTTCTCGTATCGAGCTGAAGGTATTCCTTCCGGAAGGGCAAATCGGCAAGGTGGCGCTTGGTAGCGCGGCGCGGGTGCGCGTCGATGCATTTCCCGATCGCCTATTCGAGGGCCGGGTGGCGCGCGTCGACCAGCACGCGCAGTTCACGCCGCGCGACATCCATATGCCGCAGGAGCGGACCCGGACGGTATTCGGGGTCACGCTGGCGCTGGACAATCCGGATCAGATCCTCAAGCCCGGCATGCCGGCCGATGCCTGGATCCTGTGGCGGCCGGATGCTGGATGGCCGGAAAAGCTCTTCGTTCCGGGATGAGGTGCAATGGTGCTGGCCCAGGGTAGCTCCGTCATCGAGGCCGAGGGGCTTGGTCGCCGCTACGCAGACAACTGGGCCGTTCAGGACGTCGACCTGCGGATCAATAAAGGGGAGATTTTTGGGCTCGTCGGACCGGACGGCTCCGGCAAGACGACGCTTCTGCAGCTTCTCGCAGCCATTCTCGATCCAAGCTCCGGTCGCTGCCGGGTGCTCGGATACGACACGCTGCGGCAGGCCTCCGAGGTGACCTCCCGGATCGGCTATATGGCGCAAGGCTTCACGCTCTACGAGCGTCTCACCGTTGCGGAGAACCTCGCATTTTCCGCCAAATCCCGCGGAGTGTCGTCATCGCTGTTCGCCAGTCGACGTGAGAAGCTCCTCGCGATGGCGGGGCTTGGGTCGTTCCTCGACCGCCGCGAGGGGGTGCTGTCCGGCGGCATGCGCAAGAAGCTGGCGCTTTGCACGAACCTCGTCCACGAGCCGCCTCTGCTTCTGCTCGACGAACCGGGGCTCGGGGTCGATCCCCTGTCGCGCCGCGAACTATGGCGCATGTTGGAGGCGTTCGGCGCCGGCGGCACGACGATCGTCCTCGCGACGTCCTACATGGACGAAGCGGAGCGCTGCGATCGCGTGGCGTTTCTCGACGGCGGTCGCATCATCGCGATGGGCACGCCGGACGAACTGCGCGCCGGTGTAGACGGTGCCGTGTTCTCGGTTCGATCGAACGCGCCTGCGGCGGTCGAGGCTGCACTGGGCGGTGCTCGGAATGTCCTCAGCTTGCAATGGCGGCCGGAGGAAATCCATTTCGTGGTCGACCCGTCCCTCGGCATGCCGGACGAACTGCGCGTCGAGCTCGGGCGAACGGGACGAGTGGAAGCGACCGTCCCCTCAATGGACGATGTCTTCGTTGCGCGAAGCAGGAGCAACGACAAAGAGGTGTTGGCCAAGCCCGTCGTGCTGTCTGGCCCGCTCAGCGGGGGCGGGCGGGACGTGCCCGAGCAGAGCGTTGAGACGCGTGAGCTCAGCCGGCGCTTCGAAAGCTTTATCGCCGTCGACCACGTTTCGCTCGACATTGGCAGCGGCGAGATATTCGGTCTCTTGGGCGCCAACGGCGCCGGCAAGACAACCCTGATCCGCATGCTGTGCGGGCTTCTCCCACCAACGGGAGGATCCGCCCGAGTGGCCGGAGTGGAGGTGACGCGCCAGCCTCGCTTTCTGCGCCGGCGCATCGGGTACATGTCGCAGCGCTTTTCGCTCTATCCAGACCTTTCGGTTGGCGAGAACATGGCGTTCTTCGCAAGCGCCTATGGCCTACGCGGCCGCGAACGGCGAGACGCCGTCGACCGGACAGCGGACCTGACCGGCCTGCAGGGACTTGCAGACGATTCCGTGGCGACACTCTCCGGCGCTGTGCGACAGCGGCTTGGACTCGCCTGCAGCCTGTTGCACCACCCGGCCGTGCTGTTTCTCGACGAGCCGACCTCCGGCGTCGATCCGCTCGCGCGATTCCGTTTTTGGCGTCTGATCGGCGGACTTGCCGGCGCCGGCACCACTGTCATCGTCACCACCCACAATCTTGAAGAGGCTGCCTACTGCGACCGGCTGGGGCTCATGCACGAGGGGCGATTGATTGCGCTCGGCGATCTCTCGTCCTTGCGTGCCGGGCTTTCCGGGCTAGCCGCGAACACGATCGAAGATGTGTTTCTTGCCTATGTGGAACACTCGGACGAGGGGGCCGTTGCTGGCGGAGAGGCACGATGAACCTGGCGCGCGTCGCGGCTGTAATCGAGAAAGAGGCGAAAGAGATCATCCGCGACCCGATCACGGTGGCGACTGCCCTCCTGATGCCGCTGGTCATGCTGTTCCTCTTTGGCTACGCGATCTCGCTCGATGTCGAGGATGTCGCGATGGGCGTCCTCGATCAGGACCGCACCCCGGCCAGCCGGGAATTGGCTGATCGTTTCGTCCGCAGCGGCTACTTCCGGCTCGCCGCAAGCTATGGAACGGCTCGGGAGGTGGAAATGGCGCTGCAGCGCAATGCCGTCAAGATTGCGCTCGTCGTCCCGCCCGGTTTCCAGGACAGGCTTGCCGGGAATGAGATCGCTCCGGTCCAGCTTCTCGTCGACGGCACCTATTCGGCAACCGCCAATCTGGTGGCGGCCTACGCCGAGACCATCGTCTCCCAATATCGCGGCGATACGGCACCTTACGTCGGCGTTGAGGCGCGCGTCTGGTACAACCCCTCGCTGCGCAGCGTCACCTATGTGATTCCGGGTCTGTTCGGCGTCATCCTCCTGGCATTCCCGCCGCTCCTGACCGCTCTCGCTATCGCACGGGAGAAGGAAACCGGCTCGATCCAGCAGATTTTCGCCTCGCCGATCACGGCTTCCGAGTTTCTCGCGGGCAAGCTCATGCCGTATGTCCTCATCGCCTTCGTGCAGATTGTCATGGTGATCGTGGTCGGGTTCCTGTGGTTCGACGTGCCGCTGCGCGGCAGCCTCGGCCTGCTCTTGGCGGCTGGTCTCCTCTATGTGTTCTGCACCGTCGGCATCGGTCTGCTCGTTTCGACGGTGACCCAGAGTCAGCTGGCCGCGATGCTGCTGGCGCTGATCATCACGTTGATGCCGTCCTTTCTGTTTTCGGGGTTTCTGTTTCCGATATTCACGATGCCCTATTTCCTGCAACTCTATACGCGACTCTTCCCGGCGAGATATTTCGTCGATTTCTCCCGCGGACTTGTCCTCAAGGGTGCCGGCATTCCGGAACTGTGGCCGTCGGTCGCCCTGCTCCTACTGTACACCCTCGCGGTCTTCGCGCTGGCGGTATGGCGATTCAAAAAGAAGGTCGCCTGATGGGAACGCGCCTCGCCGGCCTGTTGCTCAAGGAGACGATCCAGTTCCTGCGGGACCGCGTGATGCTGTTTTTGATCCTGTGGCTCTACACGGTCGAGATCGTGATCTGCACTCTGGCTCTGTCCTTCGAGATCGAAGACATGCCACTGGCCGTCGTCGATCTCGACCGGACGCCCGCGAGCCGAGAGATCATCGACAGTTTCATCGTCACGGAACCGTTCGCCTTGGCCGGCTATCTTGCCAGCGCCGCCGAGGCGACGTCCTGGCTGCAAAGCGGCCGGGCGCGTGTCGCGTTGGTCATCCCGAAAGGCCTGCAACGCGATCTTGCCCGCGGCGACACCCCGGCGCTGCAGCTCCTGCTGGACGGCACAAACTCGAACGTCGCCGCGCAGGCGCGCGGCTATGCACTCCAGATCGTCGGCCGCTATCAGTCGCGACATTCAATTGAAAACGTCCCGGCCGCCGGCGCCCAACCGGTGGTGCGCGTATGGTACAATCCGGATCGGACCTATACGTCCTTCATGGTGCTTTCGATGGTCGCGGTCGCCGCCCTCATGGTCGGCGTCATCTACCCTGCCGCATCGATCGTGCGCGAGAAGGAAACCGGCACTATCGAGCAGCTGCGCGTGACGCCGATCTCGATCATGGAACTGTTCGTCGCCAAAACCTTCCCGACGCTCGTCATGGGATTGCTGGCGGTCTTCCCGAGCCTGCTGATCGTCTGGTGGTTCGGCGTGCCTATGCGCGGCAGCCTTCTTCTATTCCTCGCGCTCACCGGTCTCTTCCTCTTGAGCGCGATCGCCATCGGTGTTCTGGTGGCCGCGATCAGCCGCACCCAGCAGCAAGCTCTACTCCTAAGCTTCTTTGGCCTGTTTCCGATGATGTTTCTCTCAGGCACGCTCGCCCCGGTCGAAAGCATGCCCGAAGCGCTGCAGACGTTGTCGCTTGCGAGCCCGCTACGCCACTACATGGATGTGATCCTTGGCGTATTCCTGAAAGGCGCCGGATTGACGGACCTGTGGCCTCAAGCTGTAACGCTCATCGCCATCGGCGTTCCACTCTTCGCCACGGCAACGTACATCTTCACAAAGCGATCCGCGTAGCGGCCGCGCCGCCAACGTTTCCGGCTGGCCGGAACTCCGTGGTCCCGGTTACTCCAAGAGAGTCTTTTTCCGCTCGTCGTATTCTTTCTTGTCGATCTCGCCCTTTGCGAAGCGTTCCTGCAGAATCTCAAGCGGTGTACGGGGCTGTGCGGAAGACGCGCCAGAGCCGGCAGGACCCACGACAGCGAGCCACCGCACCAGCACGACAACAAGGACGATGATTGCGCCCCAGAACACGATCATCGTCAGACCGCCGAACATCATGTGCCCCCACCCCCAGGCGGAGTGCCAGCCCCAATCGCGGTCCGAATACGACTGGGCGAGGACAGGAGCGGCCGAGACGCTGGTCAAAATGATCGGGACCAGAGCGGTGATTAATCGGTTCATCGAGAATCTCCTTCGGTTTCGTTGGTATCACCCGGAGAAAGCGGCCGGGACGCATCGAGCTCCGCGAACATCAGCCGAACCCCACCTGCCAGCAGGTCGGATACATCGATGGCATTGCTCTGGTGCGTAATCGTGTTCGTCGACACCGTGCGCGAAGCTCCGGCTTCCAGCAGCTCTGCATAGGAACTCCCCGCGAAGATGCCGTGAACGGCAACGCAAACGGGCGGCCGCATGCCGGCGTCGATCAGCAGGCGCGTGGTTTCAATCATTGTCCGTCCAGTGGACACGATATCGTCAACCAGGACCGGCGTTCGGTCGGGCCAGCGGCTTAGATCGGGAATCGAGATCCGCACATCCCGATCTCCTTGCCGAACTTTTCGGAGAACGGCATAGGGCGCCTCTGCCACCTTTGCGACGGCCGACACCCACTGCTCGCTCTCGATGTCCGGCCCGACGAGCAGTGGCGACGGCATCGAAGCCCCGACCCACTTGCCGATGAGTCGACCGGCGTGGAGGGCGACGGCCGGGATCGCATATATCTCGGACAACGAGCGGCGGCGATGAAGGTGCGGATCGACGGTGACCAGCCAGTCGAACTCGCCCGACAGCATCCGGGCGAAATGCGCTGAGGTTATCGCTTCGCCTGGCCGGAACCGGCGATCCTGCCGCATATAGGCGAGATAGGGGCATACCAGACCAACCGAGCGTGCCCCGAGGTCGCGCGCGGTGGCCGCCGCGAATACGAGTGGAAGGTACTTCTCATCGGGCCGATCGAGCGAGCACAGCACAATCACCTGCCGCCCTTTCGGCGACGACACGTAGCGAAAATAGGTTTCCTCGTCCGGGAAACGCCGGATCTCGACGTGTCCGAGCTCCGCCCCGATCACTTCGGCGAGCGGGCCGGCGAGGCCTTCGCGGGCAGTCAACGCAAAGAGCAGCGGCCGCATCACCCCTCCGCCAGCTCGAAGATGTCATCGTTCACCGCTACGTAGTCGAGAGCATAGCCGAGTTCGCCAGGAGTTTCGGAATGGACGGTGTAGAGCGGTTCTCCGGGCGCGATCACGGCGCCGAGCCTCACGTGGCACTCGACTCCCGCGGCTTTGTCGTCGGGGGCTCCGGCGAGCTTGGCCACCTTGGCGAGCCGACGGTTGTCGATCGAAGAAACCACACCGGCGCTGTTCGCGACCACAGGATTGCGCTGTTTGGCCAGCGGCGGTGTCCGCATGCCGCCTTGGGCCTCGCAGATCCGTTGGAATTTGGACCAGGCCCGTCCGCTTGCCAGAACATCCGCCGCGGTGGCGACTCCGGTGCCGATTTCGACGGTGCCGGCGAGCTCCAGCAGACTGCCAGCCAGTGTCACCGCACGCTCGCGAAGATCGAGAGGGGCGTCCGGCGACGCTTGCAGTACGGCGAGAACATCGCGAGCTTCAAGCGCAGGCCCGATGCCGCGGCCGACCGGCTGCCGGCCGTCGCTGAGGATCACTTTGGCCACGACCCCAAACGCTCGGGCGACCGCAAGCAGACTCTGTGAAAGGGCTGTCGCGGCCGCATTGCTGCGCACCTTGGCTGTCGGTCCGACGGGCATATCGAGGATCAGGTGTGTTGCGCCCGCCGCGATCTTCTTGGAAAGCACAGAAGCAACAAGCTGGCCCTCGCCGTCGAGGTCGAGCGCCCGCTCGACGCGGATCAGCGTGTCGTCCGCCGGGCTGAGACGCACAGCGCCGCCCCAAATCACGCAGCCGCCTTCGCGCTCGACAACGCGCCGCATCGCCGCAATGTCGAGTTCGACCGGGGCCAAGGTCTCCATCGTATCCGCCGTGCCGGCCGGCGAGGTGATGGCGCGGGAGGACGTTTTCGGCATGGTCAGCCCGCACGCAGCGGCGATGGCAACGACGATGGGCGTCGTCCGATTGCCCGGCAGGCCGCCGACGCTGTGCTTGTCGACGATCGGGCGTGTCGGCCAGTTGAGTCTCTCGCCAGCGTCTGCCATCGCCCTGGTAAGCCCGACCATCTCATCGTGATCGAGGGCGCGCGCCGAGCAGGCGGTGATGAACGAGGCCAGGTGAACATCCGAATATCTGCCCGCGACGACATCAGCGAGGATCTCTTCGAGCGCCGCCTCGTCCAGCCGCCTACCGTAGACCTTGCCGCGAAGCTTGCTCAAGGATTCGAGGGGTCGGGGATGGCTTGCCGTGATCTCGTCGCCGGCAGACAAGCCGAGTCGCCACCAGGCCGATTCCGACAGGCCCGCCTCGCCATGCGCGAGCAGGTCCTCGGTTACCTGATAGAGCGTTGCGATGATCGATCTTTCGCCATGAGTCAAACGGACGCGCGAATGTGCTTTGAAACCTTCCGAGCGGCAGACCGCACAATCCTTGCGCATGAAGACGACGGCTTCAAACTGAGTGTCGATGCCAAGGCGGCGGCCGCGAAGCGTGTTGGCGGCTGCTTCCGTCGACTGGATTCGCTCGGGGTCTGTCGTGTTCACAACAGATCGACCCCGGAGCCATGCTCGGGAATCTGGCAGGGCCAGCCGAGCTCTTCCTCGATCCTGCGGCGCAGCGCATCGGAAGCCGCCGGTTCGCCATGCGTGACATAGGTCATGCGCGGTGGCGCGTTGAAATGCCCGAGCCATGACATGATCTCGTCCGCATCCGCATGCGCCGACAACATCGGCAAGCTCACGACCTCGGCCCGCACCGGGACATATTGGCCATGGATCTTGATGCTGTCCGCCCCTGCGACCAAGGCGGCGCCTCGCGTGCCGCCGGCCTGAAAGCCGGAGATTAGAATCGTGCTGCGCGCATCGCCAGCATAGCGCTTCAAGTGATGCAGTATGCGCCCGCCGGTGGCCATGCCGCTGGCCGAGATGATCACTTTCGGCATGGGTTCATTGTCGAGCGCCTTCGACAACTCGACCTCACGGACATAGCGAGCGACGTCACATGTGCGATGGCATTGCTCCACGGTCAGTCGGTATTCGCGGACATGATCACAGAAGATTTCGCTGGCATTGATCGCCATTGGGCTGTCGAGGAAGATTGGCAGGTCGGGGATGCGGTCCGCGGCCTTGAGGCGCGCGATGTGGAACAGCAGTGTCTGCGAGCGGCCGACCGCGAACGCGGGAACCAGAACCGTGCCGCCGCGAGCCGCGGTCCGGTTGATCACGTCGGCGAGCGCATTCTCCGGATCGCCGGTCTCGTGTCGGCGGTCCCCGTAGGTCGACTCGACCAACAAATAGTCGGCGTGACTTACCGCCGTCGGGTCGACCATAGTGGCGCCTCCGGGCCGGCCGAGATCTCCGGAAAAGACCACGGTCAGCCCCTTGCTTCTTAACTCCACAATGGCTGCTCCCAGAATGTGTCCGGCCGGCAGGAAACGAACGCTCACGCCGCCTTCCACTTTACTCTCGTCATCGAACGGGACTGGCGAGAATTGCCTAAGACAGACCTCAGCGTCCTTCTGCGTACAGAGCGGCAGGGCTGGCTTGTGCTTCGAGAAACCGTGCCGGTTGGCATAGTCGGCAACCTTCTCCTGCAGATGCCCGCTGTCCGGCAGCAGGATGGCGCACAGGTCCCGCGTGGCCTCCGTGCACACGACCGGTCCGGTAAAGCCATTCTTGACCAGCAACGGCAGATAACCGGAATGGTCGATATGGGCGTGGGTCAGAACTACGGTGTTGATGGTCTTGGGATCGACCGGAAGCGGCGCCCAGTTTCGCAAACGAAGTTGCTTGAAGCCCTGGAATAGCCCGCAGTCGACCAGCAATCGCGTGCCGCCGGTCTCGACAACGTATTTGGAGCCGGTGACGGTTCCAGCACCGCCCAAAAACGATAATCGAATGCTCATCGGGCAATACCCTCCAACCTGGTTGCTAGTCGCGCGCCGGCGTGAGGCAGAGGGCCTCGACCGCAGTTCGGTGCCCCTTGAGGTATTGTGGCGGCAAACTGCACCAAATTGGGAGTTTTCCGACGCCCCCTGCCGCCTCGAGGAGAGCCTTGGAAGCAACCAGAGGGCTGTCTACCTCCCGGCTCAGCCGTTCAAGTCGTTCTGCGACGTTCACGGTGTCGCCGATGACCGTAAATTCCAACAACTGGCCGCTGCCGACCGCGCCTGCGAAAACCTCGCCATAGTGGGCACCAATCCCGACTGCGACCGGCGTTTGTCCCGCTCGTTCCCGTTCCACCGACCAACGCGTGGTCGCGTCGAGGATTTCTAGGGCGCATTGCACCGCACATTCTGCATCGTCCGCTCCCTGTATCGGACTGCCGAATACCACCATGATCGCATCGCCGATGAACTTGTCGACGGTGCCGCCATTTGAGAACACCGGCTGGGTGAGACGGTTGCGATACTCGGAGAGAAAGGTGCTGAGCTCGTCGGGCGGCATCGTCTCGCCGAGGGCGGTGAATCCGCGGATATCGACGAAGAGCACGGCTACAGACTGCCGGCGGCCGGCGAGCAGCTGATCATCATCACCGTCCGCGATCCGAGTTGCCAAATTCGGCGAGAAGTATCGCGAAAGCCTTGCCGCCCGAGCGCCATGCTTAATCGAAGCGAGAAGCAGGCGTCTCGTCCGTTGCGCAATGAAAAACAACATGAACGCGGCCAAAGCAACGACCACGAGCGGCAATACCTGGAAGTTCAAATGGCTGACCATGCCTGTGTGGGGCATGGAATGCATGCCGCCCATCGCGACCTGCGCAACGGGCGGAAAAAAAAGCGGGCCGAGTTCGATTGCGACAAAGAATAGCAGCGCGGCGTAAGCGATCAGCCAGGGACGGTAGCGCATGGCCGCATGTATCAGAATGATGAAAATCAGCGCCGCGGCCGGCACCACGAACGGCGATGCCGTTTGCATGCCCATCAAGCGGGCGAGAACCAGAACCTGAGCCACAACCAAAATGACGTCGAAGGTCACGAACAGATAGGGAATTGCCGGATGAAATATTCCGCGCCAGGCGAGAAGTAGTCCCAGGGCGGTGCCGAGCCCATAAAGTCCCGTCGCGGCCAAAGCGCCATCGCCGGGCACGGGTGTTTCCGCAGCATAGAAAATCGTCAGCGCCAAAGACAGGAAGACAACCAGGCGAATGATCGCGGATGTTTTCTCCGCATCCAGTTCGGCACACCGAAGCATCGCCTGCACGTCGGAATTTCCGGTGTCCGTCGACGATTTCCGACGTATATCAGCCGGGAACCAATGTCGAACCTTCATTAGGCGCATCTTTGGAGGCGGCCGCCGCCGGTCGGCTCGACGCAACGCTCCCACGGCCATAGACGGCCCATGGCCAAATAGATGAACGATCCCGACCAGGTGATTAGGAGCAGGCCGTTCAGGGCTTCCACGCCGGTCAGGAAACGCAGATGCCCGCTCGGGAACACGTCGCCCAAGCCCAGCGACGTGTAGGTCACGATCGAGAAATAGAGGTAGTCGAGAGGACTTGTGACTGCGAGCCCGCCGAAGTCGCCCAGCCCAAGACTCTCGACCGAGAGTCCGTACGCGAACGCATATACGACGATCTCACCGAGATGGGCCAGGAGTGCGACGAAAACGATACATAGAACCCGCCGCCGCGGCCGCATGGCGATCCTCGCCATTCCGCCTGAAAGCCAGCTCAGGATCGAGTAGTGAAACCCGGCGGTTGTCATTACCAGGCCGATGGCGAGAACAGCGGCTAAGCTCATGGTGGATTTCCACGTTCAGCCGATTGCATCGTTCAGGTGCGTTTCGGCAAAAGGGTGCGGGGTCCGTGGGGACAATAGTGCCCGACTGGACCCTTGAATTGATTGATCCGCATTAAAGAAATGCACCCGGAGAAGCCGTAAACAGTGACTGAACGGTCGAACCGGCGGGGATGTCTTGCGTGTTCGGCAGCGCGTAATCGGGGGAAATTGGGATGTTCCTAGGTCGGTCGGGCGTATTTGTCCTTCTGACAGGAACGTCGGGTTGTGCCCTGCGCGCGTGGCGGCTGAGTTCTGTGAGCCGTCCACGGTAGTCAAGCAACACGCCAGCGAGAAACGGTTCACCATGAGCGTTGCCGAGAACATTCCGAAATATGCGGTCATAGCCGTACTGGTGGGCGGCTTCGGCGTCTGGCTGTGGCCGCACGTCGGACCGGGGGACACCGGCAGCCGGACTAAAGCCGCCCTGAAAGTTCCGGACCTGTCGCCGCAGGCGGCAATCGGCAAGGAAGCGTTCGACGCCGTCTGCGCGGAATGCCACGGCGCCAATGCTGCGGGGACCGACAAAGGCCCCCCCCTAGTGCACGACATCTATAATCCTGGCCATCATCCAGATGAGGCGTTCTTTGTCGCCGCCAAGCTCGGCGTACGCCAGCATCACTGGCCGTACGGCAACATGCCGCCGCAGCAAGTCTCGCAGGATCAAGTGGCGGCGATCGTCCAGTACGTGCGCGAACTGCAACTTGAGAACGGCATCACCACTAAACCGCACACGATGTAGGGGGCCGTTGGAGCGAAGCCCATGCGCATCGTACCGAGACCGGAGCGGGACTACCCCTGGTACCTTAAGCCGTTCTTCTGGAACCAGCGGCGCAAGTACGGGAGGGTGCTGGACGCCGCGCTCCTTTGGGCCAGGTCACCGCGGCTGTTCCTCGGGGTGGCGGTCCTCTATGGAATGATCGACCGTCGGTCCTCACCGATCGAGCCGGCTCTGCGCTCT
>CAJQNW010000496.1 GCA_905479765.1 uncultured Tepidamorphus sp. | reverse complement strand
GCTGACCCACCGCGACATGGGCCCGAAGGCGCGCTATGTCGGCCCGGATGCGCCGCAAGAAGACCTGATCTGGCAGGATCCGGTCCCGGCGGGCGCGACCAATTACGACATCGGCGGCGTCAAGGCGAAGATCGCGGCAAGCGGCCTGAGCATCAACGACATGGTGGCGACCGCGTGGGACAGCGCCCGCACCTACCGCGGGTCCGACATGCGCGGCGGCGCCAACGGCGCGCGCATCCGTCTGGCCCCGCAGCGGGACTGGGATGGCAACGAGCCGGAGCGTCTGGCCAGGGTGCTGGCCGTGCTCGCGCCGATCGCTGCCGAATCCGGCGCAAGCGTTGCCGACGTCATCGTCCTGGCGGGTAACGTCGGCGTCGAGCAGGCCGCCAAGGCAGCCGGCTACGACATTTCCGTGCCGTTCGAGCCGGGCCGCGGCGATGCGACGGACGAGATGACCGACGCGGAGTCCTTCGAGCCGCTGGAGCCGCTCCACGACGGTTATCGCAACTGGCTGAAGCAGGACTATGTCGTCAGCCCGGAAGAGCTGATGCTCGACCGCACCCAGCTGATGGGCCTGACCGGGCCGGAAATGACCGTCCTGGTCGGCGGGATGCGCGTTCTGGGAACCAACCACGGCGGCACCAGGCACGGCGTCTTCACGGACCGCGAAGGTGCGCTGACGAACGATTTCTTCGTCAACCTGACCGACATGGCCAACAGCTGGATCCCCGCGGGCAACGGACTCTACGAAATCCGCGACCGCGCGTCCGGCGCGGTCAAGTGGACGGCGACGCGGCTGGATCTCGTTTTCGGATCCAACTCGATCCTGCGCGCCTACGCGGAAGTCTATGCGCAGGACGACAACGCGGAGAAGTTCGTCAACGACTTCGTCGCGGCCTGGACCAAGGTGATGAACGCCGACCGCTTCGATCTGGCCGCCTAGAGGCGCCGGATCCGATCGCCCGCTTCTGGCGCGATACCGACTGAACGATGTTCCGGGCGGGCGAGGGGCCAGACCTCTCGTCCGCCCTTTTCGTGCAAGCCGGCGCTCGCGCTGTCGCGGCGTTCGCGCAGCGGGGCGTATCCATCGGTCCGTGCCGCGCGATGCTGACCATAAGGCGGCCGTGCCTCTAAATTGTGCGCCGCTGTTGCCCAAATCCCCTTTCTCCCCGCCCCGGCGGCAACTATGGTTTGGGGAGGTTACAGCATGGCGGACGAGAGATGCGGTTCACGGTCGGCGGGCTTTTCGGTTACCTCGCGGTCGCCCTGACGGGGGCGGCGGCCTGTGCGAGCCTTGCGGTCGCCCAGGACGCGGAGGAGATCGTCCTGCGCGGCACGGTGTACGAGGCCGGCGACTACCAGCTTGGCGGCCGGGTGCCGGCGTGCGGGCGCACGCGGACGGTGCTGACGGCCGATCTCGGCGACTACGGCGCCTCCATCGGCGCCTTCATCGTGCTCAACCCGGGCAAGCTCGACCGCCTGTCGGCGGCGACCCGCCTGTTCGTCTATTCCCACGAATGCGCCCACCAGCTCTACGGCCAGGGCGAGGAACGCGCCGACTGCTACGCCGCCAAGCGCGGCAAGGCGGAAGGCTGGCTGCGCGAGGCCGACATCGAGCAGGTCTGCCGGATCTTCCCGCACAAGAGCCGCAGCCCCGACCACCCCGACCGGGCGGCCCGCTGCGATGCCATCCGGGCATGCTTTGCGGGCGCGAAGAAGCCGACGTTCTCGCCGATCCAGGTGGGAACCACCGGCGCGGGCGGCGGCGCAGGCGCCCTGCAGCGGCCCGTCCGCTAGGGCGCCGGGTGCCGTTGCGGCAGGGCACCGTACCGCCGCGGACTTGATTTCCTCGGCCTTCCGCCCCAAAACAGGGGCCAGCCAATCCCTCGTGACCCTCCGAACGGACAAAACCGCCATGGACAGTTTCACCACGCTCACGGGCGTCGCCGCGCCGCTGCCGCTGGTCAATGTCGACACCGACCTGATCATCCCCAAGCAGTATCTGAAGACGATCGCGCGCACCGGGCTCGGCAAGGGCCTGTTCGCGGAGCGCCGCTTCAACGAGGACGGCAGCGAGAACCCGGGTTTCATCCTCAACAAGCCGGCCTATCGCAACGCCAAGATCCTGATCGCGGGCGATAATTTCGGTTGCGGGTCATCGCGCGAGCACGCGCCCTGGGCGCTGATGGATTTCGGCATCAGCTGCGTCATCGCACCGTCGTTCGGCGACATCTTCTTCAACAATTCGTTCAAGAACGGCATGCTGCTGATCCGCCTGCCGCAGGAGCAGATCGACCTGTTGATGGACGACGCCAGCCGCGGCGCCAACGCCACCATCACCGTGGACCTGGAAAGCCAGACCATCACCGGCCCGGACGGCGGCACGATTTCCTTCGATGTCGACCCGTTCCGCAAGCACTGCCTGCTGCACGGGCTCGACGACATCGGCCTGACGCTGGAGAAGGACGCGCAGATCGGCGGGTTCGAGACAGCGGTGGAAGCGGAGCGGCCTTGGTTGTGAGCTTCAACTGAGGCGAGTTTGTTCATCGTCATGCCCGGGCCTGGCCCGGGCGTTGCCGTTTTGAGGCCATCGCATTCCTAAGACTGCGGTGTTCGAGCAATCAGCCCGGCCTGAGCAGGATGGTGCTGGATGTCGGGACAATTGTACCGCTGACCGCCGAATTGTAGATGTCCATGGTGAGCGCCAGCGTTTGCAGTGAACGATGCCGCACGGGCGAACTGTAGTCGGGGATCGGTATGGCGAACCGCTCGCCTTCGGGATCCTTGACCGAGACGGCCCAGCGCTGATTGTAGCCGGCATTTTTCACGATCTTTAGGAAGTCGACGTACTCGTGCGACCCGTTGATATCGATTCGAATCTGCGGGATATACTGATCCTGTTCCAGCGATTGCGCAGCGATCAGATCGCCCAGGTATCTCACAATCCTTTCGGGTGATCTCAGCCGGAATTCAATCGGATCCACGCTGTAGCCCTTGGAATCGCGCCTTGACAATTCATAGTTGAATCGCGATTGGATGTGGCTGTCATTGAAATTTACCGACACTTCGTCAAAATTTTCTTTTTTATTGATATGATTTTCAATAGTGAAACCAGAGTCTATGATCAATTCCACGACCTTTCTAAATGCCGCGTAGCTGCACTTATTGCGTGGATTGTTCTTGAATCGGATGAAATCTATACCTCGCACGTTGTAAGGGGAAAATTCATCGGTGTTGCATTCGGACAAATCCAATTTATTTGAGCAATCAATATTTTCGAGGCATTCTGGTGGTGTGCTGTAATCTAGATCTCTCAAGAAACTTAATGTAATCTCAATTTCTTCAATAGTTAGCATTGATAGAAGAATTATGTTCCAGCCCTGTTCCTCATAATAAAAAAATTGACTTCGACTAATTGTTGATTTTAACAAGTATTGAGCTTCCTTTGTATCTAGCTCATACATTGAAAGCTTTTCGACTCCTGTATTAAAATTTATTTCTGGATCTATGGATGCTATTCCTGCGTTAAAATTACCTTCAGGAACTAGATAATTTTGCTTCCTAAACCTTAGTTTTTCCATTGCAATTGCCCCCAGTTTACTGTCAAATACGAAGGGTAAATTTGCTCCGATTTTTCCGCTTACACGACCGTTCCCAGAGTATTCATTGGTTCTCGAGAATTTTGTTGGGTAGCCCTTAGCAGACCGGACGGCATTTAGTAGCAATAGCTGGTTTCCAACATTCCCCGCCGCTTCATTGAATTGATAGGTTTGATCGTTTATTTCGAGTTTGGTGCAGCCCACTATCAATAGTATTATCGGAGAATAAAAAGCGAATCTGCGGATGAAAAAATTTATGAAATTCTTCCGTTCAGGCTTTGATAATAGCGATACATGTCTTGTTGTTCGTATCGCCCGTACCGTGCTCTCGGTAACATCCATAACAGCCCCTCCAGCATTGGCGTGTTGTTCGCCTTTCCCCTTGGGGACATGCTAGCTCGCCGGCTGATAAATGCAATTATAAATAGGTTTGTTGGAATTATATCCCGTATAAGTAGAAATTCGCCCATGAACCAATAGTCCAATCATAGCGCCACTTGCAGGTAGGACTGTCTCGACTAACAGCCGCCCGGAGGAGGGCGTTTCCCGCCATTTCATACATTCAAGTTTTCCTATATAACTAACCAGCCGCGCCATTCATCGCGCGGGAAGGAACGATAACGCCACAGGGAGAGACGCCATGACAGTTCGTAACGGGTTCGCCAGACTCCCGGTCGCCAGACTGGCGGTTGCCAGTGTGCTGGTGGCCGGGGGCGTGACCGTCGCGGGGCTCGGGGCGGGCGCCTCCGATGCGCCGGCTATGGCGGAGGACTACGGCGATCTTGCCTTCTCGACCACGCAAGGCGCGTTCGACGACGTCAAGCTCGCGGTGGAGGACGCCATCATCAACCGCGGGCTGGTGATCGACTATCACGGCCAGTTCGGCAAGATGCTGGAGCGCACCGCCGAGGCCACGGGCGGGGTGCCGGTCTTCGCCCATGCGGAATGGTACCAGTTCTGCTCGTCGCTGCTGTCGCAGGCCATGGTCGAAGCCGATCCGCGCAACGTCGGCTACTGTCCCTACACGGTTGTCGTCTACGAACTCGCGGGCACGCCCGGCGACGTGCATGTCGGCTATCGCCGGCCTGGTGCTGCCGGCTCGGAAGCCTCGATGCAGGCGCTCGGCGCGGTCGACGCGCTGCTGGCCGAGATCGTCAAGGAGGCGACCGAGTAGGGCGCTGGAAGAAACCGGCCGGCAAGCCGGCAGGGCGGGACTTGCGTGCCGGCCGCAGGCGTCGGGGCGCGGCCGCGGGGCCGGCCAGGACGGGCCCTGCAGGGCCTTGTCCCCGCTGTGCTTGTGCAAATTAACCTTTCCCCCAGAGCCCCATCGCGGAGGACGCCATAATCTGGCACCATTAACCTATAAAAGTGATGCGACGTAAGAGGTCTGCCCGTTTTGGCGGGGGAGGGGTTAACGATTATGTTGCGTCAGGCCGTCACCAGTCTCGATGTGACCACCCGCATCACGCTCGCCGTGCTGGCGCTGGCCAGCGGCGTCTATACCTATCTGGGCGTGCGCGAGCTGCTCGACGGCTCGGCGATGCTGGTGTTCTTCGCAGCCATCATCTATTCGGCCGCCGTTTCGGTCGGCATCTACGCGTTCTGGTCGTTCCTGATGCGGTTCATGCCGCATGTGCGCGACGCGGTGAGCCGGGTCCTGCTGCTGATCGCGATGGGGCTCGGGGCGGTGATGATCGTCGCCATGTCGTCGTGGCTGAACGCCGCCGCGCTGGCCGGCTCGGCAGCGCTCGAGCAGCACCTGGCCAACAAGCTGGAAAGCTTCGTCTCCGATCTCGACAAGGCCCATTCCAACGCTCTGGCCGCGCAGAGCCTGCTGCCCGATATCCAGATGGCCTCGCTCAGGTTCTCACGGCTTGCCGAGGACGAGCGGGCGCAGGGCTCGCTCACCGGCACGTCCGGCTCGGGCACCGTGGTGCAGCTGCTGACGCAGATGTCGCGACAGCTCGACGGGCTGTCGGCGGAGGTCGAGGCGTCGGGGACCAGGGTGCAAAGCCTGTTCGACGAGGGCAGCCGGCACCTGACGCGGATGCGCGAGCTTGTCTCGGCGCGCGGGCCGGTCAACCCACGCTCGGATGCGTTCGCCTCTGAATCGATGGCGCTGATGGGGGTCATCGCCTCGCTTCAGCAGACGTCGGTCGCGCCGGCGGTAAAGCGGGCAGCGGAAGACCTGGCGCGCGGCTTCATCGCGCCGATCGCCGACGGCGGCACGGCGGACCTCGCCGAGCGCCAGACCGCGATCGTCGGCAACGTCGAGGCCGCCGTCGCCGCGCAGTCGGAGGCGCTGGCCGGGGCTGCCGAACAGATCCTCGCCGCCGAGCCGGTGAAGCCGGAGCGTTTCGAGCCGCTGTCGACGGCGGAAGCCGTGCTGCGCTATGCCGGCGACTTCCTGCCGAGCTGGGCCGGCGCCATCTCCATCGACCTGCTGCCGGGCGTGCTGGTGCTGATCCTCTGCGTCGTGCACGCCGGCATCCGCCGCGAGGGCCAGCCGGTGACGGATGCCTCCACCATGTCGGCGGCGGATCTTCTTACCGCCATGCGCATCCTGCGCGAGGTTGAGGACGAGCGCAGTCCCGACACCGCCGCGCCGGCGGAGGACGAGCCGGACCTGCCACAGCAACCGGCCGCGAAATCTGAAGCTGCGCGAACCGGGGGCGATCCCGACACGCCGCTTCCCGTCGGCGCCGGTCCCGCCGGCGTGGTGACGCCGTTCTCCTCCAACCGTCCGGAGAAGAAGGAGTGAGCAGCGAGGTGCCCCCCGACGGTTCACGCTTGAGGCGCTGGCTTTCCGACCGGCCGGACGAGATCGTGCTGAAATGGGCGTTCCGCGGCCTGCTGGTCGCGACCTTCGTGATCCTCGGACTGGATCTCGCCGAAATGCAGCGGCAGACCCCGAGCCAGGCCGATCCGGTTTTTCCCGGAATGCTGCCGCAGGTCGAACCCTATCTGCCATCGATCCGCCAGGGCGGGCCGGCGGGGCCGGGTCCGGGTCCCGGATCGGCACCCGAGACGGTGGCGGGCCTGCGCAATCCGGTGACGTTCGAGCTGGTGGACGGCGGGAGGCTCCGGTTCGACGGGTCGATCGAGCCGGGCTCGGCGGAGCGGTTCGCCGAGGAAATCGGCAAGCGCGGCGATTACATCAAGACGGTGGTGCTGAATTCGCCGGGCGGCTCGGTGGCCGACGCGCTGGTCATCGCCACGATGATCCGCGAGGCGGGCTACAATACCGAAATCGCCTCGGGCAGCTATTGCGCTTCGTCGTGTCCGCTGGTGTTTGCCGGCGGCAAGGAGCGGGCGGCCGCCGAAGACGCCGCGATCGGCGTGCACCGGGTGTTTGCCGCGGATGCCACCGCCGGCACCCCGGCGTCGGGCATGGACAACGCGCAGGCCGTCTCGGCGGAGTGCCAGCGGTTCCTGCTGGAAATGGGCGTCGACCCGCGCGTGTGGATCCACGCGATGGAGACGCCGAAGGACGAGCTGTTCTATTTCACGCCCGACGAGCTGACCAAGCTCAATCTGGCAACCGTGATCACGCCGAAGGTCACGAAGACGGCAAAGGCCGAGTAGGGCTGCCGCGCGCTGATTACCTGCGCGATAATAGACGGCGGGAGACGTTCCGTGGGATCGTCGATGCCCGGGATCGTTACGGGAGGAACGCCGTGAACGCCGCTGTCGAACAACCCCTCGAAGAGCTCATCGATGCCGTGCTGATCGGTTCGCCGGTGGCGCGCGGCCTCGGGATCGCGCTAGCCGAGATTTCCCGCGACCGGATCGTGCTTCGCCTGCCGTTCTCGGCCGACAACATCACCGTCGGCACCATCGTGCACGGCGGCGTCATCGCCACGCTGATCGATACGGCTGCCGCCGCCGCCTCGGTATCGGGGCTTTCGGTGGCCCCGAAGGGTGCGGCGACGTCCAGCCTCACGATCACCTACCTGGCGCCCGCCGACGGGAGCGACCTGACGGCGGAGGCAATTGTCCTCAGGCGCGGCAAGCGGCAGACCGTCGAGGAGGTGACCGTGTTTGACGACGCCGGCACGGTTATCGCCAAGGGGCTGGTGACCAGCCAGCTGTTCTAGCCGGTGCTTTCGATTGCTGCCCTATTGGCGGGCGGCGTGGCAACGGCGAGGCCTGCGACTGTGATCAGCGCCATTCCGCCGATGGTCAGGAAATCGGGTGTCTCGGCGAAGAACACGAACCCCCACAGCGCCGCCGAGACCAGATAGGCGTAGTCGAAGGTCGCGACCGTCGACGGCGCAGCGATCTGGTAGGCGCGCGCAACGCCCATGAAGTAGGCGACCGAGAGCGCGGCGAGCAGCGCCATCAGGCCCCCCTCGCGCACCCCCATCGGCGCCCAGCCGCCAAGCAGGAACGGGTAGGCGGCCATCGTCCCGGCGTTCAGCCCGATCAGCGCGAGCAGCAAAATGGCGATCAGGCCGGTGGCGAGGAACGTGCCGTGCAGGGCGAGCGCCAGGGCGAACGGCGCCTCGTCGCGGCATTTGCTTCGGGTCAGCACCATCGCCAGCGAATAGAAGAGGGCTGCCAGCAGCGGCAACAGCGTGAACCACGAAAAGGCATCGGTGCCGGGTTTCAGGATCGCGACCACGCCGAGAAACCCGAGCAGCACGCCGCCCCACTGGCGCCGGGATACCGGTTCGCCGATCAGGACGGCGGACAACAGCGCCGTGATGATCGGGTTGGTGTAGACGGCGACCGCGGCCACCGACAGGCTGAGCACGGGCAGCGAGGCGTAGAAGGCAAGCCAGGTGAGCACCAGCAGCGTGCTGCGGACGAAGGACCACAGCGGCGTTCGCAGCCGCACGCGCATGCCTGTCGCGATGGCGAGCGCGGCCATGACCGGCAGCGCCAGGCCCGAGCGCGCGGCGAAGACCTGCCAGACCGTCAGGTCGGCGCTGACCAGCTTCACCACGGCATCGGCGAAGGCCATGATCAGGACCGAGCCCAGGATCAGGCCGATGCCCAGAGCCGTCCGATCGGGCGGCGTGTCCGTCGCCTGCGCCATGATTACCCTTCGTACCCGTTCTTGCGGGGGTGCCCGACTTCGCGGGACATATACTCGTTGGCCGTTATCGTAGCGGCATATGATTATTCGAATAGCAATTGATTGAGCAGCATATCGCTGAGAAAATTCGAATAATGATACGCGCACCTCTCAGCGGCATAGACGTTTTCCTGGCGATTGTCCGGGAAGGATCCTTGCGCGCTGCCGCCCGCGCGCTTGGCGTCGGCGCGCCTGCCGTCAGCCATCGCCTCAAGGCGCTCGAGAAGACGCTCGGCGTCGCTCTTTTCGTGCGCACGACCCGATCGATCGAGCTGACCGAAGCCGGGCGCACGCTGCTTGCCGGCGCCGCGCCGGCGTTTCAGGAAATCATCGATGCGATCGAGGGCACACGGGCCATCGGCGGATCGACGACCGGAACGTTGCGGCTGACCATGCCGATCAGCGCCTTCAAGATGATCGTCGCGCCGGTGCTCGCCGAGTTCCAGACGCTCTACCCGGGCATCCGGCTGGACCTGTCGACCAGCGAACGGCTCGTCGATATCGTCCAGGAGGGATTTCACGCAGGGTTTCGTCTGGGAGACAGGCTGACGCCGGGCGTGGTCGCCGTCCGACTGACCGGGCCGCTGATGCCCTGTTACTTCGCCTCGCCGTCCTACCTGCAGGCGCATGGCCGGCCGGCGCACCCGCGCGACCTGCTCGGCCACAAGTGCATCCGGTACCGGTACATCACCGCCAACCGTATCCAGGACTGGCAGTTCATCGTGGACGGACAGGCCATAACCGTCGACGCCCCGACGACGCTGATACTCGACGGGATGGAAGCCGTCCGGCAGGCCGTGCGGGACGGCCACGGGATCAGCTGGTCGCTCCGCCCTGTCATCGAAAATGAGCTCGATGCCGGGCGGCTGGAAACGGTGCTCGATCCTTATGTGGTGCCATTGCCGCCCTATTATCTCTTCTATCCGGAGCAGAACCGGCGCCTCGAACTGTTGCGCCTCTTCATCGATTTCCTGATCTCCAAGCGGAGTGGTGATGCCGTGCCATTCCAGTAAGTGGCTCGTCACGCGGAATTTCTTGCTGCTATACAGGTTCACCGCATGCTGAGCCGAATGGGGGGATTCCGCCGTGAGACAACCTGATCCTGACATGCCTGTGCGCGGGGCGTCTGCCCGATGATCGCCCAGTCGACCCTGGGGCTGCTGGGCCAGTCGCTGTCGCTCACCGCGGCCTTGCATACCATTCTGGTGGTGGTGATCGCGGTGCGGGTCGTCATGAAGCGGCCGGCGACGGGCGTGGCGCTGGCCTGGCTGTTCCTGGTGACGGCGGTGCCGTTCGGCGGGGCGGCGATCTACGTGCTGATGGGCGAGCGGCGCACCGGCGGCCGGCGGGCCGGCGAGCTCGGCCATCTGCGCTCCGACATGCGCCGCCTCAGCGAGGACCTTGTGCGCGAGGGCCAGGCCGGGGTCGACTGGTCGCGCCACGCGAACCGGGCGGCCGGCATCGACCGGCTCGGCCAGTCGATCGCGGGCACCGCGGCGATCTCCGGCTCCGAATTCAAGCTGTTCTCGGCTCCCGCTGAAATCCTTCACGCGCTTGCCGCCGACATCGACACGGCGCAGACAAGCGTGCTGATGGAGTTCTACATCTGGAATGCCGGCGGCGACGCCGATCTGATCGTCGAGGCGCTGAAGCGCGCTGCGGCGCGCGGCGTCGCCTGCAAGGTGCTGGTCGATGCGCTGGGCGGGCGGCCGTGGTGGAAGGGCCCGCAGCCGGGCGAATTGAAGGCCGCCGGCATCGAGGTGATGCCCGCCTTGCCGGTTGGCCCGTGGCGGGCACTGTTCGGGCGCACCGATCTCAGGCTGCACCGCAAGATCGTCGTCGTCGACGGGCGCATCGGCTGGACCGGCAGCATGAACCTGGTCGATCCGCGCTTCTTCAAGCAGGACGCCGGCGTCGGAGAATGGATCGACGCGATGGCCAGGCTCGAGGGCCGGGCGGTAACGCTGCTGGCGGCGACCGTGGTCGGCGACTGGGCAATGGAAGTGGACGCCCCGATCGACGAACTGGTGCGCGCCGCCAAGCTCGGCCTTGCCGAGCCCAAGGGCGATACTGACATCCAGGTGATCGCGTCGGGCCCCGGCGAGACCGCCGACGGGCTGCTGCTGATGCTGCTGGCGCTGATCAATTCGTCGCGCCAGGAGCTGATCCTGACGACGCCCTATTTCGTGCCCGACGAATCGCTTTTGCGCGCCTTGCGCGGGGCCGCCGGGCGCGGGGTGAAGGTCACTCTCATCCTGCCGGAAAAGATCGATTCCTTCCTGTCGCGCCACGCCAGCCGCTCGTACTACGACGAGCTGTTCGACATCGGCGTGGATATCCGGTTTTACCGGGACGGCCTGCTGCACACCAAGTCGATCACCGTCGACGGCGCGCTGTCGATGTTCGGCACCGCCAATCTCGACATGCGCAGCCTGTGGCTGAACTACGAGGTGTCGCTGTTCGTCTACGGCAAGGAATTCGCCGAGACGCTGCGCGCGCTGCAGCTTCAGTACGTGGCGGACTCCGATCCGCTCGACGCCAAGGCCTGGGCCAAACGACCGTTTCACCAGCGGTTTGTCGACAACGCGCTGAGGCTGGTCAGCCCGCTGCTGTAGGGCCGGGGTGTCTTGTTTCCGCCGTGATCAGGCGTAAAGCTAACGTTGCGTAAGGCCATTAACGCTGGCCGTGGCGGCGCGTTTTTCCGTATGCCGGCCGCATTTCAAGTATCGATATTGATGGCCCGAATTGGAGGATGACATGATCAGATCCAATCACGGTATCTCGATTTATTTCCTTTGCCTGGCGGTCGCGTGTTGCTTCGCGGTGCCGGGCGCGTCCGTGGCCCAGACGGCGACCGATCTCAAGTGCAAGGGCTGCGTCGGCAAAAAAGACGTCGGGAAGAACGCCGTCACGTCGAAGGCGATCAAGAAAAGGCAGGTCAAGCCATCGGACCTCGCCAAATCGGCCAAGCCGACCGCTGTCGCCGTGTCCGAAAAGGTGGATGGCTCGGGGCCGACCGTCG
>CAJQNW010000495.1 GCA_905479765.1 uncultured Tepidamorphus sp. | reverse complement strand
TGTTATCTGGAAAAGATCGCCGGCAACCGGCCGTTCAAGAAATTCATCCTCTACGATCTCGGCCTCGATCACGACGAGCCGATTTCGTTCGAGACCTTCGTCGGCGTGGTCTGCCGGCAGGATTCCCGCGACATGGACGCCCACTGGGCGCCGCAGGCCTTCCTCACCCAGGCCCGAGACCTCAGGTATGACCTGGTCGGCGCGGTCGAGCGGATCGGCGAGGACATGGCCGCGATGCTGGAGATCGCCGGCCTGCCGCCGCACGATATCGTCGGGCACCTGCCCGACCGAACGCAGACCGCCGCCGAGGTGGCCGGGCACTACACGCCCGAGATCGCCGAAATGGTCCGTCAGCGCTACGCCGCCGATTTTGCGCTGTTCAACTATTCGACGGACCTCGCGGATGCCTGTGCGCCGCCGGCCCGGGCACTGCGGGAGGGAACAGGCACGGCCGGCGCCGGCATTCCGGCCGGCGAAACCGTCTCGCCGGTGATTCGCACTCTCATCGCGGCGTGGGAACTGTCGCTTGCCGATCGGCGCACGGAGGCCCTCGATATCCTCCGCGCGGCGATGGATGCCGACTCCGGCACGCCTGAACCGACGCCGGACCCGACCCCCGAGCTGGCCATTGATGCAGGCGAAATCTGTCTCGAACTCGGCGATCTCGACGCGGCCGAAGCGCATATTCGCCACGCCATCGCCGGAAACGGGACGGCCCTGCGCTATCGGCTGGCGCTGGTGGATTGCTTGCTGCGCCAGGGCAACGCCGCCGCCGCGCAGGAAATCGCCGAGGCCGCCCGCGAGACCGCGCCCGGCCGCCCGCGCGTCCTGCGCATGTTCGCGCAGTGCCTGGAACAGCGCGGCGACACCGAGACCGCAGACGCCGTCCGCCACGACGCCGACCGATTCGAGGCGATGACGCTGGATTGAGACCAGCGACGCCGGGCTTCATTTGCAAAAAGCTGAAAAAAAGTGGGGCGGTCCGGAAATGGGCCGTGTGGAGCCCTAGAACGATTTCGCCCTGGCGAAATCCGACAAACCAGACAATCCGAGGGGACACCAATTCCCCTAGGGAGAATTGGTGGAGCCGAGGGGAATCGAACCCCTGACCTCCGCATTGCGAACGCGGCGCTCTCCCATCTGAGCTACGGCCCCATCCTGTCTGGATGGCGGGATTTAGGGTCGCGACCCCCCGCCTGTCAAGCAAAAGACCCGCCGCAATGTCAGCCAAGGGTTGCGACGCGGCCCGCGGATCGCTAGATCGGATGTCTGCGAAACGCTCGTCATCCGGTTATCTGACACATGCGCGCCATTCTCGACGTCATTCTTCTCGCCCTCCAGCTCTATGTCTGGATCGTCATCGCCTCGGCGATCTTCAGCTGGCTCGTGGCATTCAACGTCATCAATACACGCAACCAGTTCGTCGGTACGATTGGCGAAATGCTGTGGCGGATCACCGAGCCGGCGCTCAGGCCGATACGCCGCTACATGCCCAATCTCGGCGGCCTCGACATCTCGCCGATTATCCTGCTGCTGCTGATCTTCCTGATCCAGCGCATCATCATTCTCTACATCTATCCCGCCGTCTTCTGAGTTCAGGTGCCGCCCGAACCGTCTTCCGGCTGGTACTTAGCGGGCGCCGATGGCATCGATATTCGCGTCCGGCTGACGCCGAAGGGCGGGGCTGACCGCATCGACGGCGTCACCGCGCTGTCGGATGGTAACCGGGTGCTGGCGGCCCGCGTGCGGGCGGTACCCGAGAAGGGCGCGGCCAACGCGGCGCTGGAAAAGCTGGTCGCCAGGGCGTTGGGTGTCGCGCGGGCGACCGTCTCCGTCGCATCCGGCCACAAGGCGCGGCTGAAGACGGTGCATGTTTCCGGCAACGCCAAGGATCTCATCGGCGCGCTGGCCGCGCTGGAAACCGACGAACCGGGGAAAAGCACATGACGGCACGCATCATCGACGGCAAGGCGACGGCTTTGAGCCTGCGCCAGGACGTGGCGAAGGCGGTGGACACGCTGAAATCCGGGCACGGCATCACGCCGGGCCTGGCGGTCGTTCTCGTCGGCGAGGATCCGGCAAGCGCGGTCTACGTGCGCAACAAGCACAAGCAGACGCTGGAAGCCGGCATGAACTCCTACGAGCACCGGCTCGATGCGTCGACCAGCCAGGACGACCTGCTGGCGCTGGTGCGCAAGCTCAACGCCGATCCGGCCGTCAACGGCATCCTCGTGCAGCTGCCGCTGCCCGATCAGATCGATTCGTCCGCCGTCATCGATACGATCGATCCGGCCAAGGACGTCGACGGCTTCCACGTCATCAACGCCGGCCGGCTGGCCACCGGACTTCCCGCGCTGGTCCCCTGCACGCCGGTCGGCTGCATCATCCTCGCCAAACAGGTCCATGCCGACCTGTCGGGACTGGAAGCCGTCGTCGTCGGGCGCTCCAACATCGTCGGCAAGCCGGTCGCCCAACTGCTGCTGAACAAGAACTGCACGGTGACGATCGCGCATTCGCGCACCAAGGATCTGCCCGGGGTGTGCCGCCGCGCCGATATCCTCATCGCCGCCGTCGGTCGCCCCGAGATGGTGCGCGGCGACTGGATCAAGCCGGGTGCCACCGTCATCGACGTCGGCATCAACCGCATCCCCAGGGAAGACGGCAAGACGCGTCTGGTCGGCGACGTCGCCTACGAGGAGGCAGCCGAAGTGGCCGGCGCGATCACGCCGGTGCCCGGCGGCGTCGGCCCGATGACCATTGCCTGCCTGCTGCGCAGCACGGTGGAAGCCACCTGCCGCCAGAACGGCCTCGAGCCGCTGATCTGAGACAACCCGGCGATCTCGAGTGCGTGGCACGAGATGCCCCGGAAATCGGGTGTTCCCGATTTCCCTGTCTTAGGCCGACGACATCGGAAACATCCGATGTCGTTGTCAAGCCGGGGCATGACGTAGGAGAGGACTGGAAGGCGCGGTTGATTGCGGCAAGGCCATCCCTCGCCCACCGACGTCATCCTCGGGCTTGACCCAGGATCTCCTGACGCACCTTTCCATATCCGCTCATTCCCGCGAAAGCGGGAACCGGCCTGATTGAGGCACCGTCCTGCAATGCGGCTGCCCGGTCCCCGCTTTCGCGGGGACGAGCGGAGAAGACGGATCGCCCACCAGCGGCAACGGCCTCAGGCCGTCTCCGCCTTCGCCCGCTCGATCGAGTCCATGATCATCTGCCGGGCCACGTCCGCGTCGCCCCAACGCACGACCTTGACCCATTTGCCCTCCTCGAGATCCTTGTAGTGTTCGAAGAAGTGGTGGATCTGCTTCAGCGTGATCTCGGGCAGGTCCTCATAGGTCTTCACCCGGTCGTAGCGGCGTGTCAGCCGATGCAGGGGCACCGCGATGATCTTCTCGTCCTGGCCTTTCTCGTCCTCCATGACGAGAACGCCGATCGGCCGGCAGGGCATCACGGCGCCGGGCACGATCGGCCGCTGGTTGGGCACCAGCACGTCGATCGGATCGCCGTCCTCCGAAAGCGTGTGCGGCACGAAGCCGTAGTTCCCCGGATAGCGCATCGGGGTGTAGAGGAAGCGGTCGACGAACATGGTGCCGGCCGCCTTGTCCATCTCGTACTTGATCGGTTCGCCGCCAACCGGCACCTCGATGATCACGTTGATCTCTTCGGGCGGATTGTCGCCGATCGCGACGGCATCGATACGCATGATTCACTCCTGTCGTGGAAAGTTCCGGTCGCGTCGAAAGGATCGGTGCGCGGACAAGCCCGCCGCATCAAAAACCCGTCACGCATTGTTCGGGACAACTGGCGATATTCAGCCGGAAAAGGCAATCTGGGATTCGACGTTTTTTTAGGCACCCGACATCGGTAATGGAGGCGGGCATGCACAGTGGAAAATCATTGATTGTGGGCGGTATCGTGGCCGCACAGGTCTTCGCCGCCGCAGCTCCCGCGGGGGCAGCCGGGCCGACCAGCACCTATACGAAGCTGAACCTCGACCAGTGCAACCAGCTCAGCGTGGGCGAAGACAACGCATCGGCCGAGTGGGTGTGCCCGGGCCTCGGCAACCGTCCCGTCTGGGTGCGCGAGGGGGATCTGCGATTTTTCGTGTCCTTCGGCGGCACGGGCAAGGATCAGGTCGCCACGGGCGAAACGCTCGGCCCCTTCAACCGCATCGGCGAGACGCTGGAGTGGCGGCTGGGCGCGAACGGCCAGCCCTTCGCGACGATCCTGCGCTGGTTTGCCGAATTCGACGACGGGCGTGTCGGCCAGGTGCTGGTGGTAACCAAACTCGCGGCCGATGGCGTCTGCCACGTCGCCTATGTCGATGCGCTGGCCAACAAGAACGCCAACGAGCTGGCCCGCCAGGCTGCCGACAATTTGAGCGCCGGCTTCAGGTGCGGTACGCAGCAGCCGGTGATCATGGGAACGCCGGGCTGGCTCACCGGCCGCTGAGCCGCACCTTCCGTATTTGACGGGAACTCGATGAACACCGCCTTTTCAGCACAAGCCGGCATGCGGGGGCGGCGATTGCCGGCACTGGCCCTCGTGCTCGCCGGCGTCACGATTTCTTCGCCGGTTAGCACCAGCGCCGCGCCGGACTACGCCTCCTTCAACGTGGTCGAGGACGTCGCCTATGGCAAAAGCCCGTGGCAGACGATGGATATCTACCTGCCCCCGACCCTGAACGACCCCGCCCCCGGAGGGCCGCCAGTCCTGCTGATGGTCCATGGCGGCGCCTGGATGAGCGGCGACAAGCGCACCGAAAGCGTCGTCGCCAACAAGGCGGCGCACTGGCTGGAGCGCGGCTACGTCTTCATTTCCGTCAACACGCGGCTGATCCCGGACGCCGATCCGGTCGCGCAGGCCGAAGATGTGGCAAAAGCCCTGGCGACCGCCCAGGCGATGACCGGAACCTGGGGCGGCGACCCTGGCCGCTTCGTCCTCATCGGCCATTCCTCGGGTGGTCATCTGGTCTCCCTGCTCGCTGCCGATCCCGCCCTCGCCGAGGCGCAGGGCGCGACACCGTGGCTTGGCACGATCGTGCTGGACGCCGGCGCGTTCGATATCGTCGAGATCATGGGCAGAGGCCATGCGGCCTTCTTCGATCAGGCGTTCGGAACCGAGCCGGCATACTGGCGAAAAGCCTCGCCAATCCATCGCCTCACATCAAAAACCGCACCAATGCTGCTCGTCTGCTCCAGTCTCGGCACGCTATCCTGCGCCCAGGCGCAGGCTTTTGCCGATGCTGTCACGAAGCACGGAGGCAAGGCGGGCATCCTGCCGGTAAAGCTCCGCCACATGGCGATCGACAACGACCTGGGATTGCCCGGCAGATACACCGATGGCGTCGATAATTTTCTGAAATCGATCGGCCTGCCCTAAGGCAACCGGAAAAGCGGTGGGCTTAAGTCCACCCGAATGCGATCTTGGTGAGCTTGGCCTCGCCGAACGGCTCGATGGTTCGGGCCACCTCGACGCCCCCGAGCGCGGTATAGAACTGCCGCGCCTGGACATTGTCTTCCAGCGCCCAGACCACCAGTCCGTTCAGCTTGTTGGCGTTCAGAACCTTGCGCGCCTCGCGGAAGACGCGCCGGCCAAGACCGATGCCCTGGTGGGTGGGCATCAGATAAAGCTCGTAGATCTCGCCGCCGTATGCGAGCCGCTTCACGCGGTTCGGGCCGAGCGTTGCATAGCCGGCGACCTCGCCGTCGAAGACCAGCACCATCGTTCCCGCGCCGCGCCGCGCCGTCAGGCGGCTCCAGTAGTCCGGCCCGCGCCTGGCCATCATCTTGCCAAGCGTCACGGCAGGTATGATACCGCGATAGGCCGTTTCCCAGGCTTCGTCATGGACCTTGGAAATCCCGACGGCATCTCGGGAGCACGCCGGCCGGATGTCGATGAGGACGGTGCTCATGGCTAAAGCGTAGCGCCGTGCCGCGCGCCCGGCAATCGGTGTCGGCGCATTCCGCGCGAGGATTTCGAGTTTTGGCGGTCTGCGTTGCCTCAAAGCCGCAGGCAGAGCGAACAGACGGCCGAAACCGACCCTTAAGCGACCGCGCCGGTTTCCTTGGACCGCTCGGCGCGCTTGCGCGCGTTCGGATCGAGATGGGTCTTGCGCAGGCGGATCGATTCCGGCGTCACCTCGACCAGCTCGTCGTCGTCGATCCAGGCCAGCGCCTTTTCCAGCGTCATGCGGATCGGCGGCGTCAGCCGAACCGCCTCGTCCTTCGAGGTGGTGCGGATGTTGGTCAGCTTCTTGCCCTTGAGCACGTTCACTTCCAGATCGTTCTCGCGGGTGTGCTCGCCGACGATCATGCCCTGATAGACCTTCCAGCCCGGCTCGATCATCATCGGGCCGCGATCTTCCAGGTTCCACAGCGCATAGGCGATCGCCTCGCCGGCCTCGTTGGCGATCAGCACGCCGTTGCGCCGGCCGGTCAGGTCGCCCTTGTAGGGCGCGTATTCGTGGAACAACCGGTTCATCACCGCCGTGCCGCGCGTGTCTGTCAGAAGTTCGCCCTGATAGCCGATCAGCCCGCGCGTCGGCGCATGGAAGACCAGGCGCTGGCGATTGCCGCCCGAGGGCCGCATCTCGATCATGTCGGCCTTGCGCTCCGACAGCTTCTGCACGACGACGCCCGCATGGTCCTCGTCGACGTCGATAACGACTTCCTCGATAGGCTCCAGAAGCTTGCCCGTGCCCTCTTCGGTCTGCATGACGACGCGCGGCCGCGACACGCCGAGCTCGAAGCCCTCGCGCCGCATGGTCTCGATCAGGATGGCGAGCTGCAGTTCGCCGCGCCCCGAAACCACGAAGGAATCGCGGTCCTCGGGAATCTCGATCTTCAGCGCGACGTTGCCCTCGGCCTCCTTGAGCAGCCGGTCGCGGATGACGCGGCTGGTCACCTTGTCGCCCTCGGTGCCGGCAAGCGGCGAATCATTGACGCGGAAGGTCATCGACACGGTCGGCGGATCGATCGGCTGGGCGATGATCGGGGTCTCGACGTCCGGCGCGCAGAAAGTGTTCGCAACGGTGCCCTTGACCAGGCCCGCGATGGCGATGATGTCGCCTGCCTCGGCATAGTCCACCGCGGTGCGGTCGATGCCGCGGAAGGCGAGGATCTTGGAAACCCGGCCCTGCTCGACGACTTCGCCGTCGTGCGACAGAACCTTGATCGGCTGGTTGGATTTGATCGACCCGGACGAGATGCGGCCGGTGATGATGCGGCCGAGATAGGGATTGGCTTCCAGGATCGTGCCGAGCAGCCGGAACGGCCCCTCTTCGACCTGTGGCGGGGCAACGTGCTTCAGCACCAGCTCGAACAGCGGCGCCATCGAGCCTTCGCCTTCGGCGGGGGGCTCGGGCGTGTCGGACATCCAGCCCTGCTTGGCCGAACCGTAGAGGATCGGGAAGTCGAGCTGCTCATCGGACGCATCCAGCGCGGCGAACAGATCGAACACCTCGTTGACCACCTCGTCGATGCGGGCGTCCTGCTTGTCGACCTTGTTGATCGCGACGATCGGCTTCAGCCCGATCTTCAGCGCCTTGCCGACCACGAATTTGGTCTGCGGCATCGGCCCTTCGGCAGCGTCGACCAGCACGATCGCGCCATCGACCATGTTGAGAATGCGCTCCACCTCGCCGCCGAAGTCGGCATGGCCGGGCGTATCGACGATGTTGATGCGGACGTCGTTCCACACCACCGAGGTCGCCTTGGCGAGAATGGTGATCCCGCGCTCGCGCTCCAGGTCGTTGGAATCCATGACCCGTTCGGCGACGCGCTGGTTCTCCCGGAACGCGCCGGACTGCTGCAGGAGGCGGTCGACGAGGGTCGTCTTCCCGTGGTCGACGTGGGCGATGATGGCAATGTTGCGAAGGTTCATGATCTCAAAACCAAAAAAACGGGCTGCGGCAGAACGTCCGCGCCCGTGTCCAGTGTTGCACTGCAATATAGTGATTGTTTCGGAAAACGAAAGGGCGAAAGGTGAAATCGCGATTTCTTGGTAAGTGGACATGAAATCGACTTCCCCGAAGAATATCGGGTCAACGAATAACGAACGGCCCGTAGGCCGTCCGTTTTGTCATTCGCCCGAATGGGCGTCAGACGCGTTCCGGCGTCAGCGTCACCGTGTAGAGTTCCTCGTCGGCGACATCGCGCAGGGAAACGCGCATTTCCTCGCTGTCGCTATCGATATCGACAAGGCCGAAGAACTGCAGGCCCATGGAGGGCGGCAGGTTCTGGCCCTGCTCCTTTGTCGGCGCCTTCACGTATTTCACCTGCGGGCCGAACGTATTGTCCATGTCGCCGGGGCCGAAGGTACCGGCATGCAGCGGACCCGACACGAATTCCCAGAACGGGGCGAACTCCTGGAACTGCGCCTGGTTCGGATCGTAGTAGTGCGCCGCCGTGTAGTGCACGTCGGCCGTCAGCCACACCGTATTCTTGACGTCGTTGTCGCGGATGAAGCGCAGCAGGTCGGCCATCTCCAGCTCGCGGCCGCGCGCCGGGCCGTCGCCGTTGGCGCCGTTCTCGAAGGCCTCCTTGCCGTCGCGCACCATGATGCCGATCGGCATGTCGGCGGCGATCACCTTCCATGTCGCATTCGACTCCAGCAGGGCCTGCTTCAGCCAGCGGGCCTGCTCGTTGCCGAGGAACGCGGTGTCGGCCGACACATCGGCCTGGTCGTTCGCCGAATTCGGGCCGCGGTAGGTGCGCATGTCGAGGAAGAAGATGTCGAGCATCGGTCCATGCGAGACCTTGCGGTAGATGCGGCCGGGTTCCTTCGGATCGGTCCGGATCGGCGACATTTCCAAAAAGGCGCGGTTGGCGCGGGCCGACAGGAGGCTCGACGACTTGACGGTGTAGCGGTCGTCGGAGATCAGCATTTCGCCGGGATACCAGTTGTTCAGCGTCTCGTGGTCGTCCCACTGGTAGAACACCGGCACCCGGCCGTTGAAGTCGCGCACATGCTCATCCAGCATGTTGTACTTCCAGTTGGCGCGGAACTCGTCGATGGTCTCGGCGACCTTGCTCGTCCCCTCGTCGGTGATGTTCTT
>CAJQNW010000494.1 GCA_905479765.1 uncultured Tepidamorphus sp. | reverse complement strand
TGCGCTGCGGCCGGGCATAGACCGAGCGCTGCTCGTCCCGCTCGAACAGTTTGTGGATGTCGCCGCGCCCCGCCGCGACGATGGTCAGGTCGTGGCTTGCGGCGATCTCGTCGAGCCGGTCGAGCGTGATGGCCTCGATCTCGATCTTTCCGCCCTTGGCTTCGAACGCGTTCATCCAGCGATGGCTCTGCAGCCGCAGGTCGATCGCCTGGAAGAACTTCGAGAACCGCCCGACCAGAGTCAGGAGCCGGTTGCCCTTGTCGGGCGAGAAGGTGAGGTGGATGCCTTCGCCCTTCGGCGCCTCGTCCTCCCAGAAGTTGAGGCCGAGCTCGCGCTCGTAGTCCAGCGACATTTCGAAGCGCGCCGCCGTCCCCGTAGGCCGCGCCTTGGTGAGGAAGTCCTCGGCCGTCTTGTCGGAATACAGCGTCACGTCGTAGCCGTGGCGCAGCAGGTCGTGTCCGGTCAGCAGGCCCGCCTGGCCCGCCCCGATGATGGCGATCGATCGCATGTCTATGCCCCCTCGGTCTAATTCTGGGGCCGGTAGATTTTCACCGGCGCGTGTCGGCCTCGAAGGCCTGCCTGTCGTATTCGACCAGCTCCAGCTGGTTGCCGAACGGGTCGAGCACGTAGTTCACCTTGAGGGGCGCGCAGGGACCTTCGTCCATCACGATCGGCCCGGCCATGACCGTGCAGCCGTGGTCGGCCAGATAGGCCTTGGCCGCTTCCAGGTCGGCGACCTTGAAGGCGATGTGATGCCCGCCGTAGTCGCAGTTGCGTGGCGGCGTGGTGTTGCGCTCGGTCGGCTTCTCGTATTCGAAAAGCTCCAGCATCAGGTTCGGCCCGATCGACAGCATGGCGATGGTCAGCCGCGCGCCGGCGACGTTGACGTGCACCTCGGTCCAGTCGCGCCCGTCTTCCATCGGCGGGATCTCGGCGGAATCGAACGGCCCGATCCGGTAGAGTTCCGTACCGCCGAAGACGTCCGTGTAGAACGTCACGGCCTTGTCGAGATCGGGAACCGTCAGGCCGACATGGTCGACGTGGGACAGTCCCGGAACACCTTTGCCCATTCTCTTCCCCTTGCCTGGTTTTTGTCTCCCAATGGTCGGCGTCGATCGCGAGCGTCCGCAATCCGTTTTCGCCGGCGGCTATCCGCGGTTTCCGGAAGTGCGGCTTTCTGCTTCTTTCAGGCTTCAACTGCCGCTAAGCTCCCCCTTCAGGCAGCAGAGCGGGGATCTGAAGCCGATGGCAGCGACCGCGCCGCTAGCGCGTTACCGTGTGCTCGCCACGTCGAGGCTCGACGAGGCGCGCGACAAGGTGGCGCGTTATTTCTGGCCGCACCGCATAGAGTTCGAGGGCGGCAGGCGCAGCCTGTCGGCCTCGTTTCATCACGCGCCGGTGGCGGGCTCCTCGCTGAACTTCATCCGCTACGGCGCCGACACCTATATCGACGCCGGCGAGCAGCCAGACTGCTACATGTTCAAGTACGCCGCCTTCGGCCCGCTGGAGGCGATCCGTGAGCGTGAACGCCATGACGTCAAGCCGGGCCAACTGATCGTCAGCGGGCCGCGCAGCGGCTTGAAGGTGCGGTTTGCCCGCACCACCGGGTTGCTGATCTTCAAGGTGCCGCGCCCGCGGCTGGAGCAGCATCTGGCCGCCATGCTCGGCGACCGGCCGGTGGGACGGGTGACGTTCCGCGACGGGGCGGTGGAGCAGAACGGCGCGATGGCGAGTTACATCCGCGCGCTGCATTTCCTCCGCGCCGAACTCGACATGGCGGAGTCGCTGGCCCGCAGCCCGCTGGCTGCAATCGAGTATGAACAGTTCCTGCTGTCGGCGCTGCTGCGCGCCTGGCCGCACGACGCGTCCGACAAGCTGGACGCACCGGACGAGGCGACGCCGGCGCATGTCCGCCGTGTCGTCGATCACATCGAGGCCCATGCCGACCAGCCGCTGACCGCCACCGATCTGGTCACCGTCGCCGGCATCGGCACCAGTGCGCTCTACGAGGGCTTTCGCCGGCATCGCGGCATGTCGCCGCTTGCCTATCTGCGCGCGGTCAGGCTTTCACGCGCCCACGCCGAGTTCGAGCATCCCGAGCCCGGCGCCACCGTCACCACGGTCGCGCTCAAGTGGGGCTTCTCCCATTTCGGCCGCTTCAGCGCCTACTACCGCGAGGCCTACGGCGAAGCCCCGAGCGAGACGCTCGCCCGGGGCCGCCGAAGCATCTGATCCTTCGAGGCTGATCTCTACGGCTGGACAACCCCGTCGGTGATCTTGCCAAGCGCCGCGGTCATGGTCTCGAACACCTTGTCCTTGCCCTCGACGCCGTGCCGGGCTTTCAGGTAGCCGGGGTCGGTATAGGCGATCCAGGTCTGGCCGCCGGCGTCCTCCCAGGCGATCACCTTCATCGGCAGGTCGATCGCCATTTCGGGGCTTGCCTGCATCAGCGGCGTGCCGAGTTTCGGATTGCCGAACACCAGCAGCACCGTCGGCCGCAGTTCCAGTTCCGCGCCCATCGCCGCCTTCGCGTGATCGATCCGCGCGACGACCTTGATGCCGCGCTCGGTCAGCGCGGCTTCCAGCCGGTCCATCGTGGTTGGAACGTCGTGCGGGCTTTGCTTGCGCACCATGCCGTCGCTGGCGAGCGCGCTGATCGCCGATAGCGCGAAAACGCAGACTGCGAGGATAATCCGTCTCATTGGCGTTGCCTTCCTGCCGGGGTTTCTTGAAATGGAGGACCACCCCAGACGTGGAAAAAGGCTTCACGGTGTCGCAAGAACACACGTTTTGCGGACGCTGGTTCAAATGATCGCGAGCGCTGCCTTCCGAGAGGAGTTTTTTGCCCGGACAACTTGCGCCTGCTATTCAATGGGCCGAACATCCGCCTCGGGCGGGGAAAGAATGAGCCGTGCGGTGACGCGCGACGAGCTTTTCAGGGAGAAAACAGATGCGGTTGGCCTTCGTCCTTGGCATTGCGGTTCTGGCCGGAGCCGCGCCCGCGCTGGCCGCGCCCGCGGTCACCACCGCGAACGTCAATTTCCGCACAGGGCCCGGCACCGGCTATGCCAGCATGGGGACGCTCAAGTCGGGGACGCAGGTCGATCTCGGCGACTGCAACGATTCCGGCTCCTGGTGCGCCGTCACGGTCAACGGCCAGGCCGGCTTTGTCAGCGGTCAGTACCTCACCGCCAGCGAGGACGAGAGCGCCTGGCCGCGCGCCTATACCACCGACAGCGGCGCGACCATCATCTTGCATCAGCCGCAGGTCACCGCCTGGGAGGATTTCACCGACATCAGCGCGCTGATCGCCGCCGAGTACAAGGCTGACAAGGATGCCAGCGCCGTGTTCGGCGTCATCGGTGTCAGCGGCGAAACCCAGGCCGATCACGAGACCAACGAGGTGGTGATCGACAACATCAAGGTCACCGAGCTCAATTTCTCGGTGCTGGATCGCCAGAAACTCACGGACCTGTCGCTCGAGGTCGGCAAGCTGTTGCCCACTGAGCCGATCACCATTTCCCTGCAGCGCCTGACCGCGAGCCTTGCGGCCTACGAGCAGCTCGGCGACGTCGAGGGCCTGAAGTCCGATCCGCCGCCGATCTTCGTGTCCGAGACCGCCGCGATCCTGGTGCAGACCGAAGGCGAGGCGGTGACCGCGCCGATCGAGGCCGCCGACGGCCTGTCCTTCGTCGTCAACACCAACTGGGACCTGTTCAAGCTGGAGCCGGACGGTGACTATTACCTGCGCGACGACAAGTCCTGGCTGAGCGGCAAGTCCCTGACCGGCGACTGGCAGCCGGTGACGAGCCTGCCCGACGTTCTGTCCAAGCTGCCCGACGACGACAGCTGGAAGGGCGCCCGCGAGGCGATGCCGCCTGCGGCCTTCGAGGACGGCAAGACGCCGAAGGTGATCTATTCCGACAAGCCCGCCGAACTGATCCTGTTCGAGGGGCCGCCCGAACTCGAGGCGGTCGCGGGCACCAGTCTGGAATGGGCCTCGAACACCGAGACGGACGTCTTCTTCATGACGACCACCAAGACCTGGTACGTGCTGTTCTCGGGCCGCTGGTTCTCCGCGCAGTCGCTCGACGGCCCGTGGACCTTCGCGACCACGAACCTGCCCGACGATTTCCGCAAGATCCCCGACGACGCGCCCTACTACACGGTGCGCGCCTCGGTTCCCAATACTTCGGAAAGCGACGAGGCGCGGCTCAAGGCGATGATCCCGCAGATGGCGCGTGTCGAGACGGACGGGTCCGTCACCGCCGAGGTGACCTATGCCGGCGATCCCGAATTCACGCCGATCGAGGGCACCGAGCTCGCCTATGCCTCCAACTCCGAGGATCAGGTGATCCAGGTCGGCGACAAATATTACGTGCTGAAGGACGGCGTCTGGTTCGTCGGCGACACTCCGACCGGTCCGTTCGCGGTCGCGACGTCCGTGCCCGATCCGATCTACGATATCCCGCCGTCCTCGCCGGTCTACAACGCGACCTACGTGCGCGTGTACGACACGACGCCGGGGGCGGTGTGGTTCGGCTACACGATGGGCTATCTCGGCGCCTATCTGGCCTGGGACAATCTCGTTTACGGCACCGGCTGGTATTACCGCCCCTACTGGGGCTGGTACGGCCCGCGCCGCTATCCGATCTACTATCCCCGCCCGATCACCTACGGCATCGGCGCCTACTACAACCCCGTGCGCGGCGTCTACGGCCGCTACGGCTACGCCTACGG
>CAJQNW010000493.1 GCA_905479765.1 uncultured Tepidamorphus sp. | reverse complement strand
CGCCGCTCTGCAACGGATCTCCGAAGGTCACTTCGGCTACCGGCCCGGAGATGAGCACCAGAAGCAGTGCGCCGCCGGTACCCAGGGCAAGAGAAAGCCAGCGGAGCACCGTGGTGATGCGGGCCACATCCAAATCGCCGTCCGCGCTTCCCGCGCTTGCGATCTGTCGGACACCGCTGCTTTGCACGCCCAGCCCAGCCGTGGTTTGGCAGAGTTCCGCCAGTGAATTGAAGATGCCGATCAAGCCGACACCGGCAGGCCCGAGCAGCATCGCCATGGCCTTTGACCTGATGATGCCAAAGCCGACGCTGATCAGCGAAGAGGCACCGATCAGCGCCGTCGATTTGAGGATCTGTCCGTAGCTTTCGGCCGGTTTGCTTGATTCTGAAACCGACATTTACACACGCGCCCCGAAACGACGCGAGGTTATCGCGGTTCTGTCGCGACTTATAGGAATTCTGGATACTCGTCCGATTTCGCCCACGGCCAACCTTTCAGTCACAAACGGCCAAAGCGAACAGGTACCGGCAAACGGTACGAGCCCGATCTGATCGCAACCTGCCTCGACTGCCGCGCGGACGCGAGTTGATCTTCCGGCCATATGGTCGTGCACGCGATACCCACTTCGCAGTCGGCCCGATCGGTTACCGGACTATCTGACGCGTTTCCTGGCGCGGGCTTGGGCATGGGACCGGTGCGGAGAGCCGATTCGGTACTCCCATATGGGTAGGGGCAGAGTCGAATGGCTTATTCACAGTTCGATTGCGCCCACTGTGATCGAAGATAGTAGTAAAATGTAGTTAATGGGTGCAATGGGTCATATTGATATCTCAAATCGCAGGTAGTCGCGTGCTTAAAAGTTAAACAGGAAGCGGTTTTGATAGGCGAAAGCCGGCTTAGAGCAGTGTATATTTGAGTAATATTCTGGGGCAATGTGGTTATTGTAGGGTGTTGGGCTACAGGGGCAATCGATGAGCACATCGATCAATACGGGGCAGGATACTATTACGCTCGGCACCGGCCGAAGCAGGAGTATCCTTGGACGGTATAGGCGAAACAGGGCTTACGCCTTCGCCAAGCGCAGTCTGGATATTTTCGTAGTACTGGCTTCCGCGCCGGTCACGATTCCGATTATCGCATTTCTTTCGCTGTTGATCCGGCGTGACGGCGGGGCAGCCCTCTACCGCCAGGACCGGCTCGGCAAGAACGGACGGGTTTTCACGCTCTGGAAGCTGCGCACAATGGTGCCTGACAGCGAGCGCGCCTTGACGGCGTATCTGAACGAAAATCCCGAAGCGGCTATGGAGTGGCGTGAAAATCAGAAGCTGCGCCGCGACCCGCGGGTCACGCGGCTGGGCGAATTCATGCGCAAGCATTCCCTCGACGAACTGCCGCAGCTTTGGAACATCCTCATCGGCGACATGAGCCTGGTTGGACCGCGCCCCATGCTTCCCGATCAGGAAGCCCTCTATCCCGGCGACGCCTATTTCCTGATGCGGCCGGGCCTTACCGGTCTCTGGCAGGTCAGTGCGCGCAACGATGGAACGTTCGCCTCGCGCGCGGCCTACGACAACCAGTATGAGGAAATCAAATCGCTCCGCACCGATCTGACGATCATGGTTATGACGGTTGGCGTTGTCGTCCGTGGAACGGGCTGCTAGAGCGCGGGATTTTCATGTCTGAGAATTGAGATTCGCCGGCGTTGGTGCTGGCCGGCGTCGCGCCGTAGGGGAGGGCGCCAATGCGAAGCCTCCTCCCGCCCGAGTCTTTCTCACGAGCCGGTGTTTGTTCAGGTTTGCGAGGGCAACATCGTCGCTGACGGTTTCGGGAATTCAGACGTAATTTCGAGACGCTAGAAATTGGTCACTGGTTAAGCTGCATCGGATCTGACCTGAGCACCGGAACCCTGGGTAAAAACTCGTCGGAACCAATTGTACGAACCCCGCCCACGTGCTCCGCTCCGACCGGATGTAAAACCTAATCTGGATTGCACGTGGTCGCGAACCGGCGAATCACTCCGGGTTGTCCGGGGACCCAGAGTGTTTTGAAGTGAGAGATTTTTGTATTTGCTGAATAGCGCCGAGACGCGCCGAGGTAACGACGCGCTGATTCCGTTCGGCGGGCTTCCCGTAGATGTTTTTGCGACCATCGCGCCGCGGCCGGACTCCGGACCCGGAGACCCTAAAATACGGCTCGCGCCGACCCAGGCGTACGCGAACCGATCGGAAGATCAGGAACTCCCGGCGGCGAGCGGCGGTTTTGCTGTTGGGAGCGGTACAGTGTGTTCTCGCGATTGCGGCGACGACGGATCACTGGACATGACCGTGCCCGGCCCCGTGTTCTTCGGTCTTCCCGCTGGATCGACCTTCAGGACGTCTCCAGGTTCAAGGAAGGTCGATTCGGTTGCTGCCTGAGAAACGCCCCTACCATTTGCATGCCGGACAATTTCGAACACAAGGGCGGTTTCGTCGCTCGTCTCTACGGGAACTGCCCCGCCGCTGGCCTCCATCAGGAGGCTTTCGACAGTGATCTGACGCGATTTCAGCCGGTCCAGTTCCGCCCTCGCGTCGCGCAGATCGATCGCCAGGTTCGTTCGCCGCTGGTCCTCCACATTGAGTTCATTCCGTCGGTTCAAACTCAAGCTCTGCCGGACTTTCATCATCTCGGTGTCATCGACGAGCCGCTCGACCCGCAAGTCTGCGACTACGCGTTCGAGATCAGCCTGGCGCGACAATGTGGAAACGCCCTTATTGTAAAGCTCCGTCACGCCGGCAAGCTGCTTTTCGGCGAGCTGGATCGAATGGTCGCCCGCCGCCGCGCGGGCATGCAGCGTGTCCAGTTCCTGATTATACAAATCGTCAAGTTCGGACAGCGTGACCAATTGCCTGTCGGTCTCTTTGACGCGTGCCGCGAAGATGATTTTTTCCAGACTGACAATCTCATCGACGAGGGAACGGTTGGGGCTTGCCGTCAATTCAGAGGGAAACGTTATTTCGGTAGCGCCGGTGAATTCCGCTTCCAATCGCGCGATGCGTCCAACTAAGCGGAGTTCGTCCGCCCGCATGATCTCCAATTCTCCCGACAGAGAAAGCACACCTTTTCCGCCTGGCTCGTCGGTGCGATAGCGCCCTCCGCTGAGCGCCAGAGCCTGGAGAACGGTCAGTCCGGGTCGGTACGAATATTCACCGGGCTGATTGACTGATCCGACCACATAAACAGGCGGGTATTCGGCGACCTCGACCGTGACCTCCGGCAGATTGAGAAGTCCCACTTTCTCCTTCAGTGCTGAAGCGATCCTGTCGGCGATATCGATACTGCTCTGGTTGGTCACGTCGACCGAACCAAGCACCGGCATGGAGAGGGTGTAGTCGGGTGAAACCACGAACGTTCCACTCAGCGCGTCCCATCGCTGATATTCGGCTTTCGTTGGATTCCACTGGATGATGGAGACCTCCACCTTCGTATTGGGCGCAAGCTTGAAGGGCTCGGCGATGCCCGGAGAGGCAATCAGCACGCAGAGGAGGGCGACAAGGCCGCCAACCGCGGCCACAGGAGTGCGAAACAAGGAACTCATTACCGATCCAACTCGTGTACACTGGAATTACATAAAAGCATTTTCGAGGAATGCGTGCGTCGCCTCAATTTAGAACGCCGGCATAGGCGCATAGGCATACCAGTCAGCCGCATGGATAGACCCATCGTCGAAAGGCGGAGGAAGTCTGCTATGGCTCGACCCTATGTTGCGGTTTCCATGGCTAGGGGTCTCGGCGAATGTCGACCCCATACACTCCGGTCAGCTTTGGTTGTTGGGCGGGTTGCGACGGGACTCGGTGAGCGGCTGCGTTCACTGCGTTTCCCAGTATAACTTGTAAACGCGTTCATCTCACGAGACGATCGGATTCATGGGCCAGATTGATCTCCATTTTTTCGCTTGGATGGTTTTCCGACGCCTGCCGTTCATCATCCTGATGTCGGCCGTTGGCGCCGTGATCGGTGTCGCCGTGGCGCTTTCGCTGAAGCCCACATATCAGGCGGTCGCCAAAATCCTCGTCGAGTCACCCCGCATCTCATCT
>CAJQNW010000492.1 GCA_905479765.1 uncultured Tepidamorphus sp. | reverse complement strand
CCTGGTGCGTGACGGAGCGGCCATAGGCGCCGGTCGTCGAGCTGGACTGGCTGCAGGTTCCGCCGTAGCAGCTCACCGCGCCGTTGCGCGTTACCGTGTTGCCGTAGGCGTTGGTGGTCGCGCCGGAGTGGGTGCAGGTGCCGCCGGCGCAGCTCGTCGAGCCGCTGTGCGTTGCCGTGCGGCCATAGGGACCCACCGTGGTGGCCGAGCGCGAGCAGGTTCCGCCGGCGCAATTGCCGGACACCGAGCGGTTGACCGTGTTGCCGTAGGTGCCGGTCGTGGTGGACTTGCGGGTCCAGGCCGAGGCGTCTGCGGCAACGGACGTGGCCAGCACCAGGGCGAGGGCGGCAGTTGCGAGGATCGATTTCATGTCTGGTCTCCTTGGTTCGGTAGCGACCTGTCGAGGTCCTGTGTTTCGAAGTCGTGGGCGCCGCTTGGGCATCCGATGGGGGAGACAATGCGATCCGTCCTTTGCTCGCATGTTGCAGGGAGGGGCCGTTTTGTAACGTTTTGTTGCAGGAAGCCGACGAATGATTGCGTCGGTAAAAACAACGGCCGAGTTTAAGGGCCCATGAAAACGCCGATCATCCTGCTGGTCGAGGACGACCGAGAAATCCGTGCCCTGCTCGCCGAGCTGCTCGAACGCGAGGGCTTCGACGTCGACGTCGCCGACGGCGGCGCGGCGATGGACAAGGCGCTGGCAAAGCGCATTCCCGATCTGATCGTTCTGGATCTGATGCTGCCGGGCGAGGACGGCCTGTCGATCTGCCGGCGCCTGCGCGCGCGCGGCGGGATCGCCATCCTGATCCTGACGGCCAAGGACGACGAGATCGACCGCATCGTCGGCCTCGAGCTCGGTGCCGACGACTATCTCGGCAAGCCATTCAATCCGCGCGAGTTCCTCGCCCGCGTCCGCGCCATCCTGCGTCGCACCGGCGAGGCCGGCGGCAATTCGGAGGACCCCCGCCGCCGCTTCGCCTTCGGCGAGTTCATCGCCGACCTCGATGCCCGCTCGGTGACGACCACCGACGGCCGCGCCGTCACGCTGACGTCCGCCGAGTTCGATCTGCTCGGCTGTTTCCTGGAGCGCCCGAAACGGGTGCTGTCGCGCGAGCAGCTGCTCGACCTGACGCGCGGCCGCATGGCCGATCCCTTCGACCGCACCATCGACGTCACCGTCAGCCGCCTGCGCAAGAAGCTCGAATCCGCCGCCGCCGGTTCCGGCGCGATGGTTACGACAGTGCGCAACGGCGGCTATCTCCTGTCGATCGACGTTCTGAAGGTCGCGTCATGAGGCGCTCCCCGTGAAACGCGTCGGTCTCGTCTGGCGGCTTGCGCTGATCCTGCTCGGCGTGTTCATCGCCTTCCAGCTGTTCTCGGCGATCGTCTACATGACCGACCGGGCGCGCACCGGCGCGGCGGCGATGCGCCTGCCGCTGCCTGATCAGATCGCCTCGATGGCGCTGCTGATCGATGCTGCCGACGCGCCGTCGCGCGACCTGATCCTGAGCGCCGTCAATGGTGCGGGCGTAACGGTCTGGATCGGCGGCGAGCCGCCGGAGGGGATGGGTACCGGGTTCAATCTCCTGACCATAGAAACAGCGGTGCGGAGCTATCTCGGCGATCCGGAGCGTCACGTCGAGGTTTGGCTGACCGACGGGCCAGGGGTATTCCAACGCGGCGTCCGATACCTGCGCGATGTCGCCGGCGGCCGTGTCATCACCGTCGTGGAACTAGCCGACGGGCAAACCCTCAACGTCGAGGCGACCGGAGAGCTGACCGTGCGCCTGCTCGGCCTGCCGCTCGGCTTCTTCGCCGCGATGCTCGGCTTCATCGTCGCGACGCTCGCCGTATTTCTGGTGATCCGGGAGACCCTGCCCCTGGCGCGGCTCGCCTGGTCCGTCGAGCGCTTCGGCAGCGAACTGGCGCCGGTGCCGTTGCCCGAGAAGGGTGCCCCGGAAGTCCGCTCGCTGATCGGCGCGGTCAACCGGATGCAGGCGCGCATCGCCGACCTGCTGCGCAACCGCACCATCGTCATGGGGGCGATCTCGCACGACCTGCGCACCTATCTGACACGCTTCCGCCTGCGCATCGAGCTGTTTCCCGACGGCGATCTCAAGGAAGCCGCAGTGCGCGACGTCGAGGACATGCAGGCGATCGTCGAGGAAGCGCTTGCCTTTGCCCGGCTGACGACCGAGAGCGTCGAAAAGCGCATGGTGGACGTGGTCACGGTGGTCGCCGACGAGGTCGAGGTGCGCGCCAACTTCGACAAGCCCGTGACAATGGATGTCCCGGCGGGACCGGCCCACGTGCTGGGTTCAGCGACAGCGATCGCGAGGATCGCCGGCAACCTGATCGACAACGCCGTTGCATACGGCAGCTCAGCCGATGTGTCGGTTCGCGAAGACGGCGGTCAGGTCGAGATTGCGGTCGCCGATCGCGGCCCCGGCATTCCGGTCGCCGAGCGGCAACGGATCCTCGAGCCGTTCTACCGGCTCGATACCTCGCGCAACCGCGAAAGCGGCGGCACCGGTCTCGGGCTCACCATCGTCGCCCAGCTCGTCGAGGCGATGAACGGCCGTCTTGGAACAGAAGATCGCCCCGGAGGCGGCACCGTCTTCCGCGTTCGCCTGCCGGGTGTTGCGGACACAGACTGAATGTCCTCGCATCCAGATCCCCGCTTCCGCGGGGATGAGCGGATGGGGTTGGTATTATTCACCGCTCATTCCCGCGAAAGCGGGAATCGCCCTGCGGTCTGGCCGAAAATCGCCTCTTTCGGCGCAAAAAAAATGGCCGGGACGAACCCGGCCATTGTATTTCGCAGTTGTCGCTGGCGAGCCTGGGCCCGCCGCGCGGGATCAGTAGCGGTACTGATCGGACTTGAACGGTCCTTCCTGCGGCACGCCGATGTAGGCGGCCTGCTCCGGCGTGAGCGTGGTCAGGTCGGCATTGAGTTTGGCCAGATGCAGCATGGCGACCTTCTCGTCGAGGTGCTTCGGCAGCACGTAGACCTGGTTCTCGTAGGCCTTGCCGTTGGTCCACAGCTCGATCTGCGCCAGCGTCTGGTTGGTGAACGAGGCGCTCATCACGAAGCTCGGATGGCCCGTGGCGTTGCCCAGGTTCACCAGACGGCCTTCCGACAGCAGGATCATCCGCGTGCCGTCGGGATACTCGATCAGGTCGACCTGCGGCTTGATGTTCGTCCACTTGAAGTTCTTCAGGCCGGCGACCTGAATCTCGTTGTCGAAGTGGCCGATGTTGCAGACGATCGCCATGTCCTTCATCGAGCGCATGTGGTCGACGGTCAGGACGTCCTTGTTGCCGGTCGCGGTGACGAAGATGTCGCCGTGCTTGGCGGCCTCTTCCATGGTCTCCACCTTGAAGCCGTCCATCGCCGCCTGCAGCGCGCAGATCGGATCGATCTCGGTGACGACGACCCGGGCGCCGGCGCCGCGCAGCGACTGGGCCGAACCCTTGCCGACGTCGCCATAACCCGCGACGACCGCCACCTTGCCGGCCATCATCACGTCGGTCGCCCGGCGGATGCCGTCGACCAGGCTTTCGCGGCAGCCGTACTTGTTGTCAAACTTCGACTTGGTCACCGAGTCGTTGACGTTGATCGCCGGGAACGGCAGGTCGCCCTTTTTCTGCATGTCATACAGACGCAGCACGCCGGTGGTGGTCTCTTCGGTCACGCCCTTGATCGAGGCCTTGACCTTGGCGAACCAGCCCGGGCTCGCGGCGATCCGCTTGCGGATCTGCGCGAACAGCGCCTCTTCTTCCTCGCTGGTGGGCTCG
>CAJQNW010000491.1 GCA_905479765.1 uncultured Tepidamorphus sp. | reverse complement strand
AGACGTGTGCTCTTCCGATCTATGATGATGATGATCACGAAGCCGGCGACTTCCTTCATGCCGGAGCTTATGTATCCGCCGACCAGGTTCTCGGTGGCGCCGATGATGAGGCCAGCCAGCCCGGAACCCAGGACGGAGTCGAGGCCGCCAAGGATGGTCGCAGGGAATGCATCGAGCCCCAGGCTGAACATTTCCGGCGACAGTTCGTAGATGATCGCGAACATCACACCGGCGATGCCCGACAAGACCGCCGACGCCGCCCAGGCCACCGCCTGTACGCGAGCGGAACTGACTCCCATCAGCAGCGCCGTGCGGTCGTCGGAGGCAACCGCGCGCATGGCGACACCGAATCGCGACCAACGGAAGAAGGCGTAAAAACCGGCGATCGACGCGATCAGGAGGAGGAAGACGAACAGCTGCCCGGACCGCATCCGCGTGCCGAACACGGAAATGAGTTCGGTGCCGATACCGACGTGGAGCGAATGGGGCACCGCATCCCAGAGGAAGACGATCGAGGAGCGGAGAATGACGGCAAGACCGATGGTCACCATGATCATCGAGAAGATCGGCTCGCCCATCATCGGACGGATGACAAGCCGCTCTATGGCAAGACCGAAGGCGACCGCAAACAGGATCGCTCCGACAGCAACTATCAGCGGATTGCCGTCGACATGGCCGGATATCGTCCAGGCGACATAGGCGATGATCATGGCGATCTCGCCCTGCGCGAAATTGAGCAGCCCGGTCGACTTGTAGATGATTGCGAACGCCATCGCGACCAGGCCGTACACCGCGCCGATTGCCAGTCCGGAGGCGAGCAGGTCAAAGAGATAACTCATGGCCTTGCCTCGCCGCCGTAGATGATTGTGAGCTCTCGGGAAAATTTCTTGTCGATGATCGACCGACGCACCTTCTGCGTGGCGGTCAGTTCGCCATCGTCGTGGTCGAGTTCCTTTTCCAGGATCAGAAACTTCCGGATGTTTTCGACGCGGGCGAACCGGCTGTTCACCTCAACCACCACGCCCTGGATCAGGTCGCGGACTTCCGCCAGTTGGGACAGTGACTTGTAGGTCGTGTAGGCCAGACCGCGATCGCTCGCCCACAGGCCGACGTTATCGCAATCGACCTGGATCAGGGCGGCCAGGAACTTGCGGCCGTCGCCGACGACGATCACTTCCTTGACGTAGGCGCTGTCCTTCAGCGCCTTCTCGAGCTCAGACGGCGCGATGTTCTTGCCGCCGCTGGTGATGATGATCGCCTTCTTGCGGTCGACGACGGCGATCTCTCCGTTGTCGAGGACGTCGACGATATCGCCGGACCTGAGCCAGCCGTCCTCGATCGTGCTGTCGGTGGCTTCTGTATCGAGGAAATAGCCCTTGAACACACCGGGTCCGCCGACAAGAATCTCACCGTCGTTGGCGATCTTGTAGGTGGCGCCGTTTATCGGGCTGCCGCAGCCGCCAAGGCTGCGCAAGCCGTCACGCTGGATGAACACGCAGCCGGCCGATTCCGTCATGCCGTAGCCCTGGCTGATCGGCACACCTGCGATGGAGAAGAAACGAAGCGTTTCAGGCGACACCGAAGCCCCGGCGCAAAGGCGGTGATACGATCTGTTCAGCCCGAGATGGCGCTGGATGTTGCGGAACAACAGCAGGTAGCACAGCCACCATTGAAGCCGGTCGATTGGCGACAGTTGCCCGTTGTTGGCGGCTCTGCGGTCATCAAGGCGGCGGCCGGCGGACATCAGGCGAGCGGCTATCCAGCGCTGGAGGCTGCCAGTCTCGCGCAGCTTGAACTCGAAACCTTCCTTCAGTTTTTCCCAGATCCGGGGCACCCCGATGAAGAAGGTTGGCGCAATCTCGCGGACGTTGATCGCGACCGTATCGATGCTCTCGGCAAAGTTGACGACGCCGGCGAGCACGAGGTGCATGACCATCGTGTAGCAGCGCTCGGCTGCGTGGCACAGCGGCAGATAGCCGACGGCTTCGAAGTCCCGCCCCAGAGCGCCGACCGCGTCTGCGTAGTTGTAGGTGGAGTAGACGATGCTGCGATGCGCCAGCAGCGCGCCTTTCGGCGGACCCGTCGTGCCCGACGTGTAGACCATCAGCGCGACGTCGTCGGGAGAAGTATCCTCTATAATTGAATCCAGCGTGGCATCAGCGCCGGGATTGGCGGCGCGATGGGCATCGCCGAGTTCGAGAAAGCGGTCGAACGACATCACATCCGCGGCGTATTTCCGCATCCCCTTCATGTCGACGCAGAGGATCGTTTCAAGCGCCGGCAGTCCGCCTTCGTTCGCCTGTGCGTCGAGAACCTTGTCCGTCTGCTTCTGGTCGCCGCAGACCGCCAGACGCGCGCCGCAATGGCGCACGATGTACTGCAGTTCGGGCCACGGATTGGTGGGATAGATGCCAATCGGGACCGCACCGATCATCTCCGCGCCAAGATCGGCGTAGTACCATTCCGGCGTGTTCTCGCTGGCGATGATTATCCGGTCGCCGCGCTCGATGCCGATCGACATCAGCGCAAAGGCGAAGCGGCGCGCCTGGCGGTAGTAGTGCTCCCAGCTGTAACGCTTCCAGACGCCGTGCTCCTTTTCCCGCAGAGCGAGCTTGTCGCCGAGCGTTTCGGCGCGATGGCGCAGAAGTCGCGGCAACGTCGTGTTGCCGGTCGAAAGCGTCTGAATCGCGGCTGGATCGTGATCGTCCGGAAGGGCCTGGCGGTGTTCTGCCAGCAGGTACTCTGCGTGTTCGATGTCGAATGCGGATCGGGCTGTCATGGCGTGGAGTGTCATCACGAGACGGCTTCCAGGACCGGACCGCGACGCGGCGCCCCGGTCGCTGTCCCGCGCGCCTTTGTGCCGAGATAGGCCTCCGCAACGCCCGGGTGGCTCTGAACCTCCTTCGGCGGCCCTTCGACAATGGTGCAGCCGAAGTTCAACACGTGGACCCGGTCCGAAATGTCCATGACGAGGTGCATGTCGTGTTC
>CAJQNW010000490.1 GCA_905479765.1 uncultured Tepidamorphus sp. | reverse complement strand
GTACTTTCAAACCGAGCGAGAACGCAACCGCGTACGACAGGCCTTCAGCCATTACATCGCACCGAGTCTCGTCGAGCAGCTGGCTAAAAATCCCGAGCAGCTGAAACTCGGCGGCGAGACGCGCGAACTCACCGTGCTGTTCAGTGACGTGCGCGGCTTTACGGGGATTGCGGAGGGGTATCGCAACGATCCGGCCCGCCTGATCGAACTCATGAACCGGTTACTGACCCCCCTTTCCAACGCGATTACCGAGCGCGCGGGGACCATCGACAAGTATATCGGCGACGCGATCATGGCGTTTTGGAACGCCCCGCTGGACGATCCCGATCATTGCCGGCAGGCCTGTGAGGCATCGCTCGACATGATCGCGCAGCTCCAGGAGCTCAACATGGCGCGGCAGACGGAAACCGCCGCCGAAGACGGCGGACAGGCCGTGCCGCTGCGGCTCGGAATTGGAGTCGCTACCGGCAGCGCCATCGTCGGCAATATGGGCTCGCGAATGCGGTTCGATTATTCCGCGCTCGGTGATGCGGTGAACCTGGCCTCCCGCCTGGAAAACCTCACCGGATACTACGGTGTCAGAATATTGGTTTCGGACACCGCCTGCCGTGTCGGGGCGGCTGACCTCGCCGTGCTCGAAATCGACACCGTACGCGTCAAGGGGCGCGAGCATTCCGAGCGGATCTGGACGATTTTAGGTGGCCCGGAACTAAAGACCGATCACGCGTTTCAGTCCTTCGCCGACCGATTCTCGGCCGCCCTTGGCGCCTATCGGCAGCAGGATTGGGCAGCTGCCAAGGATCAGTTCGCAGCGCTCGCGGAAGCCGCGGCATCGTACGGCCTTGTCGAGGTCATCGACCGTTTCGTGGAACGCAGCACCCAATTTGGATGGGCCCCGCCCGCTCCGGACTGGGACGGCGTCTGGCAAACACAAAAGATATAATTTCGGGTGCTGCGAAAGAACCTATGGGTGGCGCATCCGCCTGTATTAATGCGTTGATTTAAAATATCGCCTCGTTCACTCTCGCTGCCAACAAGACCACAATCGGCATTCTCTGAGAGGAATCGGCGGATGAACCACCCGTCCTTTCACGCGAGCACAAATCCGGACAAGATCGCTTACCGCATGGCGGGTTCTGGCGCATTTCTCACCTATGGCGAGCTGGACCGCAAATCGAACCAGGGTGCCCACGCGCTGCAACAAGCCGGGCTTCAGCAGGGCGACCGGCTGGCGCTGTTGATGGAGAACCGGCTGGAATTCATGGAAGTGTGCTGGTCCGCCCAGCGCAGCGGTATCTACTACTCGGCGATCAGCCGCTACCTGTCGCCCGACGAGATCACCTATATCGTCAGGGACTGCGAGGCGAAGCTGCTCCTCGTTTCCGACAGGTACACCGACATGCTCTCCCGCTTGCGCGATAGCCTCGGTCCTGACGTTCGCATCGTCTTCGTCGGAGAAACTCCCGCCGGCGAGGAGAGCTGGGATAGCCTGACCGCCGGCCAGCCCGCCACACCGATCGCCGACGAAGCCGCAGGAACCGACTTGCTTTACTCGTCGGGCACGACGGGGCGGCCCAAGGGCATCATGCGTACATTCGCACCGCTGCCAATCGATACGATCATCCCGCCGCTCATGACCATTCTGTGCGTCGACATGGCCGGGATGAGCAGTGACAGCGTCTATCTCTCGCCTGCCCCGCTCTATCATGCCGCACCGCTGCGCTTCTGCATGATGACCGGCTCCCTCGGCGCCACCACCGTCATCATGGAGCGGTTCGACCCGGAAGACTATTTGCGCCTGATCGGCGAGCATGCCGCCACCCATACGCAACTCGTCCCTACGATGTTCGTACGGATGCTGAAGCTGCCGGACGACCGCCGGGCCCACTACGACGTGACCTCGCTTCACGCCGCCATTCATGCAGCAGCTCCCTGCCCCGCCGAAATCAAGCAGCGGATGATCGACTGGTGGGGACCGATCCTGATCGAATATTATGCCGGCTCCGAGGCAAACGGCGTGACGCTCGCCACCTCCGCCGAATGGCTCGCCCATCGCGGCACGGTCGGCAAATCCCTGATCGGCGCAATACGGATCGTCGATCCCGACGGCAAGGAGCTGCCGGTCGGTGAGATCGGCGACGTCTATTTCGATACCGGGTTGGTGTTCCAGTACAACAACGATCCGGAGAAAACCGCGAAGGCCTTCCTGCGGGAGGGCTGCTCGACGCTGGGCGACGTCGGCTATCTGGACGAAGACGGCTATCTCTACCTCACCGACCGTGCGGCTTACACGATCATCTCCGGCGGTGTGAACATCTATCCGCAGGAGACCGAGGATCAGCTCGTCTGCCACCCCGACGTTGCCGACGTCGCGGTGTTCGGCGTGCCCAACGAGGAAATGGGCGAGGAAGTGAAGGCGGTCGTGCAGCTCAAGGACCCCGACCAGGCAAGCCCGGAAATGGCGCAGGCTCTGATCGACTGGTGTGGTGAACGGCTATCGCGCCTGAAGACGCCAAGGAGCATCGACTTCCGAACCGAGATGCCGCGCACGCCGACCGGCAAGCTGCTCAAGCGCAAGCTGAAGGACGAATACTGGCCAGGCTGATTGGCCTCGTCTCCCCGGCATCGTTGGAACCGGTCAATGCGTTCTTGGGTTTCCGGCTCGCGTTTCCGTGCTTCCGGCTGACCGGCCTTCCAGTCTCAAGCTCTCCAGCGTTTCCCCCGACACCGGCGCGCAGACGATACCCACGACGGTGTCGGCCAGATTGTCGCGTGCCGATTTATGTCCCCAGAGATTTTCCCAGGCGCTGCGATCGACCAGTGCCGCCTCTCGCGACGAGGCAGCAGTGATCAGATAGATTATCACCAGCATCAGCCGCTGCTGCAGCACTTCCGCCGGCATCTCAGGAGCCATCCTCCGGATATGCGCGAGGCACCGGCGGGTTCCCCGGTCTTGCCCCCGCATCGCGTCGAACAGCATCTCGCGATGGCTGATGAGGACCATGTTCATGAAGCGCAGCGAATAGTCGTCGGCAACCGGATCCTCGTCCGATATCGATGGCGTCTGTACGAGGATCTCGACCACCTCGCGGATCGTGCGCGGTCCGCCTGACGCCTCGAGCGCATCGATGCGGTCATTATGTGCATTGTCGATGATCTTCGCGACGTCGAAAACCAGTTCGCGGATCAGGTCGTCGCGAGAGGAAAAGTGATAGTTGATCGAGCCGGCGTTCTTCTGGCCCGCCGCCTGGTTGATGTCGCGGACCGATACGCCATTCAATCCGTGCCGCGCGAACAGCTTGAGCGCAGCCGACTTTATTCTTTGCCGGGTTCTTTCCCCCTTGCCGGGGGCACTGGTTTCATCGGGCAAGGTTCTGTCCGTGCTCGTTGTGTTTACGCGGTCACGCTAGACCAGATCCAGACCGATCAGAAGATGCTATCGACCCTGGCGATCCTTCACATTGGTCGCCTGTATGGCGTCGCGCGCGTTTTGCCAGTCGGCATCGGTCCAGTTACGAAGTTCGTAGAAATTGCCGCCCATGGCCAGCGCCTGCGCGCCGTCCAGGGCGATGGTCTCGCCATTGAGCCAATTGCACCCGCCGCACATCAGGAAGGCGGCGAGATTTGCAGCTCCTCGAAGGTGCCGCACCGCCCCATCGGATTGACCGCGGCGGTCCGCGCCCCGGGTTCGGCGGTGGGGGTCAGCCGTTTGCTCATTCCTTCCGTCGGTATTTCGCCCGGCGCGATGCAGTTGAGCCGGATGCCGTATCGCCCCCATTCGGCGGCCAGCGACATCGTCATTGCCTGCACGGCCGCCTTGCTCATCGCCGAAGGCACTACAAAAGGGCCGCCGTTGCGCACCCAGGTGGTGACGATCGACAGGACGGTTCCGGGCACGCCTTGCGCGATCCAGCGCTTGCCCGCCGCCGTGGTAACGAAGTAGGTACCATGCGCCACGATGCGGGCAATCGCCTCGAAGCCGCGCGGCGAAATATCTTCCGTGCGCGAAATGAAATTACCGGCCGCATTGTTGACGAGACCGGTCAACGGCCCATCGGCAAACAACTCGTCCATGAGCGCGTCGACCCCCTCATGGTCCCGGATATCAAGACCATGCGCGGTGACGGTGCCGCCGACTGCATCCATCATCGCGTCCGCCGCTTCCTCGCAAACCTGCTTGCGCCGCCCGCAGATGGCGACTTCCGCGCCGAGCGACAGGAACTTCTCCGCCATCGCGCGCCCAAGCCCCGTCCCGCCACCGGTGACCAGTATCTTCTGCCCGTCCAGAAGGGTGTTCGAAAACATCCGCGTCCTCCCCGTATGATCGTTTGTCTGGACATTACGACGATCACGCTACTTTTTTAAAGCGGCGCTTGAATTTCGGGGTGATGTCACGTAGCCCTATGGCAACAAAACGGTGCCGGCACGCGATGGTTTTGGGCGTAATCTCGCCCGGAACCCGACAGCACGCCGCCCGATAACGCTGGCCCGGCCCGGCGCCGATACAGAAAGGGAGACTTGAGAAATGACCGAGGCAGCTTTTGTCTACGATGCGATCAGGACACCCCGCTCCAAGGGCAAGCCGGATGGGTCACTGAACGAGGTCAAGCCGATCGACCTCGTCACCACGCTACTCAAGGAGATGCAGCAGCGCCACGACCTCGACACCTCCCGCGTCGACGACGTCATGCTCGGCTGCGTGACGCCTGTGAGCGAACAGGGCTCGGTTCTGCCGAAGATCGCGCTGCAGAAGGCAGGCTGGGACGAGACGGTCGCCGGCGCCCAGGTCAACCGGTTCTGCGCGTCCGGCCTCGACACCTTCAACACCGCCGCCGCGAAGGTCGCCTCGGGATGGGAGGATCTGGTTTGCGCAGGCGGCGTCGAAAGCATGAGCCGGGTACCGATGGGCTCCGACGGCGGGCCCTTCTTCGAAGACCCGGAAACCAATATCCAGACCGGCTTCGTCCCGCAGGGCATTGGCGCGGACCTGATCGCGACACTGGAGGGCTGGAACCGAGACGACGTCGACGCTTTCGCCGTTGCCTCTCAGAAGAAGGCCGCCGCCGCCCGCGACGCGGGCTGGTTCGACAAGTCCGTCGTGCCGGTAACCGACGAGAATGGCTTCACGGTCCTGGAACGCGACGACTTCATCAAGCCGAACACCGACATGCAGACACTTGGCGCCCTGAAGCCGAACTTCGAGAAGCTGGGCGCGATGGGTTACGACGACATCGCCCTGTCGAAGTACACGACGGTGGCGAAGATCAATCACGTCCACACGCCGGGAAATTCCTCGGGCATCGTCGACGGCGCCTCGCTGATCCTGGTCGGCAACGAGAAAATCGGCAAGGAGATGGGACTGGAGCCACGCGGCCGGGTGATCTCGTTCGCCCTCACCTCCACCGACCCGACGATCATGCTGACCGGCCCCGGCCCTGCCTCGAAGAAGGCGCTCGCCAAGGCCGGGCTGACCATCGACGACATCGACCTGGTCGAGATCAACGAGGCGTTCGCCTCGGTTGCCCTGCGGCTGCAGCGCGATCTCGATGTGCCCGACGAAAAGCTCAATGTCGTCGGCGGCGCCATCGCCATGGGTCACCCGCTGGGTGCCACCGGTGGCATGCTGGTCTCGACGATGCTGGACGAACTGGAGCGGCGGAACCTGAAGCGCGCGCTGATGTGCATGTGCGTTGGCGGCGGCATGGGCATCGCCTCGATCATCGAGAGGGTTTGACCGATGGGTTTCGACTACCAGAAGGACGCCGAGGGCATCGTCACCGTCACCATGGATATGGACGGCCAGTCCGCCAACACCATGAACGACCAGTACCACGCGCTGATGCGCGAAACGGTCGAAAAACTGGAAGCGGAAAAGGAGATGACCGGGGTCGTCTTCGCCTCGGCCAAGAAGACCTTCTTCGCCGGCGCGGACCTCAAGGTCATCCTCACCCTCGATGGGAAGGACAAGAGCGTTTTCGATCACTTCGAGGAGAGCAAGGGCTTCTATCGCCGGCTCGAGAAACTGCCCGTGCCTGTCGTCGCCGCGATCAACGGGGCAGCGCTCGGGGGCGGGTTCGAACTGTGCATGGCGTGCAACCGCCGTATCGTGGTCGACGATCCCGCCGCGATCGTCGGATTCCCCGAAGTGACCCTCGGCCTGCTGCCGGGCGCCGGCGGCGTGGTCCGCTCGGTCGCCGTGCTCGGTCTTGAAAAGGCCCTGCCGGTTCTGCTCGAAGGCAAGCCGCTGAAACCCCAGGCGGCCCTGGCGCTCGGCCTCATCGACGAGGTCATCGAAAGCCTCGATGCGTTGATCCCGGCCGCCAAGGCCTGGATCAAGGCCAATCCCGATGCCGGCGCGCAGCCCTGGGACCAAAAGGGCTTCAAGTATCCAGGCGGCGGCGCCGATGCGCCCAACGTCAAGATGACCGCCTCCATGGCGCCGACCATGCTGGTCAAGAAGACGCGCGGCCTGATGCCCGCCCCGGAAAAGATCCTCGACGTCGCGGTCAATTCCATGCGGATGGGCTTCGATAGTGCGCTGCGCAACGAGACACGGAAGTTCAGCAGCCTGGTCGGAACGCCGGAATCGAAAGCGGCGATCACGACCTTCTTCTTCGGCAACAATGCCATCAAGGCCGGCAAGTTCCGTCCCGAAGGGCCGCAATGGAAGGCGGAGAGCGCCGCCATCCTCGGCGCCGGCATGATGGGCGCCGGCATCGCCTGGGCACACGCCAAGGCCGGACTGCCCTCGACACTGCTCGATACCGAGCTGGCCAATGCCGAAAAGGGCAAGGCCTATTCGGAAAAAGTCGCCGACAAGCTCATCGCCAGGAAGCGGATGAGCGAGGCGGACAAGCACGCGATCCTCGACCGCATCCGTCCAACGGACGCTTACGATTTCGACGGCGTCGACATCGTGATCGAGGCGGTGTTCGAGGACATCGCGATCAAGGAAAAGGTGATCCCCGAGACCTTCGCCAGGCTCGGCCCGGACGGAATCTACGGCTCGAACACCTCGACGCTGCCGATCTCGATCCTCGCCGAAGCCTGCCCCGAGCCGGAGCGCTTCATCGGCGTCCATTTCTTCTCGCCCGTCGACCGGATGCCGCTGGTCGAGCTGATCGCCGGTGAGAAGACCAGCCAGGTGACGATCCGCAAGGCCTACGACTACGTGCGCCAGATCGGCAAGACGCCGATCGTCGTCAGCGACAGCCGCGGCTTTTTCACCTCCCGCGTCTTCGGAACCTTCCTCAACGAAGGCCTGGCCCTGCTGCAGGAAGGCATGGCTCCGGCGCAAATCGAGCGCGCCTCGTATCTGACCGGAATGCCGGTCGGACCGCTACAGATCAACGACGAGGTGACGATGTCGCTGAATGTCGCGGTCTTCGAGACGCACGAGGCGCTCGACAAGCGTCTGGGCATCACCAACGGCTTCCCCGTCGAGAATGCTGCGCTGCGCGAGATTGCCACGAAGATGACCGAACTCGGACGCATCGGCCGTCGCGCCGGCAAGGGCTTCTACGATTACGACGCGAACGGCAACCGCACCCTGTGGGACGGGCTTCATCAGTTCGCCAGGAGCGACAAGGGCGTGCCGCTTGCAGACGCGAAGGATCGCATCCTCTACATCCAGGCGATCGAAACGCTACGCTGCCTGCACGAAGGTGTGCTGCGCTCGGAGGTCGAGGCCAATATCGGCTCGATCATGGGAATCGGCTTTCCCGCCTATACCGGCGGCGCGATCCAATATATCCGCGGGATCGGCGTAGACGCCTTCGAAGCCCGCGCGAACGCGCTCGCGGACACCTATGGAGAGCGCTTCCGCGTTGCGCCCGCCGTCTACGACGGCCTTCGCGCAACGACGGCCGTCGCGGCCTGAAGAGCGACGCGGCGAGGGAGACCGGCACGCGGCGATCGGCCCATGAACTGATTTGTGCATTGCAGCATTATTGTGCCTGCGCAATATTACCGCATGACCGACGCCGCGCTCCGGATCCTTATCATCGACGACAACGCACTGCGGGCCACCGTGCTCGAGGAGGGTCTGCGCGAGGCCGGCCTGGTCGACGTGCGCGTGATCACCGACATGCGCGAGCTCTTGCGCAAGATCGTCGAAAATGATCCCGATGTGATTTTCATCGACCTCGAAAATCCGAACCGCGACGTTCTCGAACAGATGTTCCAGGTGTCGCGGACGGTGCGCCGGCCGGTGGCCATGTTCGTCGATCGCTCCGACACCGCCTCCATCGAGGCGGCCATCGATGCGGGTGTCTCGGCCTATATCGTCGACGGGCTCAAGAAGGAGCGCGTCAAATCGATCCTCGACATGACGATCAGCCGCTTCAATGCCTACAGCCGGTTGCGCGAGGAACTGAGCCGTACGAAGCAGGCGCTGGAAGACCGCAAGATCATCGACAAGGCAAAGGGCATCCTGATGAGAAACCGGAACCTGTCGGAGGAGGACGCTTACGCGTTGCTGCGCAAGACGGCGATGAACGAAAACCGCCGGGTGGCCGATGTCGCCCAGGGGCTTGTGACAGCCGCGAAGCTGCTGGGGTGAATGGCGATGCTGCAGGAAGCAGGTAGTGCGACATCAACGAGAGGCGGAGACGATCAGGTCATGAAGCTCGGCTTCATCCCCCTCGTCGACAGCGCCCCGCTGATCGTCGCCGCAGAGCGCGGCTTTGCCGCCGCCGAGGGACTGCGCCTGGAACTCGTGCGCGAGACATCCTGGGCGAATATTCGCGACCGCGTCATGCTCGGTCATTTCGACGGCGCGCATATGCTGGGCCCGCTGCCGATCGCCACGACGCTGGGCATCGGCGGCCACCTCGAAGTGCCTTTGATCGCGCCATTCTCGCTCGGTCTCGGCGGCAACGCGATTACTGTTTCCGAGGCGCTTTTCAAGGAAATGCAGGCTTCCGGAGCCGAACTCGGCGCCGGCCCGGCCGTGATGGCCAAGGCGCTTAAAGGTGTCGTCGCCGAGCGGCAGAACACGTCCCGCCCGCCTCTCACCGTCGCCATGGTCCATCCGTTCTCGGGCCATAACTACGAGCTGCGCTACTGGCTTGCATCGGCCGGCATCGACCCGGACCACGATATCCGCCTCGTCGTTCTGCCGCCGCCCTTCATGGTCGATGCCCTGAACGAGGGACAGATCGATGCGTTCTGCGTTGGCGAGCCGTGGAACTCGCTTGCCGTCGACCGGGGCATCGGCGTCATCATCGCGACCAAGTCGGCGCTGTGGCGGCAGGGCCCCGACAAGGTCCTGGGTCTGCGCGCAAGCTTCGCGGAAGATCATCCCGACCGCCTGTACCGTCTGATTCGCGCGCTCCACCGCGCCGCCGCCTGGGCCGGCGATCCCGCCAATCGATCCGACCTCGCAAGCCTGCTCGCACAGCCGGCCTACGTCGGCGCTCCGCCGCAGATCATCGAGCGCGCGCTTGGCGGCCACATGGTTCTGCGTGCCTCCGAGCCGCCCGCGACCATCCCGGATTTCCTGGTGTTCCACGATCATGCCGCGAACTTCCCCTGGCAAAGCCATGCCCTCTGGTTCTATTCCCAGATGGTCCGCTGGGGACAGATCGCGCACAGCGCCGAGACGGCTGACCGGGCAAGACGCGTCTACCGCCCCGATCTCTATCGCACCGCGTTGACAACGACCGACGCCGACCTGCCCAACGCCAGCGCCAAGGTCGAAGGCGCGCTGACGGAACCGATGCCGGTCGCATCTCGGTCCGGCCGCATGGTGCTGGGGCCGGACGGGTTTTTCGACGGACTTCTGTTCGATCCCGACGATGTTGAAGGCTATCTGCGCAAATTGGGCGTTAACGTCGATTGACGTGTGCGCCGCACAAAATTCCCGCGCTTTCGTTCGCGATTGCACAAAAAATAGCCTTGTTGAAATGCTGCCTTAAAACTAACCTCTGAACTGAGGTTGATTGGCGACGCGCTGAATCGACCGGGGTTGCCGGGCCAAAGCCGGTCCAAACGTAACCACGATATTCCAGACATGGCCCCAGGGCCCGGCGTCTAGAGCAGGACGCCACAGGCAAAGCTGCCAGCCGAGCGAAGTCTCCCGCGTGGAGAGTTCGCCCGGTTTGGCGGCTTTTTGCGTTTGTCCGCCGTCTCGGACGGCAGATCGGAGGAGAAGACAATGATCGGGACTGTAAAAGGCGACAGCTTCACCACTCTCGCTCGAATGGCCGGCACCGTCGTCGTTGCGGCAGGGCTGGTTTTCACGGCGAGCAGCGCGCGCGCTGAGATGCTCGACGTCGAGAAGGACGAGCTCAAGTTCGGCTTCATCAAGCTTACCGACATGGCGCCACTCGCGGTTGCCAAGGAGCTCGGCTACTTCGAAGACGAGGGCCTCTACGTCACCCTCGAACCACAGGCGAACTGGAAGGTCCTGCTCGACCGCGTCATCACCGGCGAACTGGACGGCGCGCACATGCTGGCGGGACAACCACTGGCCGCCACCATCGGCTTCGGCACCGAGGCACACATCATCACGCCGTTCTCCATGGACCTGAACGGCAACGGCATCACGGTCTCCAACGAGATCTGGGAGATGATGAAGCCGCATATCCCGATGGACGCCGAGGGCAAGCCGGTCCATCCGATCCCGGCAAGCGCGCTGAAGCCCGTCGTCGAGGAATTCAAGGACGAAGGCCGGCCCTTCAACATGGGCATGGTGTTCCCGGTCTCCACCCATAACTACGAGTTGCGCTACTGGCTCGCTTCCGGCGATATCCACCCCGGCTTCTATTCGCCGACCGACGTGTCGGGCCAGATCAAGGGCGACGCGCTTCTCTCCGTCACCCCGCCGCCGCAGATGCCCGCGACGCTGGAAGCCGGCACCATCTACGGCTACTGCGTCGGCGAGCCGTGGAACCAGCAGGCCGTCTTCAAGGGCATCGGCGTGCCGGTGATCACCGACTACGAGATCTGGAAGAACAATCCCGAGAAGGTGTTCGGCATCACCGCCGAGTTCGCCGAGGAATATCCCAACACCGCGCTCGCCATCACCAAGGCGCTGATCCGCGCGGCGATCTGGCTCGACGAAAACGACAACGCCAACCGCATGGAAGCCGTCGAGATGCTGTCGAAGCCGGAGTATGTCGGCGCAGACAAGGAAGTCATCGCCAATTCGATGACCGGCACCTTTGAGTATGAGAAGGGCGACAAGCGGGATGTCCCGGACTTCAACGTCTTCTTCCGCTACTACGCCACCTATCCCTACTATTCGGATGCCGTCTGGTACCTCACCCAGATGCGCCGCTGGGGCCAGATCCCCGACGCCAAGGACGACGCCTGGTACGACGAGGCCGCACGCAAGGTCTACCGGCCCGACATCTATCTCGCGGCAGCCAAACTGCTCGTCGACGAGGGCATGGCGAAGTCGGAGGACTTCCCCTGGGAGACCGATGGCTACCGCGAGCCGACCCCGGCCGAGGACATCATCGACGGCGTCACCTACGACGGCCGCACCCCCAACGCCTACATCGACTCGCTCTCGATCGGCCTGAAAGGCGACCAGAAGGTCGAAGGCACCGACGTCGTCGGCGGCTGACTTAAGAACGCACCGGGGGCGCCGGTTCGCCGGCGCCCCTTCCCCCGAACACACTGCGAAAGACCGGCCCCATGACCACGGCTTCCGAATTCGTCGATATCTCCGCTGAGGAGGCACGCCGCGCGCGCAAGGAGAGGCAGTTCACGCTGATCACCAAAGCCTCCGGCTACATGAACGCGCTCGGCTTCGGCTGGCTGGTGCCGCTGCTCAGGATGGCCGCCGGCGACAGCCCGCGCCATCAGCTCAAGGAATTATGGCTGGCGCTGGTCATTCCCCTGATCGGTATCGCCGTATTCCTGGCAGCCTGGGCGTGGCTCGCACCCAAGGTCGAAACCTCGCTCGGCGCCATCCCCGGCCCCGCCGCAGTCTGGGAGCAAGCCGTCTACCTATTCGACGACCATGTCGCCGAACGCCAGAAACAGGCCGAATTCTACGAACGCCAGGAGGCGCGCAACGCAGACCTCGTCGCCGACGGCAAGGCCGACAAGGTCAAGTGGCGCACCTATACCGGCCGGCCCACCTATTTCGACCAGATCGTCACCAGCCTCGAAACCGTCGCGCTCGGCTTCCTGATCGCGACGCTGATCGCGGTGCCGATCGGCATCATGTGCGGCCTGTCGCGCGGCGTGAACGGCGCGCTCAATCCGCTCATCCAGATCTTCAAGCCCGTCTCGCCGCTGGCCTGGTTGCCGATCGTCACGATGATCGTCTCGGCTCTCTACCTCGATCCTACCGATGCGCTTCCGAAGTCGCTGGTGATCTCGGCGGTGACGGTGACGCTGTGTTCACTCTGGCCGACGCTGATCAATACCTCGCTCGGCGTCGCCTCGATCGACCGCGACCTCGTCAACGTCGGCAAAGTGCTGCAGCTCTCCACGGCCACCACGATCCGCAAGGTCGTGCTGCCGTCTGCGCTGCCGCTGATCTTCACAGGCCTCAGGCTGTCGCTGGGTGTCGGCTGGATGGTGCTGATCGCAGCCGAGATGCTCGCCCAGAACCCGGGTCTTGGAAAGTTCGTCTGGGACGAGTTCCAGAACGGCTCGTCCTCCTCCCTCGCCAAGATCATGGTGGCGGTCGTGACCATCGGCCTGATCGGCTTTGCGCTCGACCGGCTGATGTTCGCCCTTCAGGCCGCCTTCACCTACTCGACCAAGCAGTGAGGGAAGCAACCATGAGTTTTCTCGAACTCAACAACGTCCACAAGTCCTACGTCCAGGGCAGCGAGCGGACCGAAGTTCTGTCCGGCATCGATCTGTCGGTCGAAGAAGGGGAATTCGTCGCGATCGTCGGTTTCTCCGGATCCGGCAAGACGACACTGATCTCGCTCATCGCCGGCCTTATCCAGGCCGACGAGGGAGAGGTCCTGTTCAAGGGCGCTCCGGTTACCGGCCCAGGCTCCGAGCGCGGCCTTGTCTTCCAGTCCTACTCGCTGATGCCGTGGCTGACGGTACACGGCAATGTGGCGCTCGCCGTCGACGCGGTCTTCAAACGCGAAAGCAAGGCCGAGCGCGACGCCCGCACCCGCCGCTACATCGACATGGTGGGCCTGAGCCATGCTGCCGACCGCAGCCCGGCTGAACTGTCTGGCGGCATGCGCCAGCGTGTCGCGGTGGCCCGGGCATTGGCGATGAACCCCGAGGTGCTGCTTCTCGACGAACCGCTCTCGGCACTCGACGCGCTGACGCGGGCCAAGCTGCAGGACGAGATCGAGGCGCTCTGGGAGGCCGACCGCAAGACGGTGATCCTGATCACCAACGATGTCGACGAGGCCATCCTGCTCGCCGACCGGATCATCCCGCTCAATCCCGGCCCGCAGGCAACGCTGGGGCCCTCCTTCAAGGTAGACATCCCCCGCCCTCGCGGCCGCATGGCGTTGAACCACGACCCGGCCTTCAAGACGCTGCGCGCGTCCGTGACCGATTATCTCATGAAGGTCGGCATCGAGGCCCAGACGGACTCCGACGAGACGCAGACGCTTCCAAACGTCACGCCGATCACCCAGGCCGAGTCGCTCTCCGAATCGCTACCCGAGGCCTATCAGGCCGCCGCCGCCTCGCCGATCGAAAACCGCTATCTCGAGTTCTTCAACCTCAAGAAGATCTATCCGACGCCGAAGGGTCCGCTGACCGTCGTCGAGAACTTCAACCTGACCCTGAACAAGGGCGAGTTCATTTCGCTGATCGGCCATTCAGGCTGCGGCAAGTCCACCGTGCTGTCGATGGCCGCCGGCCTCAACGAAATCTCCGGCGGTGGCATCGTGCTCGACGGCAAGGAGATCGCCGGCGCCGGTCCGGAGCGGGCGGTGGTCTTCCAGTCCCCCTCGCTGATGCCGTGGCTGACCGCGCGCGAGAACGTCGCGCTCGGCGTCGACACGGTCTACCCGAAGGCAACGCCAGCCGAACGCCGCGCGATCGTTGAATACTATCTCGCCAAGGTCGGGCTGGCCGATGCCATGCACAAGCCGGCCGCCGATCTCTCCAACGGCATGAAGCAGCGCGTCGGCATCGCCCGCGCCTTCGCCCTGTCCCCGAAGCTGCTGCTGCTCGACGAACCGTTCGGCATGCTCGACAGCCTGACCCGCTGGGAACTCCAGGGCGTGCTGATGGAAGTCTGGAAACGCACCCAGGTGACTGCGGTCTGCGTCACGCACGACGTCGACGAGGCGATCCTGCTTGCCGACCGCATCGTCATGATGACCAACGGCCCGAACGCGACGATCGGCAAGATCGTCGAGGTCGACCTGCCGCGCCCGCGCAGCCGCAAGGCGCTGCTCGAGCACCCTGATTACTACGCCTACCGCGAAGAGGTACTCGCGTTCCTGGAAGAGTTCGAGCACGGCGCAACCCCCACGGCCAAGCCCGAGTCTAGTGCCGCCAAAGCAGCGGCTTGAGGAGGAAACGATGGCAGAAAAACTTGTCGTCATTGGAAACGGAATGGCGCCCGGCCGGGCGCTGGAGAAGCTCTTCGATAAAGCGCCCGGCACCTACGAGGTGACGATCTTCAACGCCGAGCCGCGCGTGAACTACGACCGCATCATGCTGTCGCCGGTTCTCTCCGGGGAAAAGTCGTTCGATGAAATCATCATCCACGGCGACAGCTGGTACATCGACCACAACGTGATGCTCTACAAGGGCTTCCGGATCGACGAAATCGACCGCGAGTCAAAGACGGTCACCGCATCGGACGGCACTACGGCCGAGTACGACAAGCTGATCATCGCAACCGGGTCGGTGCCGATCGTCATTCCGGTTCCCGGCCACGACCTGCCCGGCGTTCTGACCTACCGCGATCTCGACGACGTCCAGGCGATGCTGCTCGCCGCCCAGTCGCGCGGCAAGGCGGTCGTCATCGGCGGCGGGCTGTTGGGTCTGGAGGCAGCAGCTGGCCTGAGCGATCGCGGCATGGACGTCACCGTCCTGCATCTTATGCCGACCCTGATGGAGCGCCAGCTCGACCCGACCGCCGGACATCTGCTGCGCAAGGAAGTCGAGGCGCGCGGCATCAACGTGATCACCGAGGCCAACACCAAGGCGATCCTCGGCGACAAGAAGGTCACCGGCATCGAGCTCGAGGATGGAACGGTGATCCCCGCCGACCTCATCGTCATGGCCGTCGGCATCCGCTCCAATTCCGCAATCGCCAAAAACGCGGGCCTGACCGTCAACCGCGGCATCGTCGTCGACGAGACGATGCGCACCAGCGATCCGGATATCTTCGCGCTGGGCGAATGCGCCGAGGCGCACGGCCAGGTGTTCGGCCTGGTGGCCCCGCTCTACGAGATGGCGAGCGTGGTGGCCTCCCAGCTGTCCGGAGACGAATCGGCGCGGTTCGATCCGATGGTCACCGCGACCAAACTGAAGGTCACTGGCATCAACCTGTTTTCCGCCGGCGACTTCGCCGAAGCCGACGGCCGCGACGAAATCGTGCTGCGTGACGCCGCCCGCGGCATCTACCGGCGCCTCATACTCGAGGACAACCGCGTCGTCGGCACGGTCATGTACGGCGACACCTCGGACGGCGCATGGTTTTTCGATCTGCTCAAGCGCGGCGAGGACATCTCCGACCTGCGCGAAACCCTGATCTTCGGCCCCGGCTATGCGGGAGGGGCCGCGCTGGACCCTACGGCAGCCGTTGCAGCGCTACCGGATGACGCGGAAATCTGCGGCTGCAACGGCATTTGCAAGGGCGCCATCACCGGCAAGATCGCCGAGCTCGGATTGACGTCCCTGGACGACGTGCGCGCCCACACCAAGGCCTCGGTCTCGTGCGGCACCTGCACGGGGCTGGTCGAGCAACTGCTGACGCTGACGCTGGGCGACGCCTACGATCCCGCCGCCGTGCAGCCGATGTGCCCGTGCACCGATCTCGGCCACGACGACATCCGCCGGCTGATCGTCGCCCACGAGCTGAAGACGATCCCCGACCTGATGCAGGCGCTGGAGTGGAAGAGTTCCTGCGGCTGCGCCAAGTGCCGGCCGGCGCTCAACTACTACGTGCTGGCCACATGGCCCGGCGAGTACGTCGACGACGGTCAGTCCCGCTTCATCAACGAGCGCGTCCACGCCAACATCCAGAAGGACGGCACCTACTCCGTCGTCCCCCGCATGTGGGGCGGCATGACGTCGGCGAAGGAGCTTCGGGCGATCGCCGATGTCGTCGACAAGTTCGAGATCCCGTCGGTCAAGTGCACCGGCGGACAGCGCATCGACATGCTCGGCGTCAGGAAGGAAGACCTGCCAGCGGTTTGGGCCGACCTCAATGCCGCCGGCCTCGTCTCCGGCCATGCCTACGGCAAGGCGCTGAGGACCGTGAAGACCTGCGTCGGCACCGACTGGTGCCGCTTCGGCACGCAGGATTCCACAGGACTGGGCATCCGCATCGAGAAGTTCATGTGGGGGTCGTGGACGCCGGCCAAGGTCAAGATGGCGGTTTCCGGCTGCCCCCGGAACTGCTCCGAGGCGACCTGCAAGGACGTCGGCATCGTCTGCGTCGACTCCGGCTTCGACATCCACTTCGCCGGCGCCGCCGGCCTCGACATCAAGGGCACCGAGGTGCTGACCCACGTCGCCACCGAGGACGAGGCGCTCGAGGTTATCGTCGCGCTCGTCCAGCTCTACCGCGAGCAGGGCCGCTACCTGGAGCGCATCTACAAATGGGCGAAGCGCGTCGGCTTCGACTCCATCCACGCCAGCGTGGTCGAGGATACCGACAAGCGCCGCGCGCTGTTCGACCGCTTCGTCTTCAGCCAGAAATTCTCCCAGACAGACCCTTGGGCGGAGCGGACCGAAGGCGCCAGAACTCAGGAGTTCCGGCCGATGGCCGATCTGTCCTACATGGAGGCAGCCGAATGAACGCGCTTTCCGATTGGGTCGACATTGGAGCGGTCGACGACGTGCCGGTGCGCGGTTCAAGGACGGTGAAGGCGCCCGGCGACGACATCGCCATATTCAAATCAGCCGACGGCTCGCTGTTCGCCGTGCGCGACCGCTGTCCGCACCGAGGCGGTCCACTCAGCCAGGGCATCGTGCACGGAACCTCAGTCACCTGCCCGCTGCACAACTGGGTCATTAGCCTGGAAACCGGCGAGGTGCAGGGGCCCGACGTCGGCTGCGTCAAGACGATCCCGCTCGCGGTTCGCGACGGTCGCATCCTGCTGTCGGCTGCAGCCCTTAGCCGCAAGGTCGCCTGATCATGACGGCTGACGCGGTCACCAGCGGAGCGGGGGGAGCGGTTCGCACGACCTGCCCCTATTGCGGCGTTGGCTGCGGGGTGCTTGCCCGTCCTTTGCCCGACGGCAGCGTCGAGATATCCGGCGATCCCGACCACCCGGCCAATTTCGGCAGGCTCTGCTCCAAGGGCACCGCGCTCGGGGAGACCCTGTCGCTCGACGACCGGCTGCTGACGCCGACGATCGGCGGCAAGACGGCCGACTGGAATTCCGCGCTCGGACTCGTTGCCAGGACCTTCAGCCGGACGATTGCCGAACACGGACCGGACTCGGTCGCCTTCTACGTGTCCGGCCAGCTTCTCACCGAGGACTACTACGTCGCCAACAAGCTGATGAAGGGCTTCATCGGCTCGGCCAATATCGACACCAACAGCCGCCTATGCATGGCCTCCACCGTCGCCGGCCACCGCCGCGCCTTCGGGTCGGACACGGTTCCCGGCACCTACGAGGATCTGGAGCTTGCCGATCTGGTCGTGCTCGTCGGCTCGAACCTCGCCTGGTGCCATCCCGTCCTCTACCAGCGGCTTGTCGCCGCGAAGGAAGAACGTGGCACGAAAGTCGTCGTCATCGACCCGCGGCGCACCGCGACAGCCGAGATCGCCGACCTGCACCTGGCCCTGGCACCGGGATCGGATATCGCACTGTTCAACGGACTGCTCGACCATCTGGACCGGGCCGGCGTTATCGACGCGAACTACATCAACGCCCACACCGAAGGCTTCGCGGACGCGCTGGCCACCGCCCGCGCGACCGGTTTCGACGGCGCCGTTACACAGACCGAACTGTCCGCCGAGGCGCTGTCGCGCTTCTACGCGCTGTTAGCCGAAAACCGGAAGGTCGTGACCGTCTTCTCGCAAGGGGTGAACCAGTCGCAAGTCGGAACCGACAAGGTCAACGCCATCATCAACTGCCACCTGGCAACTGGGCGGATCGGGAAGCCCGGCATGGGGCCGTTCTCGGTGACCGGCCAGCCGAACGCCATGGGCGGGCGCGAGGTCGGCGGACTGGCCAACATGCTCGCAGCCCACATGGAGATCGAAAGTCCGGCGCACCGCCGAATCTTGCAAACGTTCTGGCAGAGCCCCCGGATAGCCGACAGGCCGGGCCTAAAGGCGGTAGACCTGTTTCGCGCAGTCGGCGATGGGCGAATCAAGGCTTTGTGGATCATGGCGACCAACCCCGCCGTTTCCATGCCGCAGGCCGACACCGTCGTTGAGGCGCTGCGAGCCTGCCCGTTCGTCGTCGTCTCCGACGTGACCGCCGAGACGGACACGGCGCGCCATGCCGACGTTCTGCTTCCCGCCGCCGCATGGGGAGAGAAGGACGGCACCGTGACCAATTCCGAGCGGCGCATCTCCCGCCAGCGGGCCTTCCTGCCGCCGATCGGCGAGGCCCGCCCGGACTGGTGGATTATCGCGCGCGTGGCCAAGCTGATGGGATTCAACGGCTTCGACTACGGCGGCCCCGCAGATATCTTCCAGGAGCATGCAGCACTGACCACCGTGGCGAACAACGGCAGCCGCAGCCTCGACCTCGGCGGCCTCGCCCATCTCGACAACGCCGGTTATGCGGCGTTCGAGCCGACCCTGTGGCCGGCCCCCGCCAGTGGAGATAACCCGGCTGGAGGTCGCCAGTTCTCTGAGGGAAAGTTCAACACCCCGACCGGCCGCGCCCGGTTCGTCGCGACCCGCGTGGCGCGAAACGAACCGCACCGTGACGCGGACCGGGATCTCATCCTCAATACCGGCCGCATTCGCGATCAGTGGCACACGATGACCCGGACGGCGAAAGCGCCGCGCCTGATGACGCATATCGCCGAGCCGTTCGTCGAGATGCACACGGCAGACGCTGAACGCCACGGTCTGGCACCCGACAAACTGGTGCGGGTCGAGAGCGAACACGGCACGATGATCGGCCGTGTCATGATAACCGAGCGGCAGCGGCCGGGCTCGGTTTTCGCGCCCATCCACTGGACGGACCGCCTGTCGTCGATGGCGCGGATCGATGCCGTCGTCACCGGCGAACCGGACCCCGTCTCCGGGCAGCCGCAACTGAAGCACACCCCGGTGTCGGTAAAGCCGCTCGGCGAGACCTGGTACGGTTTCGCGGTGCTCCGCCAACGGCCGAAACGGATCGCCGCCGACTATTGGTCGATGGCGCAATCGCGCGGCGGCTGGCGCGTCGAGATGGCGGGGATCACCGAGCCCGGCGACTGGACCGAATGGGCCCGCAATCTGTTCGCGATCGAAGATGATACGGATCTGCTCGCCGTCCATGACGTTGGCGCGCGCCGGCACCGCTTCGCGGCGTTCTCCGATGACGCGCTCCACGCCGCCCTCTTCATCGAACCCCAGCCGGTCTCGATCAGCCGCGGTTTTACATCCGACGGTTTGACCGGCAATTTCCCGTCCCCGTCCGATCGGTTGCGCCTGCTGGCCGGTCGTCCCGGCGCCGACCAGCCCGACCCCGGCGCAATCGTCTGCAGCTGTTTCGAAGTCGGCGCCAACCAGATCATCGAAGCGATCGTTGGAGGCAACTGCCTGACGGTCGAGGCCGTCGGGGCATCACTGAGTGCCGGAACGAACTGCGGGTCCTGTCGGCCCGACATCCAGAGGATCATCCATGAGCGTACAGTCAAGGAAGCCGTGTGAACGCGAGGCGGCGCGGATCGGCACATTGCCGAAGCTGCCCGTCTTTTTCGATCTGAGGGATAAGGACGCCGTCGTTGTCGGCGGCACAGAGGCGGCTGCCTGGAAGGCCGAGCTGCTGGCTGCCGCCGGCGCGCGGGTCAGCGTCGTCGCCGAGATCGTCGGAACTGAGATGCGCGGCGTCGCCGAAGCCATCACCGCCCGCGTTGTCGAACGGGCATGGCGCCCGGAGGATCTGGCCGGCGCGGCGATCGTCGTCGCGGACGCTACCGATAAAGAGGATGCGCACGCCATTCGCGACGCGGCCCGTTCGGCCGGCGCGCCCGTCAATGTCATCGACCGGCCGGCGTTTTGCGATTTCCAGTTCGGTTCGATCGTCAACCGCGCGCCGGTCGTGATCGGCATCTCGACCGACGGCGCCGCGCCGATCCTCGGCCAGGCGATCCGGCGGCGCATCGAAATGCTGCTGCCGCGCTGGCTGGGTATCTGGGCCGATGCCGCCAAGGGGCTGCGGAGCACAGTCGCCGCGCGGCTTGGCGATTCCGGTCGCCGCCGCGCGTTCTGGGAGCGCTTCGCCGATTTGGCGTTTTCTGTGGAGCCGCACACCGCGCCCGAACGCGATCTGATCGATATTGTCGACCGGCTGTCCAGCGCGACCTCCGATACCGGGCACGTGACGCTCGTCGGCGCCGGCCCGGGCGATGCGGAGTATCTGACCCTCAAGGCTGTCCGGGCGCTGCAGTCAGCCGACGTGATCCTGTTCGACGACCTGGTTTCCGACGAGGTGCTGGAACTTGCCCGCCGGGAGGCGAAACGCATGATGGTCGGCAAGCGCGGCGGCCGCGACTCCTGCAGGCAGGAAGACATCAACGCGCTGATGGTCAAGCTCGGTCGCCAGGGCAAGCGGGTGGTACGGCTCAAGTCGGGCGACCCGATGATCTTCGGCCGGGCGGGCGAGGAAATTGCCGAACTGGAGGAGGCCGGTATTTGCGTCGACGTCGTGCCGGGCATCACCGCCGCGACGGCCATGGCGGCGCGCCTGAAGGTCTCCCTCACCCACCGCGATCACGCCCAGGCGGTGAGTTTCGTCACCGGACACTCCCGCAAGGGCGGCCTGCCGGATGCGCTGCCCGTCGAGGATCTCGTCGGTGCAGGCAAGACGGCGGTAATCTACATGGGCGGCCGCACGGCCGGTGAGCTGGCCGATCGTCTTATCGAGCGCGGTATAGAACCGGCGCTACCTGCGGTCGCCGTCCGGTCGGTCGCCCGGCCGGGCGAGCAGGTCTGGTCCGGTCCACTGAGCGACCTCAAAGACGCATCGCGATCCCTGCTCGGCGATGGACCGATCCTGATTGCCATCGGTGACGTCCTGAGGACGCACGCGGCGGCTGCGCGACACATTGCTGCCGGCGAAAAGCAAAGCCTCGCCTCCTAGCCGCACCTGGCAGCACCCGTCAGGGCCACTGCCCGCGCGGCGCCAGGCCCGCCTGAAACCAGCAAACGAAGTTGTAGATCGAAAACACCGGCAGTCCGGTCGCCTCTCGGATGTCGGCGGCATACGGCACCATGTTGGTGCATTCGAGAACCAGCGCGCCGAGATCCGGATTGGCTGCCTTCAGCGCGACAGCCGCATCGATATTGTCCTGCCGCGCGGCATCCACATCCAGCTCCAGCCGATTTTCGAGGATAGCGCGGGTAAACTCGCGGCCGCCTTCGGTGGTGCCGACCGGCGTTCCTTCCGGGACACCGGCTTTTTCCAGGTGCTCTTGCGTGAGCGTCGACCCGGAGACGGTCAGGATCCCGGCGCGTCTGCCGGACGGCAGCAGCCAATTCACCATCGGAACCTGCATCAGCGACGAAGTCGCAACAGGAATCCCGACAGCCTCCGCGATCTCCTCCTGGAACAGCGACAGGAACCCGCAATTGGTGGTGATACCGTCGACACCATCGTCGGCAAGGGCCCGGGCGCCATCGATAAAGGCATCGAGCAGGCCTTCGCCGCGATGACGCACCACGCGATCGGGCGATGCCGACCGCACCACCCGGTAGTGCACCGGGAATGGCCAGGTCAGCGCGTTGCCCATGTCGCCGGGAATGCGCGGAAAACGTGCGTCGAGCATGAGTATGCCGACAGACGCGCCGTAGATGGCCTTTCCACCAATAGCCTTCACGTCACACCTCCGCTGCGACGAGGGGACGGTCGAACAGCGTCTCCGCGCCGGGCATGTAGATATTAGAATAGCTTTCCTTCACCGAGGCGACAATCTGGTCCATGCGCTTTGCGATGTGCGAGCGCATGACCGAAACCGCTCCCTCGGCGTCTGCGGATTCGATGGCCTGCATGATCAGCTTGTGCTCGCCCTTCGTTTCCCTGACACGCGCCGCCATGTCCACCCAGCGCACGTAGCGGATGCGCTCGTTGATCCGGGCGAGCTGGCGTACCAGTTCCTCGTTTCCAGACAGCCGGGCGATGCCGAGATGAAAGGCTTCGTCGAAGGCGGTCAGTTCACGCACTGTCTTGCCGACATAGGACAGTCCGTCGGCATAAAGGCTCTCCTTCAAGGCCGCGATTGCGTCCGTCTCTCCGCGCGCGCATGCCAGTCTGACCGTCGCCTCTTCGATGATCCGGCGCAGCTCGTACAATTCGTAGACGGTGTCGGGATCGAGTGGCCGGCAGAAAAACCCCTTGCCGGGCTGGAATGCGATGAGCCGCTCTCCCACAAGGCGGTTGAGCGCTTCCCTGAGCGGCGTGCGGCTCGCTTCGAGTTCGCGCGCCAGCGCGACCTCGTTGATCCGCTCGCCCGGCCGGATCCGGAAGTCGACCGCCATCGCCTTGAGTTTGTCGTAAAGCGCCTCGACGCGACCCTCGCTCATCTCATTCCCGATTGCTCTTCAAAATCTTCCATTGACTCCCCGCTGCAACCTTTTCAACGTGGATCACTGTATACAGACCTTCACTCAGCCGCGCAAAGCCACGGAGTCCTTGATGTCGTTGGAGCGCACGAACCAGTCGACCGGAGCGGAAGCCATGGTTCGCATGCTTCAGGCCTATGGTGTCGAGCATATATTCGGGCTTTGCGGGGATACGACCCTGCCGTTTTATGACGCGCTGGCGAGGCTCGACCACGGCATAACCCATTTTCTGACCCGGGACGAACGCCATGCCGCCTATATGGCCGACGGTTACGCGAGAATAACCGGCAAGCCAGGCGTTTGCGAAGGCCCCTCCGGGGGCGGAGCCACCTACATTCTGCCCGGCGTCGTCGAGGCGAACGAAAGCTCGGTGCCGATCCTGGCGATCACCACCGACGTCGCGACGACGTCGCGCGGCCGCTACCCGCTGACCGAACTCGACCAGACCGCGCTGTTCCGGCCGCTGACCAAGTGGAATGCCAGCCTCGACGATGCCGGCCGGTTGCCGGCAGCGGTTCGTACCGCCTTCCGGGCGATGACGACGGGACGCCCCGGCGCGGCGCATCTTGCGTTTCCCTTCGATACGCAGAAGGCCCCGGTCGACGACACCGAGATCTGGGCGGACGAACGCCACCGGCAGTTTCCTGCCGAACGCGCTGCGCCCGACGCGGACGCCATCCGCGAAGTGGCCGGTATCCTCGCCCGCGCCAAATCCGCGGTCGCGATTTGCGGCGGCGGCCCGGTGATCGCCGGCGCGTTCGATGAACTGAAGGCCTTGTCGGCCCTGCTCGACCTGCCCGTCGCGACGACGGTGTCGGGCCAGGGCGCCATTGCCGAGACGAACGAACGGGCCGTCGGTGTCGTTGGCTCGAACGGCGGCGTGCCGTCGACGCGGGCCGTCGTCGACGAAGCCGATATCGTTGTCTTCATCGGCTGCCGGGCGGGCTCCGTGACGACGGAACGCTGGCGTTCTCCGGCACCCGGAACGACGATCATTCACATCGACAGCGATCCGATGGTGATCGGCGCCAATTACGATACAGCCGTTGCCATCTGCGCGGACGCCCGGCTTGCCCTTTCGGCGCTGGTCGCAGAACTGGAAGGCCGCGACACACTGTCCGGCCAGGCCGGCGCCGCGCGTGCGCAGACGGCTTGGCAAGGCAAACTCGCCGCGTTCAATCCGCTGGCGACGAGCGCGGAAACGCCGATCCGTCCGGAACGGGTGATCGCCGCGCTGGCGCGCAATCTCGACGACGACGCCATCATC
>CAJQNW010000489.1 GCA_905479765.1 uncultured Tepidamorphus sp. | reverse complement strand
TATGGTCCGGCACGAAATCCTTCATGAACAGCGATCCGAACGAGGTCGGCTGGCCGGCGATGTAACTTTCGTCCTTGATGGCGACCGGAAGGCCGTCGAGCGGCCCTTTCGGAGCGTCGCTGGCATACCGGGCCTCGGACGCGCGTGCCGCCTCCATCGCGTCGTCGTAGTAGGTGAAGGTGAAGGGGTTGAGCTTGGGCTGCGCGTCCTCGCTGCGGGCGATGACCGCCTCCATCAGCTCGACCGGCGACAGGGTCTTTGCGTTGAAGCGATCGAGCGCCTCGGCCGCGGGCAGATAGCAGAGATCGAGATCAGGCATGACATGCCTCGATGGTTCGTGCCCCGGCCGTCATGCAGGCGCACTCGAAAGGCGGATCGGCGTTTTCGAGATGCCGATTGCGCGGCAATCACGGGCGGTGGGGCGCATGGGATGAGGCCCGGGTTTCCCCGGGCCCCCGCGGTGTTGGATTCGGTGTCGAACGGCTTACTTCTGGAGCTCGGTCCAGATCGCCGTGTACATTTCCATGACCTCCGGCGAGCAGCGCTCGTTGAACCTGCCGGCGCTGGCGTGCTCGGCCGGGACGTTGACTTCCGGCGCGGTCTTCATGTCGTCCGGCATGAAGGCTTCAGAGCCCTTGATGCCGTTGGCGTAGCGCGCGAAGGCGGAGATCAGCGCGGCGTTTTCCGGGTCCATGATGAAGTTCTGGAACAGCTTGGCGTTCTCGACGTTCTTGGCGTCCTTCAGCACGCCGACGCTGTCCATCCACAGGATGTAACCTTCCTTCGGATAGCCGTAGACGACATCCGGATTCTTCAGGCGCGCGCGAAACGTCGAGCCGTTCCAGTTGACGCTTGCCATGACGTCGCCGGTCTCCAGCTTCTCGGTCATGCCGTAGTCCATCGACAGCCATTTTTCCTTGGCCTTGAGCAACTGGTCCCGGACCTTCTTCAGGACTTCCTTGTCGTCGGTGCACGGCGCGCCGCCCTCGTACATGATGGCCAGGCCCATCACGTCGCTCATTTCCGGCACGACGTTGACCTTGCCGGCGAGTTCGTCCGGCGGGTCCATGAAGATCGCCGAGGTGTTCGGGTCACCCGAATAGGCCGACTTGTTCACCGCGACGCCGGTCGAACCCCACTGCCACGGAACCGTGTAGTGACGGCCCTTGTCCCAGCTCACGTCGACCCAGCGCTCGTCGACGTTCTTGAAGTTTTCCATCTCGTCGGGGCGGGATTCGAGCAGCAGCCCTTCCTCGACCCAGATCGGCACATAGGTGTGCGACGGCACGACGATATCGAAGCCGTGCCCGCCGGCCTGCACCTTGGCCAGCGCGGTGTCGTTGGAGTCGTAGTCGGTAATGGTGACCTTGACGTCGTGTTCCTTCTCGAATTTCTCGATCAGCTCGGGGTTCGTGTAGTTACCCCAGTTGTAGATGTTGAGCTCGCCTTCGGCCGACGCGATCGCGGTCGAGGCAAGCAACGCCGCGATTGCGGCGCCTGATGTCAGTTTCCACGGCATGTACCGTTCTCCCTCTTTGATTGAGACCCCTGGAAGTTCATTCCGGTGCCTAGGGGCCACTCTACTTTCTTCTTCGGCTTAGGAAGAAGAAAATCGTTACCAGCCCGATCGAGAGCGCCAGGAAGGCCGTCGAGATGGCGTTCATCTCCGGCGTCACGTTGCGCCGTAACTGACCGAGCATGTAGGTAGGCAGCGTATCCTGCCCGGCGGATTTCACGAACTCCGTTATCACCACGTCGTCCAGCGAGATGACGAACGCCAGCATGGCCCCGGCCAGGATGCCGGGCCACAGCAGCGGCAGCGTGACCCGCCTGAAGGCCTTCCACGGCGTCGCGTAGAGGTCGGCGGCGGCCGTCTCCAGCGTCAGGTCCATGCTTTCCAGCCGCGCCCGGATCGGCAGGTAGGCGAAGGGAATGCAGAAGGCGGTATGCGCGGCGATCAGGTAGCCGAGGCCGGTATATCCGGTCGCGATCTTGATCATCGCGAAGAAGATCAGCAGGGCCACCGCGCTGACGATCTCCGGCACCATCAGCGGCTGGTTGATGACGACGAACACCGCGGTCAGGCCGCGGTAGGGCCGCGTCCTGGTGGTGCCGAGCGCCGCCATGGTCGCAAGCCCCGTGGCGATCGCCGAGGCGCAGCTGGCGATGACCAGCGAGCGGACCGAGACTTCCTTGACCTGCTCGTTGGCCCAGGCCGCTTCGTACCAGCGCCACGAGAAACCGCCCCAGTTGGCGATCGATTCCCCGGCGTTGAAGGAAAACACCACCAGGGTCAGGATCGGCGCGTAGAGCGCGACGAAGCAGATGATGGCGACGGTGGTGAACCCGGTCTGCCGCTTCACCGAAAACGGTCGTATACGCTTGTCCGGACCGGGCGGTTGGACGCTCTCAGCCATGACCGCCCTCCGAGTTCCCCGTTGTACGGATGTAGGTGAGCAGCGCCACCATCACGATCAGAAGAAGCGTAATCGACAGGGCCGCCCCGAGCGGCCAGTTGCGGCCCTGGCCGAATTGCAGCTCGATCAGGTTGCCCAGCATCAGGTGCTTGCCGCCGCCCAGCACCCGCGGCGTCACATAGGCGCCGAGCGAGGGAACGAAGACCAGGATCGAGCCGGCGATGATGCCGGGCTTCACCGTCGGGATGATCACCCGTTTCAGCGCCTGGAACCGCGTCGCGTAGAGATCGTAGGCCGCCTCGACGAGACGGAAGTCGAGCTTTTCCATCGAGGCGTAGAGCGGCAGCACCATCAGCGGCAGGTAGACATAGGTCATGCCCAACAGGATGGCGAAATCGGTGGCCAGCATCTGGATCGGCTGTTCGATGACGCCGAGCCCGAGAAGGATCTGGTTGATCACGCCGTCGGCCCGGATCACCTCCATAATCGCGAAGGTGCGGATCAGCAGGTTCGTCCAGAACGGGATCGTGATCAGGAACAGCCACAGGCCCCGGTACTTTTCCGGGCGCGTCGCGATGAAATAGGCGGTCGGGAAGCCGAATATGAACGCCAGCACCGTCGTCAGGAACGACAGTTTGACGGAACGCCAGAAAATCGACAGATGCGCGTCGGCAAACCCCAGCGTGTCGTCGAAGATGTCGCGATGGAAGACGACCTTGAACCAGGCCTCGCCGGAAAACTCCCATACGACGCCGCCGTAGTTGCCGGGCGTGAGAAACGAATAGACCAGAACGATCAGCAACGGGCCGGACGCGGCAAGCGCCAGCACCACCAGAGCCGGCGCGACCAGAAGCCACTTGCGGCGCACCTCGTCGCGCCGCGTCAGGTTGGGAAGCGCCGCGGCCCGTCCGTCGGCCCGCCCGGTAGATGTGTGTCCGGTTGTCTGGGCGTCCGCCTCCGCCATGTCAGTCCCTCAGAACCTGCACGGCGAGTTCGGAGAAGACGATATCCGTCCGGGCGCCCGGCTGGCGCTCCTCCGCTCCGCCGCGCACGTTCTGGGCGCGGACAGTGAACAGCACGCCCTCGTCCAGGCGCACATGGTAATGGGTATCGGTGCCGAAATAGACGACGTTCTCGAGCTGTCCCGACAGCACGCCGTTGTCGCCGGTCCCGGCCAGCTGTGCGTGTTCGGGACGCACCACGACGGTGACGCTCTTTGCCTCGCTCATGCCCTCGGGCATATCGGCCTCGGTTTCCGCCCCCGAGGCGAACCGGAGCCGCGCCCGGCCGTTCGAGACGGAGACGACCTCGACTTCCATCAGATTGGTGTCGCCGATGAAATTCGCCACGAAGCGCTCGGAGGGACGGTCGTAGATCTCGCGCGGCGAGCCGACCTGCAATATGTGCCCGGCGCTCATCACGGCGATGCGGTCGGACATCGTCAGCGCCTCTTCCTGGTCGTGCGTCACGAACACGAAGGTGATGCCCGTCTCGTTTTGCAGCCGCTTCAGCTCGATCTGCATTTCCTTCCTGAGCTTCAGGTCGAGCGCCGACAGCGGCTCATCGAGCAGCAGCACCTTGGGATGCGGCGCCAGCGCCCGGGCCAGCGCCACGCGCTGCTGCTGGCCGCCGGAGATCTGGCTGGTCTTGCGGTTCTTCAGTTCTTCCATGCGCACGAGACGCAGCATGTCGTCGACGGCCTTGGCGACCTCGGCCTTCGGCTTGCCCTGCATCTCCAGCCCGAAACCGATGTTGTCGGCAACGCTCATGTGCGGAAACAGCGCGTAGCTCTGGAAGACGGTGTTGACCGGCCGTTTGAACGGCGGCAGATGCGAGATGTCCTCCCCGTTCAGAAGGATCGAGCCGTTGGTGGGATGGTCGAAGCCGGCGATCAGCCTCAGCAGCGTCGTTTTTCCGCAGCCGGACGGCCCGAGCAGCGTGAAGAACTCGTTTTCGCGGATTTCGACGCTGACGTTATCCAGCGCCAGAACGCGCTCGGGGCCATCGCCGAATGCCTTTGTTACGTGGCGTGCCTCAACAGCCGCTTTCGCCAACCGCTTACCCCCCGTTTCCGTTTCACTTGGCCCAAAAAGCGTATCACGGAACGCCCTGAACGCAAGTGGCTGAGCGGATTTTCGTTCGGAAACAATGCTTTCAGGTTCGGCAAAGGCTGCGGAAATTGTGATCACATTGATCGAATATCCGCCCTTGTGTCAGTAGTCCCATTCGACGCTGACTCCGACGCTCGACGAGCCGTCGGAGCCGACCTCGCCGGTCGCCTTGATGTTGTCGGTGACGTCTATGTCGACGGTGACACGGCTGGAGTTCGCCGTCACGCCCTGCTTCACGCCCAGATAGATATTGTCGTTGATGTAGCGCCCGACGCCGATCGCCGGATCGTCGCCCTCCGAGGTGAATTGCAGGACGTCGAGGCCGAGCTTCTTGCGGATGTTCTCCACCATGCCGCCGCTGCCGCCGCCGAACCCGGCAAACTGCGCTGCGGCCTGCGCCAGCTGGATCGCCTCGCCGGTCGACAATTCGCCGGTTGCCTTGTCGAACAGCAGCCGCGCCAGCACCTCGTCCTGCGGCAGTTCCGGCGAGGACGAGAACGTGAACACCGGGCTCGACGCCGTTCCGGTGATCCCCACCTGCGCGGTGACGCTCGACGTCGTGGTCGAGGCGATGAAGTCGAGCTCCGGATCGATCTTGTCGGTGCCCGGGAAGGTGACGATGCCGCGTGTCAGGTTGATGCGCTGGCCGATCACGTCGACATAGCCGCGGCGAAGCTGGAAGCCGCCGACGATCAAGGGCGTATCCGATGTTCCCCGCACGGTGATCTCGCCGCCGAGCTGGGCGTCGACGCCCATGCCGCGCACGAAGATCCGGTTCGTCGTGGTCACGGTCAGGTCGAGATCGATCTTGTAGGGCGTGTCGCCGCCGCTCCGGTTCAGGGCGTTCTCTTCGGCAAGCTGCGCCTTCACCGCCGGCGGCGTGTTGACGTGCTCGACGGGGATCGGCGTCACCGAGCGTGGCAGCCGGTCGGGAAGCTGGATATCCATCTGGTTGATCGTCACCGTGCCCTTCAGGTCCGGGTCGGTGGCGACCGGTCCGGTCAGCGTCAGCGCCGCGCTGATCGTCGCGTCGACCAGGTCGTTGGAGATGATTTCGGCCTTGTCGGCGGTGATCCTCATTTCCACGGGGAAGCCGGCGTCCGGGTCGAGCCGCACCCGGCCCGATCCGCTGATCGTCCCGTCGTTCGGCGCCCGCGCCGAAAACCGCGTGATCTCGATCGCCTTCAGCCCGCCCTGTGCGTCCAGCGTGATAGCGTCGAGCGACACGCCGTTGAGCGGGCTCGAATAGGTCCCGCCGGCAAGCCGGATCGTTCCGCTCGCATCCGGCGCATCCGCCGGTCCCGTGATCTTCATGTCGATGTCGATCGGCCCGGTCACGCGGTCGCCGGAGGCGGCCAGCATGTTGTTGAGGAGCGCCAGGTCGACCCGCCCCTTGATCGCGACATCCAGCGCGCCGGCGGCCGACAGCGGCACCGACCCGGTGATGTTGAGCGCGGCCGAGGTCGAACTGGTGATCCTGGCGTCGACGCTGGAGCGTCCGTTTGCAAGCCTGCCGGAGGCCTCGATGTTCGCGGCCGCGACACCGGCCTGCCGCATCGCCGGCAGCAGCAGCCCGCTCACCTGCAGCCTGTAGTCGCCGGTCGGCGCGCTGGCCGATCCGGTGATGTCCGCCGTGCCCGACAGGGTTCCGGAGATGCCGGAGCCCGGCATCGCGATATCCGCAAGCGCCAGCGGCAACGCGTTGATCGCGACCTTCAGGTCGAGTGTCTCGCCGGCGCTCCCGTCGATATCGATGCCGCCGCCGCCGGTCCTCAGGCTGAAGCCCTCGATCGTCGCGCCGCCGTCGGCGATCTGGATCGTCGCGGGACGCGCCAGCGTTCCGGTCTGCCCGCCGCCGGAAACCGTGAGGCCGGCCAGATTGACCGTCGCGTCGCCGTCGACCAGCGCCACCGCGCCGTTGGCGTCGAGACTGGCGCCAAGCGCCGTCACCGACACGCTGACGGTGTTTTCATCGGCCCCGCCCGCGGCGGTTACCTTCAGGTCGTCGATGCGTTGACCGCCGACGTCGAGCGCCTGTGCCGTAATATCCGCGTCAACCGCGAGCGTGCCGGCGGGATCGCGGACCGTCGCTTCGATGTTGGCTGCCCCGATGCGCGCGTCGAAGGCGCTGACGTCACTGGCGTCCGCCTTGACGCGCACCACCTGCACCGCGTTCTCGACCGCCAGGTCGACGGTCGCGTCGACCTTGCCGGCGAGCTCCGTCAGCGCCAGCGACGAGATGTCGCCGAGATCGGCCGCCTTCACCAGCAATTGCCCGACCGCGCGGCCTTCGCTGTCGACGGAAACGTCGCCGGCAAGACGCACCGATCCGATGGTGATGTCGAGACCCTTCACCTCGCCGCCGCCATCCTCGAGCGACGCCAGTTGGCCGCTGCCCGTCACCGGATGGTTGTCGACATTGCCTTCCAGTACCAGCGAACCCGACGGCCGGTTGGTGACGTCCGTCGCATCGACTTCGAGCTTCAGGCCCGTGATCGGCTGGCCCATGGCCGTCGCCTCGTCGATCGCCGCGCTTGCTTTCACCGCGAGATCCTCGAGCGACCCGGTCAGATGCGCGGTCACCGATGCCGCCCCGCTCACCCGCTCGTCGAGACGGGCCAGATCCGGAAGGTCGATCTCGGCGGTGACGTCGGCGCTGTCGGTATCCGCGCTGCCGTCGGCGGTCACCGTCAAGGCCGCGCCCGACACCACGAGATCGTCGAAGGCGAAGCTGCCGTCGCTGCCGCGCTCGACGCCGCCGGTCACCGTGAACCGGGTCCCGAGCGCTCCATCGACCTGTGCGATGCCGGTGGCGAAATCCGTCGCGCCGCCATCGAGTGTCGCCGTCAGCATCGAGCCGTCGAAGCGGCCGGACACATCGGCCTTGAGATTGGCCTGCCCGCGCAAGTCGATGCCCGTAAGGCCGGCGAACGTCGACAGGTCGACGCCGGTCACCGCCAGGTTGCCGTCGAGCCGGTCCGGCCCGACGATACCCGTCCACAGGATCTGTCCGGCGCCGACGGTCAACAGGAGTTCATCGGCGGTGAGCTTTCCGCCCGGCGTGACGGTGCCGGCAAGGTTCAGCGACACCGTCTCGCCGGCTGCCGTCGCATAGGCGTCCTCGGTCGGCACGAAGCCGTCCGCCTTGCCCCTCACCGTCAGGTCGATCCGGCTGTCGGGATCCTCCACCGGGCCCAGTGCCTTGGCGGCGAGGTCCAGGTCCAGCATCTCGACCGCATTGCCCTCGAGCGACAGGCCTTCGCCGGCGAGCCGGGCGGTGATATCGGGCTTCGACACCGTGCCGCCGGCGTGCCCGGTCACTTCGATCCCGCGCCAGGCGGCGTTTACCGGAAGCACGGCGGAGAAGCGCTGCGCCTGCCCGGCCACCACGTCGTAGTCGAGGTCCATCGCCTGGCTGCCCGGATCGAAGGTGCCCTTGACGGAGACCCATCCGGCGGCGGTGAGCACTTCGGCCTTGTCGATGACGATCGCCCCGCCTGCCGACCCCTCCGTCGGGACGAATGCGCGCGCGGACAGCGTCGAGTTGCCTTCCGCCAGCGGCGCATAGGCCGGCTGTAGCAGGCCGGCGACGCTGCCGGCGAGATCGGCGGAAATCACCCGACCGTCTCCCTGCCGCGTAATCGTCGCCCTGCCGGCCGCGCTCCCCTGAGTGCCGGCGGCGAGCCTGAGATCCGCCGCCCAGTCGTCGATCGGCCCCGATCCGGCGAGATCGACGCGCAGCGGCGGCAGTCCCGGCAGGTCGCTGAGCCGCGACAGCAATCCGCCGGCCGGCTCGTCGACGCTCAGGTCGAGATCGAGGGTTTCGCTTTCCGGGCTGTAGGTCAGCCGCGCCGCGATGGTTCCGGCCGTACCGTCGATCCGCTCGACGTCAAGCCGCGCCGATAGCCCGTCGGCCGGGTCGCCGAGCCGTGCCTCGCCCTCGACGGTAACCGTAGCCGCGACGCCGAGAACCGGCTCGGCAAGCACCACGTCGGCGACCGACAGCTTGTCGAGCACCACCTCGAACGGCAGGACGGGAATGCCGCCGCCGCTTTCTTCCGGTTCGCTTTCGGTAGGGGCGGGAAGCCGCATCGCGCTGACGGTGCCCACGTCGATCATCTCGATCGACAGCGTCCCGCCGATCAGCGCGAACGGCCGCCAGCGCATCCGCGCCCGGTCGACGCTCAGCCAGACGCCGTCCGCATCGGCCATCGATACGTCGCTTACCGTCATGTCGAAGGGAATGCGGCCGGTGAGTTCGCCGATCTGGAGCGTCGCCTTATCGCTGCTCGCCGCGCTCTCGATGGCCCAGACAAGCAGCGCCCGGCCCGGCGCGATCTGCGCGAACAGCAGCAGCCCGCCCACCAGGACGAGCGGAATCAGCAACAGGATGCCGACGAAGCCGGCTATGCGACGAAGATTGCGCAACGGAGTATCCGTGCCTCTTTGTTCAGGTCCTGAATAGTCAAGCTAGAACGCCTGGCCGAGCCCGACATAGAGAGCCCAGTCGGGATCGTAGGGTCCCTTGTTGAGCGGCATTGCGACATCCAGGCGAATCGGCCCGATGGCCGTGTAGTAGCGCAGGCCCAGGCCCGCGCCCATCTTGAACTCTTCACTCAGCGTCGGCGAGTTCGACGCGAAAGCGCCGCCCATGTCGAGAAACGGAACGATGCCGATCGTTTCGGTGATCCTCAGGCGCAGTTCCACCGACGCCGTGATAAGGTTGTTACCGCCGACGAGCTCGCCGTTCGGCAGCCGCGGGCTGACCCCCTGATAGTCGTAGCCGCGGATCGAGCCGCCGCCGCCGGCATAGAACCGCCGGTCGGCGGGTATTTCGGCGACGTTGTCGGGCCCCTCGATGGTGCCTGCGGTGACGCGGCCTGCGACGATGAACTTCTTCGCCTCGTCCATCGCGTGATAGGCCGAGACGGTTCCTTCCGCGATCGTCATGTTGAGCGAGGAACCCAGGAAGGTGGCGAATGGTTCCACCTGCAGGCTGGCACGGATGCCCTTTGACGGGTCGAGCTTGTTGTCGGTGGAATCGTAGCTGCCGCTGATCGGGATGCCGACCAGGGTGTAGGTGTTGGTGCCGAACACGTCGGTGATTTCTTCGTGCTCGACCTCGACGCCGACCCGGCCCTCGATCTTGTCGGTGAACCGCCGGCGCCATGCGGCGATGCCGCCGGCGCCCGTGGCGGTGTAGGCATCCGGCGTCTCCCGGAACGCCCGCGCCTCCATCAGCAGGTCGTCGATCGGCGTGATGAAGCCGGGCTTCTCGAAGGACGCCTTGAGCAGGTAGGTCAGGTCGTTGACGGAATTCTCGAACAGCCGCGACACCTCGCCGTCGATCCGGAAGCGCTCGCCGTGCCCGAACACGTTGCGGTGCCCCCAGTAGCCGTTGAACGTCGCCCCGTCCGTCGACGAATAGCTTGCGCCGAGACCGACGAAGCGGGGCTTGCGTTCCTCCACCTCGATGATCAGCGGGATCTGGCCGTCCGCGTTGACTTCGTCGGCCTCGACCACACGCACCGACTTGAACGTGTCGAGCCGCGTGACCTCCTCGCGGATGCGCCTGACCTCGGCGGGCGAATACCGCGTGCCGGGTTTGACGTTGGCCTGGCGGGCGATGAAGTCGGCATCGACCGCACTTGCGCCGCGAACCGTGACCGGACCGATATCGGCTTGCCGGCCGGGATCCAGGAAGAATGTGACGTCGAGCGTTGCGTTGGCGTGATCGGCGACCGCGCGCCGGCGCGTCACTTGCGCCAGCGGATAGCCGAGATCCTGCATCGCGTCGACGAGGCGGGCCTCGGCATTGAGAACCCGGATACCCCTGGCCGGCGTGCCGGGGGCCAGATCGAGCATGGTGACGTCGATCGGCAGCGGCGACGCCTGTCCGGTTGCCGCATCCGCCAGCACGACCGTTCCGATGACGAACTGCCGGCCCGCCTCGACCGTTATCGTGATCGGCACCGGTCCGCGCGGCGCCGCGGCGCCGGCCACGTCGACGGCGCGCTCGTCGGCTGCCGACACGCCGGCGACCCTGATGTCGATCAGCCCGCCGAAATAGCCGTCCGCGTTGAGCGCCTTCTGGATCCGCTCGAAATCCGCCTGGGCGCGCCGGACCAGACCGGAGGGACCGGCCGGCAGCTCGGCTTCGAGCGCCCTCAGGTTGGAGGAGTCCTCGATGGTCTTCTTGAGATCCTCGTCGCCACCCTCGACGTCGATCGAAACCGTGTAGGCAATGCCGGTGCGCTCGGCGCTTGGCGCGGCGTCATCGTCGGATGGGACATCGCCCGTCTGGCTGGCTTCGACTTGGTCGTCCCCGGATTGAGCAGGCTGTTCCTGGGCCTTGATTTCGGCACACGTCATCATCCCCGCCGCGGCCATCACCGCGGCGAACACGACAAATCGTCCGCCCCCTGTCAGCCAGCGGGACGTCCGACTATTTGCGACGCCTAGACTCACTCGATCACACGATTGACGCGATATCCGTCCCCTGTTGTCCCCAACCCTTACTAACTATACGCGATCGCCTGTCCTGACGAGGTCAACAATCGCATCCGTCTTGGAAACTACCCTCCCCGGTCCTTACGGAAACATTGATCTGGCGGATGTTTTGAACAGGTTGCCGTTAGAGCAGCCGGCGCGGTTTGAAGTCCGCCGGCGCTGACGCGATCATGCGTTCCAGCGCTGCGTGATCCAGCAGCCCGGTCTGCGTGTCGACATGCCGCACCACCGACGCGGCGTTTACTGACGCTGCGGAAAGCGACCGTTCCGGACCCTTCCCGGCCACCAGTTCGGCGGCAAGCGTCGCGGTGAAGGCATCGCCCGCCCCGGCCGTCCCGGCCGGCTCGACGTGGAACGGCGGGCAAAAGTACAGGGCGCCATCGGCCCAAAGAAAGGCGCCGTCGGTGCCGTCGGTAACCGCCACATAGCGCGGGCCGAGCGCGCTGAGCGCGGCGCAAAAGCCTTCCAGCGTCATCGCGAAGCCCGAGCCGTCGAGGCCCCGGCGCAGCAGATCGGGCGCATCGTCGGGAAGGTGTGCGGCCGCCTTGTCCACGGCATTGATCGCCAGGCCCGGCATCAGCGCTTCCGCCTCCACCCGGTTGATGCTGATCAGGTCGATATCGGCGAGCGCGTCCATGAACGCGGTGCGGCGCGCCGTGAGCTGGCGGATGCCGGGATTGGCCGACACGAAGGCGCCGGCCCGCTTCGCCGCGCCGACGATATGGGCGTGCTGTTCCG
>CAJQNW010000488.1 GCA_905479765.1 uncultured Tepidamorphus sp. | reverse complement strand
CTTCTTGCTCTCGTCGATCATCGCCTCGTACATGCGTTCCGGCACCATCACGGCGCTGATCGGCTGGTAGGCCGACGACAGTGCCTTGGCGACCGATACGGTGTCGGGCTTCATGCCCATAGCCTCTGCGCCGAACATGGTGCCGAGCCGGCCGAAACCGCAGATCACCTCGTCGTCGATGAACAGGATGTCGTACTTGTCGAGTACCGCCTTGACCTTCCCGTAGTAGGTCTTCGGCGGGATGATGACGCCGCCGGCGCCCATCACAGGCTCGGCGATGAAGGCGGCCACGGTGTCGGGATCCTCCCGCTGGATCATCGCGTCGAGGCTGTTGGCCAGGCGCGTGGCGAAATCTTCTTCCGTTTCACCGGCTTCCATGCCGCGATAGGGATGCGGCGCGTCGGTGTGCAGGATACCGGCGATCGGCAGGTCGAAATCGATGTGGTTCGCCGGCAGGCCGGTCAGGCTGGCCGACGCGATCGTGACGCCGTGGTAGCCGCGCATGCGCGAGATGATCTTCTTTTTCTTCGGCCGGCCGAGTGCGTTGTTGAAGTACCAGGCGAGCTTGATCTGGGTGTCGTTGGCGTCGGAGCCGGAGCAGCCGAAGAACACCTTGGAAATGTCGCAAGGCGCGATTTCCTTCAGCTTTTCGGCGAGTTCGATACTCGGGTCGTGGCTCTTGCCGGCGAAGATGTGGCTGAACGGCAGCTTGCGCATCTGTTCGGCGGCCGCCTCGACGAGTTCTTCGTTGCCGTAGCCCAGCGACGTGCACCACAGGCCCGCGAGGCCTTCGAGATACTGCTTGCCGTTTGTGTCATAGAGAAAGACACCCTCTCCGCGTTCGAAAATGACCGGCCCTGTCGTCCGGTGCGTATCGAGATTGGTGTAGGGATGGAGCACCGTCTCGACATCGCGGACGGCCAGATTGGAAAGCGGCAGCATAGGGTTATCACTCCGTTGAGCGTGCGGGCTTGGAGGGCATCACAAGCTGATCCGGCCGGGAAAGTAAAGCGGTTGCGCGCAAGTCTGGATTGCGTCTCGCGGTGCCTTGGCACCGATTCCTGTAACCTATGGTGATGCCGAAGCTGGAATGGTACCCGTCTAGGCGTGAGTTGCCTCTGTCTGCCCGATACAAATGAGACGGTAATGTCTTCGATTAAAGGGAAACGCTGAATGACCGCCGATGCCACCCTGATCCCCATGACCGCCGTTGCCGTGCGCGATTTGCTGCTTAAGCGGGAGATCACACCGCTCGATCTGCTGGACACGCTGGAGGCGCGCATCCGCGAGGTCGAGCCGGCTGTGAACGCGCTGCCGACGCTATGTTTCGACCGGGCCCGGGACAAGGCAACGGCGCTGATGGAAAAGCCCGCCGGCGATCGTGGGGTGCTGGCCGGTATCCCGGTGCCGATAAAGGATCTCGTCGAGGTCGAAGGCGTGCGCACGACTCGCGGCTCGCCGATCTTCGCAGACACTGTTCCCGAGACGTCCGATCTGCTCGTCGAGCATCTGGAAGCTCAGGGCGGCATCGTCTACGCGAAGTCGAATACGCCGGAATTCGGCGCCGGCGCCAATACCTTCAACGAGGTTTTCGGGCGCACGCTGAACCCGTGGAACACATCGCGTTCGGCTGCGGGATCGTCCGGCGGCGCCGCGGTCGCGCTGGCCACCGGAACCGCCTGGCTCGCGCATGGTTCCGACCTTGGCGGGTCGCTGCGCAATCCCGCAAGCTTCAACGGCATCGTCGGCATGCGGCCGTCTCCCGGTCGCTGCGCGGCCACGCCGGGCGTTCCGATCGACCAGACCATGGGCGTCGAGGGGCCGATGGCCCGCAACGTCGAGGACCTGGCGCTGTTGTTCGACGCGATGGTGGGCGAGGAGCCGGGCGATCCGATTTCGCTGCCCTTCGACGGCCGGTCCTTTCTGGACGCGGCGCGTTCGGGCTGGAAGCCTAAGAAGGTTGCCTGGACGCGCGATTTCGGCATTACGCCGGTCGACCCGGAGGTCGCCGCGATCTGTGAGGCTGCAGCTAAACGCCTCTCCGAAGCCGGGGTGGTCGTCGAGGAGGCGACACCGGACCTGTCGGAGGCCAAGGAATGCTTCGCTACGCTGCGCGCGGCGATTTACGGGGCCACCCACAAGCCTCTTTATGACAACCACCGCGACAAACTGAAGCCCGACGTCATCTGGAACATCGAGGCCGGCCTGAAGCTCACCGCCGAGGAGATCGCGAAGGCCCAGGCTCAGCGGCACGCGCTCTTCGTCCGTGCGCTCGCCTTCTTCTCCGACTACGACCTTCTGCTGGCGCCGGCGACCATTGTCGGGCCGTATCCGGTGGAGCAGCGCTACGTCGCCGAATGCCACGGGCAGGCCTTCGACAACTATGTGGATTGGCTTGCAATCGCCTTCCCGGCGACGCTTTGGACGAGCCCGTCGATTTCGATTCCAGCCGGGTTCACGAAGGAAGATCTGCCGGTCGGAATCCAGCTCATTGCCCCGCCACGCGGCGAGCATCGACTGCTGTCGGGCGCGAAGCTGCTCGAATCGATCCTCTGGCAATCGCCAATCGTGCCGATAGACCCTCGGCCGGGTAGCTGACTAAGGGAAACGAGCGACCTCAGGATTCAGGCGACAGCCAGTTCCGCCTCCGGCGCATTCATCGCGAGCGGTGCCTCCACGAAGCCTGCGGGTAACTGGCGGAATGCTTCCGACAAATCGTCCGCGCCGGCGGTGAAGATCGGCCAGCCGCCGGTATCCCAATCGCCGCTGTCGTCATCCGCGTGGTCTGGAATCGCCAAAACGAGATAGTCGCCGCCGGGCAGGTCTGTCCGCCCGACGATCCAATGCACCGAGCCGAAGTCCGGATGCGGCGTTTCGATGCCGAACAGGCTGACGGCCTCGGCCTCGACCAGCGCCGCGCGGGCGCTTTCGATGATGTCCTGGATATCAGACGACCGGTCGGCGGCGGAGAGCGCCTGCCGGATGCTGTCGCTGATCCGATCCACCGCCCCCCGTGTTTCTGGCGTGTGGGTCATATGCATGCTCGGAGTGTGACCCGCAGAAAACGGCGATATTTCGGCAGCGCCGCGGCGGATAAAAGAATGCCGGGCAGGGCCCGGCATTTTAATTGTTGCTCTGAAGCGTAATCGCCTCGCGGGCTTTACACCATCCAGGTCTGCGGATCCGGAATCGGCTCGCGCCGCGATACCGCCTGCAGGCCCTTCACGCAGCGCACGACCAGCCAGATGATGATGGCGATGTAGACGAGCCAGCCGATCAGCACGAGCATCAGGACCAGCGCGATGATCCCGTAGAGAAGGCCCATCCAGAAGGTGCGGATCTGATAGGTGTTGTGGCTCTCCAGCCAGCCCGTCATGTCCTTGCGGTAAATATAGGCGAGCACGACCGCGACGATCGGCACGACCGGGACAATGATCCCGACGAGATAGAGAATATAGATAAGCGTGGCGCTTTTGCCCGGGTCGCGTCCGCTCAGTGCACCAGCTACGTCGTCGACGGGATTTTCACTCATCGCCCCCTCCTTCGAATCAATCGCCAATGGTCAAAATGTCGCATAACGATACCATTTGACCGCGCGAGCCGCGACTCGTGTCCGAAATCCGGGCGGAGTGAGCCATTGGCGTGACGGTTGTGTGGGGCTAAAACAGCGTTACAAACAGGAACAGCAATCGCGACTGTCGAGTTAGGGAGGTTTTCATGTTGGGTTTGATGCAGGACTGGCCGCTCCTGTGCCACAAGATCATCGACTACGCCGCCGAACAGCACGGTCACAGGGAGATTGTCTCCCGGTCTGTTGAAGGACCCATTCACCGGATCAACTATATCGAGGCCCGGATCCGGGCCAGAAAGGTCGCCCAGGCGCTCGAGCGCGACGGCATCAAGCTGGGAGACCGGGTCGGGACACTGGCGTGGAACACCTGGCGTCATCTGGAGGCCTGGTACGGCATCACCGGCCTCGGCGCGGTCTATCATACCCTCAATCCCCGCCTGTTTCCTGAGCAGCTCGCCTATATCGTCAATCATGCCGAAGACCGTATGATCATGACGGACCTGACGTTCGTGCCGCTGCTGGAAAAGCTGCAGGAGCATTTCAAGACCGTCGAGCGCTACATCATACTGACCGACAAGGAACATATGCCGGAGACGAACCTGCCCGGCGCGATCGCTTACGAGGAATGGGTCGGCGGCTGCGACGGCGATTTCGAGTGGCGCGAGTTCGACGAGAACACCGCGTGCGGCATGTGCTATACCTCCGGCACCACGGGCAATCCCAAAGGCGTCCTGTACTCCCACCGTTCCAATGTGCTGCATGCGATTTCCGTTTCGGTGCCCAACGTCCTGAATCTCGGCACGGGCGACACGATCCTGCCGGTCGTGCCGATGTTCCATGCCAACAGTTGGTCGCTGGCCTTCTCGGCGCCGATGGCGGGCGCCGCCCTGGTCATGCCCGGCGCCAAGATGGACGGGGAGTCCATCTACGAGCTTCTCGAGACCGAGCGCGTCACCTTCACCGCCGCCGTGCCGACCATCTGGATGATGCTGCTGCAGTATCTCGAATCCTCCGGCAAGGAACTGCCGTATCTGGAGCGGGTGGCGATCGGCGGATCCGCCTGTCCGCGCAGCATGATCGAAAAGTTCGAGGTCAACTACGGCGTCCAGGTCATGCACGCCTGGGGCATGACCGAGATGAGCCCGATCGGATCGACCTGCGCTATGAAGCCTGAAAACAGGGACCTCGATCTGCAGGCCAGGCTCGACCTCCAGGCCACGCAAGGCTATGCGCCCTTCACCGTCGAGATGAAGATCACCGACGACGACGACGTTGACCTGCCCTGGGACGGCAAGACGTTCGGCCGGCTGAAGGTGCGCGGCCCGGGCGTGTCGCGGTCCTACTTCAAGGGCGAGGGCGGCGAGATCCTCGACAAGGACGGCTTCTTCGACACCGGCGACGTCGCCACCATCGATCCTCTCGGCTACATGAACATCACCGACCGGGCCAAGGACGTCATCAAGTCGGGCGGCGAGTGGATCTCCTCGATCGATCTGGAGAACCTGGCGGTCGGACATCCCGAAGTCGCCGAAGCGGCGGTGATCGGCATCCATCATCCCAAGTGGGACGAGCGGCCGCTCCTGGTCATCGTCCGCAAGCCCGGCACCAGCCCCACGAAGGAAGACATCCTGGCCTACATGGACGGCAAGATCGCGTCCTGGTGGATGCCCGACGACGTGGCCTTCGTCGACGAGATTCCGCATACGGCGACGGGCAAGATCCAGAAGATCACGCTCCGCGATCAGTTCAAGGACTATCGCCTGCCGACGTCGGACGCGGCGGAATAGGCGGGCGGCTTGACGGCGAGATATACCGAACGCTGGTCGCGACAGGCACGCTGGAGCCGCCGGCTCGGTATCTTCGCCGTCCCCGTCGCCGTCCTGACCACCCTTTTGCACCGGTTCGTCGGCCTCGAGACGACCGCCGGGCTGTTGCTGTTCGGCGTCGCCGTGGCGCTGGCGCTGGTCGCCCTGATGCTCGGGATCGGCGCATTCGTGGTGATCTGGTCCCGCGGATTTCGCGGCACCGCCCAGGCCCTGGTTGGTGTCTTTTTCGCCCTGCTGGTGCTTGCCTGGCCGGCGTGGCGCGTGTCCCATCTCGCCTACCTGCCGGCTATCAACGACGTGACGACGGACTGGTTCAACCCGCCCGCGTTCACGCAGGCCGACCGATTGCGTCCGCCGGGCAGCCTGTCGACCGAGTATCCCGGGCAGGATTTCGCCATTCCGCAACGCGCGGCATACCCCGAGATCGTGCCCCTGTTTCTGGGCTATAGCGCCAACGAGGTTTACCTGGCGGCCAAGTCGTTGGCCGAAGCTCGCGGCTGGCAGATCGTCTATTCCTTGCCGCCAGGACTTCAGGAGACCGGCCGGATCGAAGCCGTGGCGCCCACGCTCGTCTTCGGTTTCAAGGACGATGTGGTGATCGTGGTGACGCGGATCGGGCCGGAGGAGGCCCGGGTCGACATGCGGTCGGCATCGCGTATCGGCCGCCACGATTTCGGCGAGAACGCAGCCCGCATCTACGACTTTCTGACGGGGCTCACTGCCCGGCTCGAAGCGCCGCTCGAAGCCGCACCTGCCCCTGGCTCGTAAGCAGCGTTACGCCGGCCGGAATTTGCCGGCAAGACCCGGTTCGCCTTCGGCGACCACGAGGCCGCGGTCCGTCATGTCCTCGATATGGGCAAGCACCGAAAGCCCCGCGGCTGTGGTGAGCTGTGGGTCGAGGCCCCGGTAGATCTTCGAGACGATCTCCGGAATAGTGCACTCGCCGGCCTTCAGTCGCTTGAGGATCGAAGCCTCGCGCTGGCGCCGGTGCAGCACCAGCAGGCGCACGAAACGGCTTGGCTCGCGCAACGCGCCGCCGTGGCCCGGCAGGTAGAGTGCGTCGCCGCGTGCGGCAAGCTTCTCCAGCGAGGCCATGAAATCGGCCATGTTGCCATCCGGTGGCGCGACCACGGACGTAGACCACGCCATCACATGGTCACCACAGAAGAGCGTGCCGGTTCCTTCAAGTTCCAGACTGATGTGATTGGAGGTATGGCCGGGCGTGTGCACGGCGATCAGCGTCCAGCCGTTGCCTTCCACGCGGTTACCGTCGGCGAGTGCCACGTCAGGCACGAAGTCGATATCGTTGCTGGCATCGAGCCGCAGATCCTCGCCAGGATGGGGCGGACGCGCGGGTTTGTGCGGGCCGAAACCATAGGTTTTCGCCCCATGCGCCTTGGCTATGGCAGGTGCGAGCGGCGAGTGGTCCCGGTGGGTATGGGTGACCACGACCGCCGAAACGGTTTCGCCCTCGACAGCCTTCTCGATCGCCGCGCGGTGCGCCTCGCTGTCGGGCCCGGGATCGATGATCGCGACTGACCCGTTACCGACGATGTAGGTGTTGGTGCCGCGGAACGTGAAGGGCGAAGGATTCGGCGCAACGATCCTTCGCACGCCCGGCGCCACCTCTTCGGGCACGCCGACCGGCGGATCGAAATGGCGTTCAAAGGGAAGG